>JAFXHY010000058.1 GCA_017536215.1 Muribaculaceae bacterium | reverse complement strand
CTGTATCCCCGGGCAAAATCGGCTCTTTCGGATATCGTGGGACCGTGCATCCACATGATGCCGTTGCTCCATAAATACTCACCGCACTATCCGACACATTTACTACGCGGAATTTATTTTCATGCATATATGAGCGCTGACTTACTGCTCCTACATCAACTACACTGTCGATATACTGCAACGCTCCATCATATGCAAAAACATTTAATATTGCGGCTCCCGACACGATTGCCGACAATAATAACCGCTTGTGTCGCAACATATGACTAAAGCATTATTTTACGAACCACGCGTTCTCCATTGACAAGTACAATCTCAACAACGTAAACGCCACTGTGTCCACATTCCAATTGTGCACTTGCAACCATCGGCATTGACGATGCAACTTTACGACCCGACAAATCTATTAACGCTATTGATTCGATAACTTCATCAGCTTCTACAACTACGGCATCTCCAAATACATTTATCTTCACCTGCGAATCATCGTCAACCTTCACATTATCAACTCCCGACGATTGAGTCGCTTCAAGACGTATTGAACGAACATTGCTGTTTGGTGTAGTTACATACTCCGGAGAGTTTACTTCATAGGTATTTTTGCGTCCTGTTCTTGACGTTAGGATTGCGGTCCATGTTGTCGTGGGATTGTCGCTTGTCACGGTCAAAGCTCGACCTGTTGGCCATACTCCTTCAAACTTACCTTCAGTCAACGGCACACCATTTATGCTCACACCGGCTGCACCCCCATCAATACTTACCGATAGCGGATTTCCAAGACCGAAATAATCACATAATATACCGGGCATTGCCTCTGTGCGCTCTGCACACCACTGTTTTAGATTTTCAACATGATTTAACCATCCGTTATAATCAGTAGGATTGCCATAACATTGCAAATGTGCAGCATATTCCGGGGCTATCTCATCACGTTGCTCGTCAAGCAATGCTGCTGTTACCGTTGGACGAAGGAAGTCGCCAAGATAAACAAAGAATCTGTCGAGGAACGGATTTCTGAACTCTTCCAATTTGGTCATCACTTTAAACAACTTAACCGCATGAGATGCATTCCCCTCTCCTACGCTATAACTTCCCGTATGCAACAAGAAATTGAAATAATTGTAATTTGCCGAATGTGTTGCCAAGAAATCAAGGTCCTTCATTATCCAACGCCATTTGCCACCTTCTTCCGTCGGTCGCCACATCACAATGTTATTTCCCGGGAAATCGGTATTAGTTGCCCATGCGTTAGCAATATAAAGGTTCATAAAATTCTCGACATCGATAGCTTGCTCCATCTGTTCGTACGTCGGATTGTTGTTGTAGAGCGCCTTCAATTCCTCAAATGTATCAGTATTGCCGGCTTTTACCTCTACCCAGTTTTCAAGCATATCGATATCTTCAAGTCCATCATAGCAATCCTCTACATAATCCTCATTAGAGCGTTGACGCAATGCGTAGAATCCACGGTACTCTCCATTGATATAGCATATTACCGGACAATAAGCCTGCCAATCAAGATTGTCGCAGTTGCGCCCAAAGAGTGTCTGTACGAATGAATCTTTTATACGGACATCGGGAAAAGCATTAC
Source organism: Muribaculaceae bacterium (assembly GCA_017536215.1). Lineage (GTDB taxonomy): Bacteria > Bacteroidota > Bacteroidia > Bacteroidales > Muribaculaceae > JAGBWK01. The sequence goes on along the minus strand of JAFXHY010000058.1, from coordinate 3,006 downwards.
CTCCGTTGCGAAGTACAAACGACTTTGATTTCTTAACCTCAGGTTTGTCGGGGAAAAACGGATGGGCATAGTTTTTAGTCCCAAATCGTTTATTGGCATAAATCGCCAAAGATTTCTGCACATGATTTCTCGACCAACCACCATGAATACGAAATTCACCAAGTTGATTGATATGACCTTCTTTGCCTGATTCATCGAAATACTCAACATTTACAGGGCGTCGCCAATCTTGTTCAAAGTTTGGCCATAATCCTATTTCGCTATCATTTAGATACTCCGAGTTAGTATTCAATGAAATGATTGGCAAATCCACTTCTCTCGGGTGAGAGATATAGGAGTGTGTGGTAGAACGAGGAGAATGTGCTTCTGCGGAAATCAATTTCGCACGAATCACCATCGTTTGCTGTGTACTAATAGTGAATTCCTTTTCGTAGCTTGGAGATTCGATAGTTGGCTCCGAGCCATCGGTAGTGACATAAAGTCGTGTATCGGCAGGAAGTTCAACATCTTGCGGAATACTGACTGTTACCTCCTCTATTCGTTTGACATCATAACGCGCATTTCCTTTAACAGAGAACACCGGTTCGGGAAGCAATGTAGATGAAACGCCTCCGGTATTGGCTGTTCGCGGAGTTGGTGTCAATTGATAACCCCACTCATCAGAGCCGTCCGTCACCCTACCATATGCCACGTTAGGTGCAAGCATCTTGGGAAATGACACATAATCAATGATTTCGCCTTCGGGGCTAAATAGATACAATTTCCCCTTTCCGGAGTCGATACGGAAATCGGTATGATATCCCGACCCTACTTTATCGCAATATATGACGTTATAGTTGTTCTTACCAACACCAACGGTAGCGTTAAACACGTATGCTTTATCAAAATCATCACTGTCGCCAACGCGATAATTTACCAATCTTATCGTCTCGTCTCCGTCGTTATAAATTTCAAACCATGAATCAGGGAAATCTCCGGCGGTAAAAACACCGTCGATATTTGACTGCATAATTTCATTTATCCATAGCTTTGCATCTGCGCTTTGCCAAGCTACCAACAGTGCCACTACACCGGCTATATATCTCATTCTCATAGTATATTCTTTTATTAAAAAACACTATGCCGCGGTGCCACTTTGTTCTGCGACATAGTGTTTATGATTTTTGTTTTTATTTTACTTCAAACTCACCTGTGAGACGTATATCGTCGGAAGATGCTCCAACATAGATTTCATAACGTCCTTGCGGAGTTACAAATCCTCCTGTCTTATCATCCCAGTAACGCAATTCTGCATATGGAATACTGATTGCAACAGCTTCTGTCTTCCCTTTCTTGACATTTACACGCTCAAATCCACGCAACTGCTTAATCGGCATATATGTGCCCGTTTCGGGATATTTCACATATACCTGAGTCACTTCATCTCCATCAAATTTACCTGTATTCTTCACCTTGAAGCTGACATCGACGCCTGCATCGGTTGTATTGACAATAAGGTCGGTATATTTAAATTTAGTATAGCTCAATCCATAGCCAAATTCATAAAGCGGCTTACCGGTGAAATATTGGTATGTACGTCCCTTGCCATTGATGAGCGAATAATCATCAAATGCAGGGAGATCGTCCATTGAACTATAGAATGTCAATGGCAAACGTCCTCCGGGATTATATTTTCCAAACAAGGCTTCTGCTACCGCATTGCCTCCTTGCTCTCCAGGATACCAAGCATATAGGATAGCGGGAACATTTTCGTCAATCCAATTGATTGCAAGTGAACTTCCTGCCACCATTACTACGACAGTGTTGGGATTGATCTTATAGATTTCCTTTATGAATTCTTGCTGGTCGGCTGGAAGCTCGAGAGTGTAGCGATCTTGACCTTCACGCTCAATTGATTTGTCGATACCCATGACTGCGATTGTCATATCAGCTTCTGCTGCAACTTTTCCTGCCTCGCCATACAATTCAATGCGAGCCGTATTGTCGAGTATCGGGGCACGCCAGTAAAGACGAGCAAAGCAATCGCCTCCACCGTCGAAATATTCCACTTTGAGGTCATAAGTTTTACCTGCTTCTAAGTTGATGGTTATATCATCAGCTGTTGCCGGGCGGCTCACCCATGAATCAATCAACTTCTTGCCATCAATCCACACGCGACAACCATCGTCCGACTTCATTGAAATAACATAGTTGCCACTGACTGTCGGTTGCAACTTACCTGTCCATCTCACCGACATTGGTTGTGACCATGCGGGATCCGGTGGTTGGCTCGCGGGGTCATAATAAATTTCCTCATCGGTACGCACCACAGCGGGTGTTCCTTCAAGATTTGCATTTCTATAATATTCAGCCTTAAGTCCGCCGGGCAAGAAGTTCTTTGACACCGGCTCATAGCCTGTGGCAAGTGAAACCCATGGTGCATGTATGATTTCTACATCATTGCCAACGAGATTTTTGATACCTTGAAGCACTGACACCGGTTCGTTAACAGGTGTACCGCTATAGTCACCAAATTCGCAACGATCGGCATTAAGACCTACTACTGCTATCTTTTTAACTTTCTTGGGATTGACAGGAAGTGTGTTGCGGTCATTTTTCAACAACACAAGGCTCTGACGTGCCACTTCAAGTGCAAGGTCTTGGTGTTCTTTACAACCCACTTTATCAGGAGAAATGCTATTGTAAGGGTTGAGTTCAGGGTCATCGAAAAGACCCAAAAGCATACGACCGCGCAAAATGCGATATGCCACTGAGTCAATCTCTGCATCAGTCACACGATAATCGCTGTAAGCTCTTAGCAATGGCTCGGTATATACGTTGTCGGCACATTCAATATCATTACCGGCTTTCATCATCAACACCGCTGCAGTTTCATAATCGCGCACAAATTTATGTTGAGTTACCATCCATGCCGGTGCACTACAGTCGGTCACTACATAGCCTTGAAATCCCCAGTCTTGACGAAGCACTTTCTGAATCAAGTAATGGTTTACGGTACATGGCACT
>JAFXHY010000057.1 GCA_017536215.1 Muribaculaceae bacterium | reverse complement strand
CGACGCCTGCATCGGTTGTATTGACAATAAGGTCGGTATATTTGAATTTAGTATAGCTCAATCCATAGCCAAATTCATAAAGCGGCTTACCGGTGAAGTATTGGTAAGTACGACCCTTGCCATTGATGAGCGAATAGTCATCAAATGCAGGAAGATCGTCCATAGAGCTGTAGAATGTCAACGGCAAACGCCCACCGGGATTATATTTGCCAAACAATGCTTCTGCTACCGCATTTCCACCTTGCTCTCCGGGATACCATGCATATAGTACTGCGGGAACATTTTCATCAATCCAATTGATTGCAAGTGAACTTCCGGCTACCATTACTACAACAGTGTTGGGATTTATCTTATAAATCTCTTTTATGAATTCTTGCTGGTCGGCAGGTAGTTCGAGAGTATAACGGTCTTGACCTTCACGCTCAATTGATTTGTCAATACCCATCACTGCGATTGTCATATCGGCCTCTGCTGCCGCTTTTCCAGCTTCGCCATACAATTCAATGCGAGCCGTATTGTCGAGTATCGGGGCACGCCAGTACAGACGCGCAAAGCAATCGCCTCCACCGTCGAAATATTCCACTTTGAGGTCATAAGTTTTACTTGCTTCCAAGTTGATGGTTATATCATCAGCTGTTGCCGGGCGGCTCACCCATGAGTCAATCAATTTATTGCCATCAATCCATACACGACACCCGTCGTCCGACTTCATTGAAATAACATAGTCGCCACTGACTGTCGGTTGCAACTTACCTGTCCATCTAACTGACATAGGTTGTGACCATGCGGGATCCGGTGGTTGACTCGCGGGATCATAATAAATCTCCTCATCAGTACGCACCACGGCCGGTGTTCCTTCAAGATTCGCATTTCTATAATATTCAGCTTTAAGACCACCGGGCAAGAAATTCTTTGACACCGGTTCATAACCTGTGGCGAGTGACACCCATGGTGCATGTATAATTTCCACATCATTGCCAACAAGATTTTTGATACCTTGAAGAACTGATACCGGTTCGTTAACGGGTGTACCGCTATAGTCACCAAATTCGCAACGATCGGCATTGAGACCTACTACTGCGATCTTTTTAACCTTCTTCGGATTAACAGGGAGTGTGTTGCGGTCATTCTTCAACAACACAAGGCTCTGACGTGCCACTTCAAGAGCGAGGTCTTGGTGTTCCTTACATCCTACCTTATCAGGAGAAATGCTATTGTAAGGGTTAAGTTCAGGGTCATCAAAAAGGCCCAAAAGCATACGACCGCGCAAAATGCGATATGCCACTGAGTCAATCTCTGCATCAGTCACACGATAATCTCTGTAAGCTCTTAGCAATGGCTCGGTATATACGTTGTCGGCACATTCAATATCATTACCGGCTTTCATCATCAACACCGCAGCAGTTTCATAATCGCGCACAAATTTATGTTGAGTTACCATCCATGCCGGTGCACTACAGTCGGTCACTACATAGCCTTGAAATCCCCAGTCTTGACGAAGCACTTTCTGAATCAAGTAATGGTTTACGGTACATGGCACT
>JAFXHY010000056.1 GCA_017536215.1 Muribaculaceae bacterium | reverse complement strand
ATATCGTAACACCCGCCACAACATAGGATTTAATGTATTGGACGCCTTAGCTGAGGTGTCCAATACTTCTTTTACTACTGACCGATATGGCGATGTGGCCCACTGCCGACTGAAAAACAAGCAGTTGGTGATGCTGAAGCCATCGACCTACATGAATCTGTCGGGCAATGCTGTAAGATATTGGAAAGAAAAAGAGAAAATTGCGCTTGAAAATATTCTTATAATAGTTGATGACATTGCCCTCCCCTTCGGTGCTATCCGCATCAAGCCATCGGGTTCCGATGCCGGGCACAACGGATTAAAGAATATCGCTCAAATGCTTGGCACTCAATCATATTCTCGATTAAGATTCGGTATAGGCGACAACTTCCCCCGCGGTTGTCAAGTAGACTACGTCCTGGGGCATTTCACTCTCGACGAACGTCAAAAGTTGCCGACACGAATTGATGTAGCGATTGATGCTATCAAGGCGTTTGTGCTTTCCGGTTTGCAATTCGCGATGTGTAATTACAACAATAAATAACCAATGGCTAAAAGTGAGGAACGCATAGATAAATGGTTGTGGGCGATGCGTATTTTTAAAACACGCACCGTAGCTACCGACTCATGCAAAAAAGGACGAGTCAGCGTTGGTCCGTCGGCTGAAAATGCCGTTGTTGTAAAACCCTCACGACTCATCAAAGTTGATGATATTGTTCACGTGCGCAAACCTCCCATCACCTATTCATTCCGCGTCAAAGCGCTGGCAGAAAATCGATTAGGAGCTAAATTAGTGCCGGAATACATGGAAAACATAACTCCTCAAGCTCAATACGATCTTCTTGATGTGGTCAAAATTTCCGGATTTATTGATAGAAGAAAAGGGCTCGGACGTCCCACAAAACGTGAAGGACGCGAACTTGCGCGTTTCGCTGAAGAGGTGAACTTCGGTTGGGATTTTGATGATAGCGACCTTGACGATTCCGACAATCGCTACAACTTTGATTTCGACGAAGACGATTTTTAGGGAATAAGCACAACTATTCTCATCAATTCAATTACTATCTGATTGACTCGAAGAATTCTTGGCGTAATGTAGCATTTTCAGCGAACACGCCATTATAATCTATCGTCGTTGTCACCGACTCTTGCTTTTCCACCCCTCGCATTTTCATGCAAAGATGTTCGGCTGTGCAACGCGCAATTACCCCTTTTGCAGAAAGAATTTTTTGTAATTCGGTGCACACTTGTTCGGTGATACGTTCTTGCACCTGCAAACGGCGGGCAAATATTTCCACAATACGCGCGACTTTGCTCAGTCCGATTATTTTGCCGTCGGGTATATATCCGATAGAAATTTTCCCAAAGAATGGCAGAATGTGATGTTCGCAAAATGAATAAAATTCTATGTCGCGAACTATAATCATGCGCGAACCTTCATGATTGAAAATTGCGCCATTTACCACCTCATCCACATCCATACGGTAGCCGCGAGTTGCATATAATAAAGCTTTCGCAGCTCGATGAGGTGTTCTGACAAGCCCCTCACGATTCGGGTCCTCCCCTATCAACTTAATAATCGCTTCATAGTGAGCAGCCAATTGATTTACCACATTTTCATCAAATGCAGATGTATTCATAGCGTTTTCTTCAAGTGAGTTCTTGTCCATTGACATAGAAATTATAAGCTCGCATTAATACGGTCACGAACCACCATTATTTCAGCTCGATATGCCGGGAAGGCTTTTTGCAATTCAACTGCTAATTCATCAGCCTCTTCTCTCGTTCGACAATCGCCGACACGCAAACGCCAATACGGAGAATCAAACATGACGTAGGTTGATAATTCAGGGAATGCTTGCGAAATTGCCCTTTCTCTTACTCTTGCTTGATTTTTTGCCGTGCGAGCATTATTATCGGAATAGATTTGCACTCTATATCCACCCATTTTTTTTACTCGACCTGTTTTAGCAACTTGTGAAGCGCTATCACCATCTGCCACTGTCATCTTACGTAGACGCATTTCAAGAGCCTCCGGGTGCGTAACAGTAATTACTCCCGAACGATTAATTTGAGCTGTAATAGTAGTATCAGAAGGTTCTGAGGATGTCGCAATTTGATTACAAAAAATTGCGGCAATAACAAGTCCGAAAGATGATATTTTTCTATAAAGCTTCATTATAAATAGGAGATATCAGGAATGGGGATAAAAAAGGAGTGCAAGTAATAATAATGTTGGCGTCACTTTACTATAGCGCCATGACGCCAACATCTGAAATTTATCCCGCTAATTTCGGGAATTAATCTTTAAAATTAAAATGCTTTTACGATGCCCATGAATGATTCAGCATCGAGAGATGCGCCACCGATAAGGCCACCATCAACATTGGGTTTAGCGAAAAGTTGAGGAGCGTTGCTGGGCTTGCAGCTACCACCGTAAAGGATAGAAGTGTTTTCAGCTACTTCATTGCCATATTTTTCAGCGATTACGTTGCGGATGAATGCGTGCATTTCTTCAGCTTGGTCGTCGGTTGCAGTTTTGCCTGTACCGATAGCCCATACGGGTTCGTAAGCGAGAATAAGCTTTGAGAAATCTTCTGCGCTCATTTCAAACAATGCTTCTTCAATTTGAGTTTTTACAACTTCAAGGTAAGAGCCGTTTTCACGTTCTTCAAGAACTTCACCGATACAGAAGATAGGAGTAAGGTTGTTTTCGAGAGCGAGAGCAACTTTTTCTTTGAGTATTTCAGAAGTTTCACCGTAATATTGGCGACGTTCAGAGTGACCAAGGATTACATAAGTTGCGCCGGTTGAAGCAACCATAGCGGCAGATACTTCGCCGGTATATGCACCGGATTTGTGGTCAGCACAGTTTTCAGCACCGAGACCAAGTTTGGTTGCATCGATTACTGCATTAACCGATGCAAGGTGAGTGAAAGGAACTCCGATAACTACATCGCAATTGGGGGTAAAACCTTTGAGGGCTTCATTTACATCTTTTGCAAGATTTACACCTTCGGCAAGAGTGGTATTCATTTTCCAGTTGCCGGCAACAATGTTTTTTCTCATTTTTTTATCTTTTATTGTAAATGTTGGAAATTATATTTTTCTACTAATCAAGATTTTTATCATCTTGGTTTTCCGACTGCAAATTTAATTGTTTTTTTTGTCTTTTTGGCAATAATCTCAAGATGAATTCCTGTGTAAGAGCAATAATCAGCAAAATTGCTAAAGCAATAGCGGTGATTACATAGAAATTATTACGGTCATCAATTTCAATACTACTAATTGAAAGAGTATCATTTCCAAGTGCATCAATTGTTGAAAAATCAAATGCAGAAAGTGCACGCTTCCATTCAATTATTCCATCTCTAAGATAAACCATCGACATGCCACCACGTGAAAGTTGTTTGAGCGCAGTGTCTTCTACAATATAACAAGGATAATCGGCCATTGACACATCAAGCCAACGCTCAATTACTTCCGAATCGGCTGCAAGTAGAGCTATCATTGAGCCACCGCTGCGATTTATAGCCTTATTCATCTCATTGGTTGCATATGTATACGCGATATCTACTCGATCCGCCTCCGGAATTACAAGTATGAGCATTTCCCCCTCATTGTTGATTGCTATATCGGTTACATCGTCATAGTCAACATCAAGTATTGAAAAACCAGAATCGGAGTTGGAATTAGCTTCAACTTCGCTGTCGACTCGTCTAACAAATGTCCATGTTGAATCCGGTAGATTATCTATCGAAAATTCTTGTTCTTTTCCTTCGCGCCGATATACCATTTTAATATCGTGGCTATCGTTGATTGCTTCACCGGTTAATACCGAATATAGATTTGTACCAACGGGATATGGACGGAAATCGAGCATTGGTTGGAAATTATATCCATATAAACTGATAATTATTGAATATAATAATACGACTGTTACAACAATCCATTGTATTGCCGGACGATATATGCCTCGACGTTCCCTGCTATTAAATTGACATAAATAAAGTAGCGCAATCGTAATGAATACATTTTTCCAGAAAGTTGCACCATTAGAGATTTTCCACAACTCGCCAAAGCAACCGCAATCATCAACAGGATGTGATATCCATATATATGCCGTTAATGGCAACATAACAATCATTGACAACATTAACAACCTTGGAGCCCATCGCTTTAAACACCCTGTAAGAGTCATAAAACCAAGGATAAATTCATAGGTTGAAATCGCGATGGCAACAACAAGCGTTATCGTGCGCGGTTCCGCCATTCCCCATGCCGTTAAATAGTCCTCAATTTTAAAAATAAATCCCCATGGGTCTATCGCCTTTGCAAAACCTGAAATTATAAATAACAGACCGACTATTATCCGCAGAGATATTACAGCATAGGGATTATAGAATTTTTCGGGCAGGAAATTAAATTTCTTGCCCGAACGATTCTTTTTCATATTCGACTCTTGTTCTGATTTTATTGATGGTTGATTGTCAGAATTAACAGAGTCCGGCGTTTCATTTTCAGCAGATGATGTCAGAAGATTATCCATTATTTGGAATTTGTGGCTTCAGTAAGTTTAATTATACCAAAAACTGCATAATTTATAATATCCATGTAATTGGCATCGATTCCCTCTGATATTTTTGTTTGACCATCATTATCTTCAATCTCTTTTGTGCGCATTAGCTTAGTAAGTATAATATCGGTATATGACGACACCCGCATCAAGCGCCAAATCTCATCATAATCATGATTTTTAGCAAGCATCAATGTTCGAGTCTTTAACATATAATCATCATACAAAGCTATTGCTGTTTCGGGAGACATATCCTTAGTGTCGGAATATCCGTTATCGAGTTGAATCAATCCAATAACACCATAGTTGACAATTGCAATAAATTCCGGAAGTATGCCCTCTCCGACCCAAGATTCCCCTTTAACTTCAAGAGAGCGAATGCGCGTAGCTTTAATCAATATTTGATCGGTTATTGATTGAGGGCGCATTAATCTCCATGAAGAGCCGTAATCGTTGAGTTTCGCCGCAAAAATATTGCGACATTGTTTTAAAGCTTTGTCAAACTGAGCTTCGGTATTTTGCATTTGAGTCGCTAATTTAAATTAATTATCAATGATATTTTTAAGCATTACCTTTAAACATATCTTTAATCGAGCCGATAGAACTCAACAATCCCGATGCTTCGTAGGGTATGTATATTGTCTTATTATCTTTACCCGACACCATTTCATTTAATGTTTCGATATATTTAACCGCGAGCATATATGTTGCGGGGTCAGTCTTTGTTGATGAAATAGCTTGGGCAATTCGTTCAATTGCTTTCGCTTCAGCTTCTGCTTGTAGCACTTTTGCTCTTGATTCACCTTCCGCACGAAGTATCTCTGATTGCTTCACAGCTTCAGCTGCGTTGATACGCGATTCCTTTTCACCTTCCGAACGCAAGATTAGCGATTTCTTTTCACCTTCGGCATTAAGAATTTCAGCACGGCGATTTCGTTCGGCTTGCATTTGTTTTTCCATCGCTACACGAACACTTTCAGGAGGTGTAATATCTTGCAATTCGACACGATTAACTTTTACACCCCATTTATTTGTTGCGTCATCGAGAATTGCTTGCAATTTTGAATTTATAGTATCGCGAGATGTCAGAGTTTCATCTAACTCAAGTTCACCTATGACATTACGCAAGGATGTCTGCGTTAATTTTTCTATTGCGTTGGGGAGATTATCTATTTCATATACGCTTTTTTTTGCATCAACAATCTGGAAATAAATCAATGCATTGATTTCGGTTGTAACATTATCCTTCGTAATCACTTGTTGCGAGGGGAAATCATACACTTGCTCACGAAGATCGATTACCTTGGTGGTATAGAGACGTGAAATATAACGACCGGTCGGCAGACGATCCATAGTACGAGTAAATATCATTTTGGGGCGGTCCACAAAAGGTATAATTATATTCAAGCCTGCCGGCAAAGTGCTATGATATTTTCCAAGACGTTCAATTACGCGAGTTTCCGACTGTGGGACAACCTTAACTCCGGCCGATATAACTACTATCACAATCAGCACTAAGGCTCCAATAAGAATTAACATTTCCATAATATTATGATTTATTAAATTAAAAAGTGAGTTAATTATCTTTTCGGTTTAACTATAAGGACAATACTGTCAAAAGAAATAATTTCTACGCTTTCACCGTTCTGTATTGGACAATATTCCGCTTCAGCTTCGGCAAGCCAACTGACACCATCAATAGTCACTCGACCGCGTTGACCTTCTGCAACTATTGGCTCGGCTACACAACCGACACGTCCAATCATTGCATCCATATTACTTTTTTCCTTATCTCCTTTTGCCTTATTGAGCTTGTATTTTCGAATGATTGGGAATAGGATAAAAAATGCAGCAATAGCGCCAACACTTGCCACTACAAATTGAACAACGATAGGAGCATCAATAGCTGCAGGAATTATTGCAGCCAAGCATCCTACAGATAAACACAATGCGACTATCGCACCTGAAAGGACTTCGACAGTCAGCAATACAATTGTTGCTATTAACCATATGAGCCAAGGTGTCATATCTCTATTTTTATCAAGTTATTAAATTACACAAATATAAATATTATATTTAACTTCTGCAATATAAACAACAATTTGTCAATACAAAAAAATAGCAGGCGAATAAATTCGCCTGCATTATATCTATACTTTAAGTTGCAATGGAGATTAATACATTGCCTCTACACGCTTAAGGTTTTCTTCATCTTGAAGGTTATAGTAACAGTTGCGAAGAAGAGCAAGAGCATCACTTGTGTTGTCCGGATCAACGGCATATGCTTTTTCAAGATATACAGTTGCTTCTTTAAACAACACGTTAACTTCATTTGTACGACGTTCGTTATATTGCGCTGCCGGGAGAGTTGATATCTCGTCGTCAAGGCGATATGCTTGATTGCAAAGTTGACGTCCATATTGAAGCAATGCTTGAGCATTTTCGGGATTAACTTCAATTGCTTTCTTATAATTCTCCATAGCCTTTTCCACATTTTCTTGAGAATCATAAAGTACACCAAGCACATAGTAAAGCTGAGAGTTAGTAGGATCTGCTTGAATATATTTTTCCAATAGTACTTGAGCTTCTTCAAATTCTTTATTGGCAATCTTATTATTTATGATATAACCGATATATTGATTATCTTCTGCGCCATAAAGAGGATATGCAAGTTCGGCATAATAAGCCATCTTTGATGAATTTCTATCCATATTATAAGCAACTGCTATTGCATAGTCATAGATAGTTTTTTTGTTATAACCTTTTGCCAATGCGCAATCGAAAGCATCAAGAGCTTCTTGAAGTGTTCCAGCCTGCCATGCCGCAAGACCCATATTGTAATAGATATCGCAAGCAATTGTATCGTGCATTGCTTTAGGAGCATTTGCACCTAATACCGGATTATACGGAAGTTCCATATACATTTTCCATGATTTGTAGGCGTTGGAATAGTCCTGAGCATGCCACAAATTGACTGCTGATTTATTTAAGTCCTGATAATGGCCCTGCACAAGCTTGATTATATCTTTTGAATATTTTGTCTTGATTTTTCCTTTTTCATTAGGGATTGAATCAAGTGGCAATGCTTTGATTAAATAATCAAATGAATTCATTAGAGAAGTGCCAATTATTTGGTCATCTACCGGTTTGCCCATTTGTTTCAGCACTTCTTGATTGTCAAAATAATCCATACCACCCTTACCGGCAACATACCAAACATACGGACGATCTTTAGTTTCAGCATCGGTAAATGCGGGTTTCAATTTTTCAATTTTCTGAGGATACTGTTCGATACCTGATTTAAGTTCTCGTTCTACCTCTTTGACCAATGAATTTTGTGCAACAGCAGTAAGTCCGGCAAAAAGACATACTCCTAAAACGCTTAATTTTTTCATGACTTAAGTTTATGAATGATGTAAATATTTTTAGTAGTAATCATATTACGTAGTGACCAAAGTTAAGAAACAAATACCTAAATACAAAATTAAAAGCATTTTTTAATACTTATTTGCTCTTTATAATATTCAGAATTTATCTCCTTACGTCATTATTTTGTATTTATAAAAATATCGGCAAAGACATTCTCCATTGCCTCTGCCGATACTTATTCTATTAATATTTATTCGTCTTCGGATGTTTCAACTTCACCTTCATCTATAATATCATCTTCTACGACATCGTCATCATTAGCGTCTACTAAATCCAGACTTTGATCATCTATAACCTCATCTGCTTCAACTTTTTCGGCTTCTTCTTCAGGATCATTATCAACGCAACATACTGATGCAATTTCATCAGCTCGTTTGTCAAGATTAATCAATCTAACACCCTGAGTTGCTCTACCCATAACACGAATATCATTTACATGCAGACGCAATGTAATTCCCGACTTGTTGATAATAACAAGGTCATTATCGTCGTTAACGCTCTTTAACGCAACCAACGCTCCGGTCTTATCTGTAACGTTAATAGTCTTAACGCCCTTACCGCCACGATTGGTGATTCGATAATCATCAAGGAGAGAACGCTTACCATACCCCTTCTCTGAAATTACCATCACATTATTAGTTGACTCTGAAGCCATACAAATCATGCCAACTACTTCATCTGCGCCATCTTCATCAAGAGTCATACCGCGAACCCCGGTACTTACACGTCCCATACATCTAACTTTTGATTCATGGAAACGTATAGCTCGACCATTTCTGTTAGCCATTATTATTTCAGAGTTACCATCAGTAAGATCCACACCTATTACTTGGTCACCTTCACGAATGATAATTGCTTTCTTCCCTTTAACTGTAATATGAGCATATTCGGCAAGAGATGTCTTTTTAATAATACCATTGCGTGTGGCAAAAACAAGATAGTGGCTATTAACATATTCTTTATCTCCAAGTTGCTTGCAACTGATAAATGCATTGACAGCGTCACCCGGTTCAATGTTTAGAAGATTTTGAATAGCACGTCCTTTAGTATTCTTTGCACCCTCTGGCAATTCATAAACTTTTAGTTTGTAAACCAACCCTTTTTGAGTAAAGAACAACATATCCGAGTGCATTGACGCCAAATAAATGTACTCTATAAAGTCTTCTTGACGAGCCTTGCTACCACGTGAGCCTACTCCTCCACGATTTTGAGCACGGAATTCGCTCAACGGAGTGCGTTTTATATAGCCTAAGTGAGATACTGTGATAATCATATCATCGTCGGCATAGAAATCCTCTGCATTAAACTCACCGGCAGTATAATCTATCTCAGTGCGACGTTCATCTCCATATTGCTCACGAATTTCAACAAGTTCTGTCTTCATGAGATCTCGACATACTTGATCATCGTTCAAAATAAGTTCCAATCTTGCAATAGTCTTTTGAAGATCATTATAACGGTCACGCAATTTTTCTTGCTCCAAACCGGAGAGTTGTTTGAGTCGCATTTCAACAATTGCAGTAGTCTGCACATCTGTCAACTCGAAACGTTGAGCCAATGTTGCTTTTGCGTCCTCAGTTGTTGCCGAAGCACGAATAATGCGGATTACTTCATCAATATTTTGAGATGCAATAATTAATCCTTCAAGAATATGAGCTTGACGCTGAGCCTCTGCAAGTTCGAATTTTGTACGACGAATAACGACCTCATGACGGTGATCGACAAATGCTTGCAAAATTTCTTTTAAGTTGAGCAATTTGGGACGGCCACCTACAAGCGCCACATTGTTAACGGCAAATGAAGCCTGAAGTTGCGACATTTTGTACAACTTGTTGAGCACAACATTGGAATTGGCATCACTCTTCAACTTAATAACGATACGCAACCCTTCGATACTACTTTCATCTGAAAGGTCCGCAATACCGTCAATCTTCTTCTCGTTTACAAGTTCAGCGATATATTTTACAAGTTCTGCCTTATTAACTCCATAAGGAATTTCTGTGACAATAATATTTTCATGTTCAGCCTCAGCTTCAATTTCTACTTTCGAGCGAATTATAATACGTCCACGACCTGTTTCAAACGCATCTTTCACCCCATTATATCCATAAATAATACCGCCGGTAGGGAAATCAGGAGCTGTTATATATCTCATTAGCTCCGGAATCGTAAGTTCAGGATTGTCAATAAGAGCGAGACAAGCATTAATGGACTCAGTAAGGTTGTGAGGAGGCATATTTGTAGCCATACCAACAGCAATACCGGAAGCACCGTTAATCAAAAGATTCGGTATACGAGTAGGCAACACCACCGGTTCTTTACGAGTATTATCATAGTTGGGTTGGAAGTCGACAGTTTCTTTATCGATATCAGAGAGCATCTCCTCCCCTATTTTTTTCAATCGCACCTCAGTATAACGCATCGCCGCAGCCGAGTCACCATCAACCGAGCCAAAGTTACCTTGACCATCGACCAACATATAACGTAGAGCCCAATGCTGTGCCATACGAACGACTGTACCATATATTGAGGAGTCGCCATGAGGGTGATAGTTACCCATTACTTCACCCACACATTTTGCAGATTTTTTATAAGGGTGATTTGATGTATTGCCCATTTCGTTCATGCCATAGAGTACACGACGATGCACCGGTTTCAGACCATCTCTAACATCGGGCAAAGCTCGCGACACTATCACCGACATTGAATAGTCGATATAGGCCGATTTCATCTCTTCTTCGATATTAATCTTAAAAATTTTGTCCTCTTCTAACATTTTTATATTGATTAATGTTTATATTTTTACCGCAACTACCGCTACTCGGATGACGTGGCGCGCAGATTAACACGGATAAATTTACTATATTTATAATGTTATTTCAACGCTATTTTTTAGTTATAATTAATCACCAAAAATATCATCAAAATATCATACAAAGATAATAAATTTTGGCGACTTAATTCTAATTTTAGGCCACGTAATTTGAGCATCATCACTAAATAAATGTTAAAATTTAGCTATTAACCACATTTTGTAAAATAATATGTTGTCACGGCAATATTTTTCACGACACGACTCAATAAATACAAACTTTGGCACAATTATTGCTATTAAATAAATAGTTGGTTTAATATACCCCGACTACAATATTATATCAGAACATAAGAAATAATATTATATGGAAATTAATTTCTCCGAAGAATTTAAAGCGGTTCTCGACAATTCAAAAAAAGAAGCTGCAAGACATAATAGCTCGATGGTAATGCCATCACACTTACTACTTGCACTCATATCTGATCCTTTATCAAAAGCCAGTTCTATAATTGAACGGCTGACACGGGATGTATCTGTCTACAAATTGTCGCAGGACCTTGATGTTATGCTTTTTGAGACAGCTGTTCACGATAATGATGATATTACCGTGTCCGACCTCGCTAATAGGTTAGTTAAATTATCTGTTCTTGAAGCTCGTAATCTAAAAAGTGAAATAGTAGATATCGAACACATTCTCATGGCTATATTCCACAACTCCGAAGTGTTGCGTCAAGATTTCATTAAGCCGTTCATAAGTGCCGGTGTCACCTACGAAGCATTATACAAGACATTGTCGAACAAAGCTGATGCACCGCAAGCCGGAGCCGGGACTACCGACGATGATGATGATGAAGATGACGAAGCATTTGCACCCGAATCTGAAAATCAAAATAATAGCAGAACTACTCGTACCACGTCAAAATCAAATACCGGAGACACTCCGGCGCTCGATAAATTCGGCAACGATATGACCAAACTTGCCGAGGCCGGTAAGCTCGACCCGGTTATTGGTCGAGATGTTGAGATTGAACGTCTGGCACAAATACTTTCACGTAGAAAAAAGAATAATCCGGTATTGATTGGCGAACCCGGAGTCGGCAAATCTGCTATTGTTGAAGGATTAGCTCTTAGAATCATACAGCGAAAAGTGTCTCGTATCCTTTTCGATAAACGAGTTATATCTCTGGATATGGCATCATTGGTGGCAGGCACTAAATATCGCGGACAATTTGAGGAACGATTGAAATCAATATTGAATGAGCTGTCTAAAAATGACAATATTATTCTATTCATTGACGAGATACACACCATTGTGGGGGCCGGGAATGCAGCCGGCTCAATGGATGCCGCCAACCTACTAAAACCGGCATTGGCCCGTGGCGAAATTCAATGCATCGGTGCAACAACTCTCGATGAGTATCGCAAAAACATAGAAAAAGACGGTGCGCTTGAACGTCGATTCCAAAAAGTAACAGTTGAGCCAACTAATGCTGAAGAAACATTGACGATATTGCGTAGTATCAAAGATAAATACGAAAGTCATCACAATGTCGTTTACACGCCCGAAGCAATTGACGCTTGCGTTGCACTAACCGAACGTTATATCTCCGATCGTAATTTCCCCGACAAAGCAATTGATGCGTTGGATGAAGCGGGCTCTCGCGTACACGTCACCAACATTGCCGTACCGGAAGAAATTGAAGCAATCGAACAAGAAATCATTGAAGCCGGTCAAGCTAAAATCAAAGCCGCACAAGCTCAAAATTTCGAAAAAGCAGCGGCTCACCGCGATAAAGAGCAACAGTTGCGCAAACAATTGGAGATAGCCAAACAACAATGGGAAAAACAATTAGAACAACATCGTGAAACTGTAGATGAAGATAAAGTAGCCGAAGTAGTCGCGATGATGACCGGAGTGCCTGTGCAACGCATTGCTCAAGCAGAAGGAGCGCGACTTAAAGCAATGGCACCTCAACTTAAGGATGTAATTATCGGTCAAGATAAAGCTATTGAGAAAATTGTCAAAGCAATACAACGCAATCGTGTAGGATTGAAAGACCCCAATAAACCGATTGGCACATTCATGTTCCTCGGGCCCACTGGTGTCGGCAAAACACATCTTGCAAAAAAACTTGCCGAGTATCTATTTGACTCCGCTGATTCACTTATACGTATCGACATGAGCGAATACATGGAAAAATTCACCGTATCTCGTCTTGTAGGAGCGCCTCCCGGATATGTAGGTTACGAAGAGGGGGGGCAATTAACAGAGAAAGTGCGTCGACGCCCTTACTCAGTTGTGTTACTTGATGAAATCGAAAAAGCTCACCCCGACGTGTTCAACTTGCTCCTTCAAGTTCTTGATGAAGGGCGATTGACCGACTCTCTTGGGAGAAAAATTGATTTCAAGAATACACTGATAATTATGACGTCAAATATCGGCACACGTCAGCTTAAGGACTTTGGCTCCGGTGTAGGCTTTGCTACTCGCCCTCAAAGCAAAGAGTACGAACATAGTGTAATCCAAAAAGCACTAAATAAAGCTTTTGCTCCTGAGTTTTTAAATCGCATTGACGATATCGTCATGTTTGAATCACTCGACAAAGACGCCATCTACAAAATTATTGACATTGAGCTCGCAGGATTCTATAAACGAATCGATACTCTTGGATATAGTCTTGAAATTACAGAACGTGCAAAAAATTTCATATCGGAAAAAGGATATGACCGCGAATATGGAGCTCGCCCTCTAAAACGTGCCATTCAAAAGTATCTTGAGGACGCACTTGCCGAATTGATAATCGATGCATCAATTAATGTAGGCGATACTATTTCAGTAGACCTTAATGATGATGGCACCGACATCGTCACTCGCATCATCTCAAAAGAAAACAAAGAATAACAACAAAACAAAATATTATTATGCAAAAAGGAACTATTGGGGTAACGACTGAAAATATATTCCCCGTAATTAAAAAATTTCTATATAGCGACCACGAAATATTTCTTCGCGAACTTGTGTCAAATGCTATCGATGCGACACAAAAACTAAAGACATTATCTTCGTTTGGTGAGTTCAAAGGCGAACTCGGCGACATGAGCGTTCATGTGACACTCGACAAAGATGCCGGAACATTAACCGTATCCGACAATGGTATCGGTATGACAGCCGAGGATATTGACAAATACATCAATCAGATTGCATTTTCCGGTGCAGAAGAATTTTTGAAAAAATATAAAGACACAGCAAATGCTATCATCGGTCATTTCGGACTCGGATTTTATTCAGCCTTTATGGTGGCAAAGAAAGTAGTAATTCGTTCATTGTCCTATAAAGAGGGAGCAAAAGCCGTAGAATGGGAATGTGACGGTTCTCCTGAATTCACAATGCAAGAAATAGAAAAGGCGAATCGCGGTACTGACATCATTCTCTATATTGACGAGGAGAACAAAAATTATCTTGAACAATCAGAGATTGATGCCTTGCTAAAAAAATATTGTCGTTTCCTTCCCGTACCCGTAATTTTCGGCAAAGAGCAAGAATGGAAAGATGGCAAATATATTGACACCGACCGCGACCGCATTGTAAATTCAACCGAACCGCTTTGGCTCAAAAAACCGGCCGACCTTAAAGATGAGGACTACCTCAAATTCTACCACGACCTCTACCCCGGTCAAGATGATCCCTTATTCTGGATTCACTTGAATGTTGATTTCCCCTTCACTCTCACCGGTATTCTCTACTTCCCAAAAATCAAAAACAATATCGAAGTAACTAAGAATAGAATTCAGCTATACTGCAACCAGGTGTATGTGACAGACTCTGTTGAAGGTGTCGTACCTGAATTTATGATGCTCCTACAAGGTGTAATAGATTCTCCCGACATTCCCTTAAATGTGTCACGTTCATACTTGCAAAGTGATTCTGCAGTGAAGAAAATTTCAGGATACATAACAAAGAAGGTAGCATCACGTCTTGAAGAAATTTTCAAAAATGACCGCAATGATTTTGAAGCCAAATGGGACGACATTAAAATTTTCATAGAATACGGAATGCTTACCGACCAAAAATTCTGTGATTCTGCAATGAAATTCACATTGTTCAAAGATGTTGACGACAAGCATTTCACACTCGATGAATATCGCACTCTCATTGAAACTCAACAAACCGATAAAGAAGGGACTATAATCTATCTTTACGCAACAGATAAGACTGCACAATACAACTACATCTCGACTGCTCAAAATCGCGGATACTCAGTATTGCTAATGGATGGACAACTCGACAGTCACTTCATCGGACTTCTTGAACAGAAGATTGAGAAGAGTCACTTTGTGCGTGTAGATGCCGATATTCTCGACAATCTTATTCGCAAAGATGATAAGAAAAATGTTGAATTGACAACATTGCAACGTAACACTTTGTCTACTCTTTTCCAATCACAATTGCCCACTGTTGATGGCGCTAATTTCATTGTAAGTTTTGAGGCCTTAACAGAGAAAGACAATCCTGTTTTGATTACTCAAAATGAATTCATGCGCCGAATGAAAGAGATGGCAGCAATGCAACCCGGCATGAATTTCTATGGAGAATTGCCTGATAGCTACAACCTCATCGTTAACACTGAGCAACCTCTCATAAAGAGAATTATAAATGCATCAGATGACGCTCTCACCGCTATTGTTGAACCATTGCATAATGAGATTGAAACTAAGAATGAGGAAATCACCAAATTAAGAGATAGCAAAGAGGAGTCTGACAAAACAAAAACTCTCGAATTAGAAAAAGAGGTAGGTGTTTTGCGTGAAAAGATGTCGAAAGAGATAAGTGAATACGCAGCAACCCAACCATTGGTAAAACAACTTATAGACTTGGCACTTCTTGGGAATGGTCTACTTAAAGGAGCTCAACTCAGCGACTTCATCCGCCGCTCGGTAGAGCTGCTATAAAATTCCAATTAGTCCTAATACGTGATAGGAATTAATAATTAGGATAATATTTATATGACTTTAGTCGCACACGATAGAAACCTCTCTATCGTGTGCTCTTTTTATGTCCGATGCCATGCGCCAGCATCTTAAACGCTCTAACTACATCTTCTCCGGAATGAAGACATTCCACGAACTCAATGAGGCGTTCCCATCCCTGCTCGATGAGAATGGTAATAGAAAACCATTTGAACGGTTTTTAAACGACGTTCGAAAGATTGATAAGACCTACAACTGTAACTACTTGCGTGCTGAATACAACTTCGTCCACAACTCGGCTCAAATGGCTGCCAAATGGGAGGAGTTCAGCCAATATGGAGACCGCTACAATCTGCAATACCGAACGGCTAACGATGGCAAAGTGCGTCCGGAACACGCTGCTCTGCATGGAGTAACACTGCCTATTACCGACCCTTTCTGGGAGGAGTTCTATCCACCTAATGGTTGGAACTGCCGCTGTACTGTTGTACAGGTGCGCAAGTCAAAATACCCCGAAACGCCACACGATGAAGCAATGGCTCTTGGTGAGGAGGCCACAGGACGCGATACCAAAGGTATCTTCCGCTTCAATCCCGGCAAACAAGAAAAGACGATGCCGGACTACAATCCATATACCATTCGCAGGTGTAAGGATTGCGACATTGCCAAAGACCAATTGAGCACAGCAAAGCCGTTTATTCCTGATAATGAAATGTGCGTTGCTTGTAAACTTGTACGGGCTTGCTATGACGGCAAAACAAAAGAATCGGAACGCCAACGCATCGAGGAAAATAGGAAACTATACGATAGACTTTCAAAGGACAAACGATACAAAGAGGTTGAATTCAATCCAACAACTGGGGCATTGAAAGCAACACACATCGGGCACAATGAAGGTAACGATGAAGGTTTCAGACTTGAGAAGAAATTGGTAAACCACCTGTATTCTTGTGGTCATAGCATTATCTTGGCGGACGAACAGAAGAAAGGACGGGACGGAAATGTACTTACATCGCTTGATATGGTGTTAGACGGTATTCGCATGGACATCAAATCCATTACCAAGAACAAAGCACACTATGGAGCCGCTATTAGGGCGAAGAACAAACAGCTTGTCAAGTTTAATGCAAGAACAGATATACACGAATATTCAGATACGCTATGCTTATATTTTGACGATCCTACAATGTTCGCCCCTGATAAAATAACTAAAGGGTATGAATATATGACATCATTGACATCCAGAGAAATTCAGATTCGTCATATCGTCTGTATGATTAACAGTTCCAAAGGACTTGAGATAAAGACCTTTGATTTTGAATAAAAAAAAGCGGCATCGGACCCGAAGGCTCCCCGACACCACCAAATTGGATACTGCAAATTTACTAAAAATTTCGTTACTTCCAAAAAAACGAAAAAAATTCTATTAATAATTGTAAGGGGGCAAAAAAAGCCCCCGGCTTGTTAATTAGTCGTCTCACTTACTTATTAACATAACTACCATTCCTGGCATGACCGGGGGCGTATACCCTCTGTCACCAAGAATGGTAATTT
>JAFXHY010000055.1 GCA_017536215.1 Muribaculaceae bacterium | reverse complement strand
GTTTTTAAGAAATCTGCACCTGAATACATCGACAATATCGACGCTTTTTGAATATTTTCTGCCGTTTTAAGCGCTCCGGTTTCTAATATCACCTTCAAATGCGCTTCGCGGCAGGCGCTCTTAATTTCTGAGATTTCGTCGCACACTTCCTCATAGTCCCCATCGAGGAAATTTCCCACATTGAGCACTATATCTATCTCATCCGCACCTCCTTCTACAGCAAGTGCTGTCTCTGCAACCTTCACCTCCGGGAAGGTTTGAGATGCAGGGAAGCCTCCCGACACACATGCCACCTTTACTCCGGTAACATCAAGCACTGTGCTTACCACTTGCGCAAAGTTGGGATATACACATATCGCTGCCACATTTTTCAATTCAGGATATTCCTCATCAAATGCGTTCACTCGCTCGGTAAAGTCGGCCACCGATTGAGGTGAATCTGTTGATTTGAGTGTAGTGAGGTCAATTGTGTTGAAGAGAAATTTGTAGACCTCTTCATTGTTGTTTTCTGCATAGTGTTCGGCAATAATCTTTTCAACCGCCGATTTAACTGCTGCATCATCCACAATCGGAGTGAACGACGCTATCGCTTCTTGATGTTTATCTGTCATAATATCGTAATTTTAATTTGTTTATTCTTTATTATCGGTTGTCTTAATCTCTCTATTAATTGCCTCTTCAGCGACCGCTCCGCGGTGTTCATGTCGGTGCAAATCGCGAATTGTTTTCTTTTCCAAATTGCGACGCAGTGCCTCAGTCAAGTCAACACCCGTTTGATTGGCTATCGCTGCTACTACCCACACCACATCGGCCAACTCATCAGCCAAATTTGCTGTCTCCCCCGGCTTAAACGTCTGATCGCCATACAATCGCGACATCTGCCGAGCCACTTCTCCGGTTTCCTCTGTCAGCACCGCCATATTAGTGAGAGGCGAAAAGTAGCCGTGTCCTATTTCCTTAATCCACTTATCTACTATGCGCTGTAGCTCTGTCAACGTTATTTCTCCCAACTCTTTCATTCGCAAAGTTTTGAATCAATAATTATCGTGACCGGACCATCATTCACAAGCTCTACTTCCATGTGCGCCCCAAAAATGCCTCGCTTCACCTCTATTCCCGACAGTTCTGACAATCGATTGCAATACGTTTCATACAACACTCGTGCCACTTCGCCTCCGGCCGAACGTATATAACTCGGGCGATTACCTTTACGTGTCGATGCCAATAGTGTAAACTGACTGATCGACAATATCTCGCCGTCAACATCTACTACCGACCGATTCATCACTCCCGACTCATCGTCGAAGATTCGCAATGCTGCCGTTTTTCGCGCCAGATACTCTGCATCTTCTGCTGTATCTCCCTTTTCTACCCCGACTAATACCATCAACCCCCATCCTATTTCCCGGAAATAGTCGGGTGCCACTTTTACCGAGGAACGCGAAACGCGCTGTATCACTACTCTCATCGATTCTTTTGATTATAGTTTTATTTCTTACTATCACAAATATAGCGTTTAATTTATATTCGACCAAAATTTATTTGAGTTAAAGGTCAAATGTGGTTAATCTTTGCAAATTATTGTCGATTATGTGTTAATTATCCTTAATTTAAAACTCCCCGTTATATATAATAAATATAAAAGTAGTACCTTTGTAATCGCAGAGTGGAGGAGGCAGGCGCTTCCTCCATTTTGTTGATATAATCAATATATTTTGATGTATTCCAATCGCGCATTTTTATGATAGACAAAGCTTTATTGACCAAAGTAGTGGAAGAGGCCATCTGTAATACTGATATGTTTATAGTGGACATCAACATCAGCAACGACAATCGTATCGTTGTGGAACTTGACTCCGAAACTGGCATGGACATCAACGCTTGCGCCAATGTAACTCGCAAAATAGAAGCCGAATTCAACCGCGACGTTGAAGACTACGAACTTGAAGTAGGCTCTGCCGGATTGACTTCTCCGTTCAAAGTAAAAGCTCAATACGCTAAAAACCTCGGCAACGAAATTGAAGTTACCACTCGCGACGGTCGCAAACTTCAAGGCACTTTGACCAATATCGACGATAATGACTTCACTATCGAAATCCCGACTAAAGTGAAGCATGAAGGAGCGAAACGCCCCGTTATTGAGCTTATTCCTACCAATATCGAATTTGCTAACGTAAAAGTTGCTCGCTACGTAATTAATTTCAAATAAAATATAAAGGGACATATTCCCTTCTTAATTATAATACAATAACAATTCCCTATAACCGAAAATTAACAACTATGGCTAAGAAAGAGGAATCAGTAAATATGGTCGAGAGTTTCAAAGAATTTAAAGACCTGAAAAATATCGACAAGTCTACCATGATTCGCGTTCTCGAAGAATCATTCCGTAGTGTGCTATCTAAGCAATTTGGCACCGACGAAAACTTCGACGTTATTATGAACCCCGACACCGGTGACGTGCAAATTTTCCAAAACCTTGAAGTGGTTGAAGATGGCACTGTTGAAAATCCAAATCTTCAGATTTCACTTTCCGATGCCCGCGCTGACAACGACCCCGAAGTGGAAATCGGCGAAGAGCACACAAAAGAAATCATTTTTGCCGCTTTCGGGCGTCGCGCTATCCTCAATTTGCGTCAAACTCTTCAATCTAAAATTCTCGAACTCCAAAAAGAGGCTATCTATAATAAATTTAAAGACCTCGAAGGCGAACTCGTTACCGGTGAAGTGTATCAAACTTGGTCTCGCGAAACCCTTCTCCTCGACGACGACAAAAACGAATTGCTCCTCCCTAAAACAGAATCAATTCCCGGCGACTTCTTCCGCAAAGGTGAAACTATTCGCGCCATTGTTGCTAAAGTCGACAACAAAAATAACAACCCCAAAATCACAGTATCGCGCACCAACGAGAACTTCTTGCGCCGCCTTTTCGAACTTGAAGTTCCCGAAATCCACGATGGCTTAATCAACATTCGTGCCGTTGCTCGAATCCCGGGTGAACGTGCTAAAATCGCCGTTGAAAGCTACGACGACCGTATCGACCCGGTTGGTGCTTGCGTTGGTGTCAAAGGCTCTCGTATCCACGGAATAGTTAGAGAATTGCGCAACGAAAATATCGACGTTATCAACTACACATCAAACCCCTCTCTGTTCATTCAGCGTGCCCTTAGCCCCGCGAAAATATCTTCTATCGTTCTCGATGAAGAAAACAAAAAAGCCGAAGTGTTCCTTCGTTCTGAAGAAGTTTCGCTCGCCATCGGTAAAGGCGGTTTAAATATCAAACTCGCTTCTAAATTAACAGGATACGTTATCGACGTTTATCGCGACACCGAAGAAGTATACGATGACGACGTTTACCTCGATGAATTCAAAAACGACATTGACGCTTGGGTTATCGACACTCTCAAGGACAATGGGTGGGTTACTGCTAAAGCAGTGCTCAACGCTCCTCGTCAGGAAATTCTCGACAAAACCGACTTTGAAGAAGTTACCGTCGACCAAGTTCTCGAAATACTCAAAGCCGAATTTGAAAACGACTAAAATTTATCATTGCGGTTTTAACTTTTTCTCTCATTCAATTTTACCCCTAATTTTTTTACACTATAAATGGCAAGAACAAGAATTAGTAAAATAGCTAAAGACCTCAACATCGCGGTTTCTACCGCCGTTGAATTTCTGCGCAAGAAAAACATTGAGATTGATGATAACCCCAATACTCGTATTGAGGACAATATCGTCGACCTTTTAATCGACGAATTTGACACTGACGGGACTCAAAAAGCTAAAAAAGCTGCATTCTTGTCTAATAAAGAGAATGAGACCCCTATCGCTAAGCCTCAACCTCAAAAAACTCAAAAAGAAGAGATTGAGACTAAAGTGACCGGTCCGAAAGTTATAGGTAAAGTTGAAATCGACCGTCATGGCAACGTGATTAAGAAAAACCCGAATGAGCAGGCTAAACAAGAAGCTCCTGCAAAACCGGCTATCGCCGAACAGAAACCAGCCAAGGTGGAAACTCCCGAGCCTGTTGCCGAACAAAAATCTCACGAGCCTCAACCCGTCAAAGAGCCCGAGGTCAAAGAAAACCAACCCGCGCCGGAAGTGAAAGTTGAAAAACAAGCGCCCGCTCAGCCTGCTGAACCCGTAAAAACTGTTCAACAGCCTAAAAATATAAAAGAAGAGGAGAAGCCTCAACCCGCCGAAACAAACGCAATCGACAAAGAGGAAGACGAAATTTTCTCTCTTGCCGGAACAGCTAATGGTCCGCAAGTCAACGTCATCGGCAAAATCGACCTATCCTCTCTAAATCAATCTACACGTCCCAAAAAGAAAAGTAAAGAAGAACGTCGCAACGAGCGCAACCAACGCATCAACGCTACTGCCGCTAACACTGCTCAAACTTCTTCTGAACGCAAAAAACGCCGTCGCATTGGCAAAGAGAAGATTGACATTGAGAAAATCCAAGTTCAAGGCAATCAAACGGGCGGTCGCAACGAGAACAAATCTTCTCGCGACAATGCCAACCAACCTCGACGCGACAAAGGTAGCAACAAAGCAAAACGTCAACAACACGTTGAAATCAACGATGAAGACGTTCAAAAGCAAGTTAAAGAAACTCTCGCTCGCCTAACGGCAAAAGATAAAGGTCAGAAAAAAGCAGCTAAATGGCGTAAAGAAAAACGCGAAGCCTTTGCTTCTCGCGAACGCGAAGCTGCCGAAATAGCCGACATGGAGAGCCGCACTCTCAAACTCACTGAGTTTGTGACTGCCAACGACCTCGCTTCTATGATGGACGTGCCCATCAATCAAGTAATCGCTACTTGTATGAACATCGGTGTGATGGTTTCTATCAACCAACGCCTCGATGCCGAAACAATCAATATCGTTGCCGAAGAATTCGGATTTACTACTGAATACGTTTCTGCAGAAGTAGTTGAAGCTATTCAACAGGTTGAGGACACCGAAGAAGAACTCATGGACCGTCCCCCTATCGTAACTGTTATGGGACACGTTGACCACGGTAAAACTTCACTCCTCGACTACATACGTTCAGCCAACGTAATTGCCGGCGAAGCAGGTGGTATTACTCAGCACATCGGTGCTTATAACGTAAAACTCAAAGATGGTCGACACATCACATTCCTCGACACTCCCGGTCACGAAGCGTTCACCGCAATGCGTGCTCGTGGTGCCAAAGTTACCGACCTCTGTATCATTATCGTTGCTGCCGACGATAGCGTCATGCCACAAACCGTCGAAGCTATAAACCACGCTTCGGCTGCCGGCGTTCCTATCGTTTTTGCAATCAACAAAATAGATAAGCCTACAGCCAACCCCGATAAGATTAAAGAAGAACTTGCCAACATGAACTACCTCGTTGAAGAATGGGGCGGTAAATACCAATCGCAAGATATCTCTGCCAAGAAAGGGCTCGGAGTTGACGAACTCATGGAGAAAGTGCTCCTCGAAGCTGAAATGCTCGAACTTAAAGCCAACCCCAACCGCAATGCCGTAGGTTCTATTATCGAATCGTCTCTCGACAAAGGGCGCGGTTACGTCGCTACTGTTCTCGTGCAAAACGGAACTCTCCGAATCGGTGACATCATTCTCGCCGGTACTCACTTCGGTAAGATTAAAGCTATGTTCAACGAACGTAACCAACGCATCACCGAAGCCGGTCCCGCAGAACCCGCGCTTATCCTCGGATTGAACGGAGCACCCACAGCAGGCGACACGTTCAACGTGCTCGAATCTGAACAAGAAGCCCGCGAAATCGCTAACAAACGCGAACAATTGCAACGTGAGCTCGGTCTCCGCACCAAGAAAATCCTCACTCTCGAAGATATCGGTCGTCGTCGCGCTATCGGCAACTTCCAAGAACTCAACATCATCGTCAAAGGTGACGTGGACGGTTCTATCGAAGCCCTTTCCGACTCTCTTATCAAACTTTCTACCGACGAAATTCAAGTCAACGTGCTTCACAAAGCAGTCGGTGAAATCTCGGAAAGCGACGTTACTCTTGCTGCAGCTTCCGACGCTATCATCATCGGATTCCAAGTTCGTCCTTCTCAAGCCGCTCGTCGCGCTGCCGAAAAAGAAGGTGTCGAAATGCGTCTCTACTCTGTAATCTACCAAGCTATCGAGGAAGTGAAGGACGCTATGGCTGGTATGCTCGCGCCTGAAATCAAAGAAGAGGTTACAGGTACCGCTGAAGTTATGGAGACCTACCACATCTCAAAAGTTGGTACTATTGCCGGTGCTCTCGTGCGCGAAGGACGTATCAAACGTGGTTGCAAGCTTCGTCTCATCCGTGATGGCATCGTTCGCTACACCGGCGACCTCGGCTCTCTAAAACGCTTCAAAGAGGACGTGAAAGAGGTCGTTTCAGGTTACGACTGCGGTATTTCTATCGCCGGATACAACGACATTAAAGTCGGCGACCTTATCGAAGGCTTTATCGAAGTTGAAGTGAACCGTTCTTTATAATTAACGCATCTAATCAACGATAGCCTTGATTCACGCCCACATCAACATAGGGAGCAATTTAGGCAATCGCGAAGACAACATAAGGCGAGCAGTAGCTGCATTGCAACAGCTCGCCTTTTCTTCTTTTAAACTCTCCGACACATTCTCTTCTTCCCCTTGGGGATACTCCTCAACCAATGATTTCCTCAACGTCGGCATCAGTTTTGATTGCAATCTTTCCCCCGAAGAATTGCTCGGCTACACTCAGTCAATCGAGCAAAGCATTTCCAACACACCACATCGCAACAGCGACGGCTCCTATGCCGACCGTGTCATCGACATCGACATAATCGCTTGCGCCAAACTCAAGGAAGACTCCACGCTATTTGAACTAATTGAAATTAACACGGAAAAACTCACATTACCCCACCCTCGCGCACTGCTTCGCGATTTCGTTACCATTCCACTTCAGCAAATCGACCCGCAACTCTACAATCTCCTCCTCCTAAATCATTAATATCCCACACTAAATTCAAAGCCGAGTATATTTAACTCAGCTAATACTTATAATCCCTCTATTTGATTCTTTGATTCTTATACTCGATTCTTCCCATGTAGCAAGAATCGAGTCACTATCGACGTTAAAAATCCTATCCCCACCACAACGCCTATCACAATAACAATATCCCCGGCCGAGACACTCACCGGATACGCCTCTATCGACAATTTTGTAGGATCATCTGCGATAAGCTTTATAAATCCGAAACACTGCTGAAGCAACGACAACACTACCCCCAACACCACACCGATAAATCCTCCTATCGTCGTTATCAACATGCTAAGCCATCCAAACACTCCGGCTATCACACCGGGAGTTGCTCCCATCGATATTAGCACACTACTATTGCCGCGCTTCTCGATTATCATAATCGACATTATCGCCAAC
>JAFXHY010000054.1 GCA_017536215.1 Muribaculaceae bacterium | reverse complement strand
GTGTGCCAGTGGTGGCGGTCGATGCGATTTCCAAGGATTGGAATATTTCACTGAGTTCTGGACAAGCGATGACACCGACCCTGTGGAGCGATTGTTTATACAATACGGAATGGGACATTTTATGCCGTCGAAAGTGTTGTGCGCACACGTGGCACGTTGGAATAGTGATGTCAAAATCAAATTCCGCACTAATGTGGCAATGATGGGCAAACTTGGTTATGATTATGACATCCATGAATGGGATGAAAAAGAGTTGGCATATTCAAAGCAAGCGGTGAAGAATTATGAGAAATTGAAACCTGCTATTTTGGACGGAGACCTTTATCGATTGATTTCGCCATATTCAGGCACCCATGCAGTCAATCAGTTTATGAGCAAAGATGGAAAGCTTGGCGCCATCTTCACTTTTGACATTTATCCTCGCTGGGGCGAACATTTCTATAACGTCAAGTTGCAAGGACTCGACCCTAATGCACGTTATGACATTTATGAAATCGATCGTTTTGATGCCGGAGATTTCAAGTATGGCGAATATACCGGAGAATATCTGATGGAAGTAGGAATTCCAATTCTCACAGGTCATAAATTGCATTCACGCGTGTATGAGATAAGAAAACATT
This sequence comes from Muribaculaceae bacterium, assembly GCA_017536215.1. Classification (GTDB taxonomy): domain Bacteria; phylum Bacteroidota; class Bacteroidia; order Bacteroidales; family Muribaculaceae; genus JAGBWK01. The sequence goes on along the minus strand of JAFXHY010000054.1, from coordinate 2,018 downwards.
AGGACTTCATCCCACAATATGACGGGAATATATCGAATAAAAGAAAATGAAAAAGATACTTTTAGTTTTTGCCGCAGCGATGGCGATTGGAGCTACGGCCGGCGACTATACCAAATATGTCAATCCAATGATAGGCACAGGAGCTATCGAGGGTGGACTTTTCGGGAATAGTTATCCCGGAGCAACAGTGCCATTCGGTATGGTGCAACTTAGCCCCGATACACAGCCGGCCCCCGATTGGTATGATTGCTCTGGATATCGTGATATAGACGCCGATGTTCATGGATTTACACATACACGTTTGAGTGGCACCGGCGCGTGCGATTTGATTGATGTGTGCTTTTTCCCTACATCAACCGACCGCGCATGGGGGCGTTTTACGCATGACAGAGAAGAGTCCCGCCCCGGCTATTACGCAGTAGACCTTCAAGAGGAGAATATTAAGGCGGAGCTAACGGCGACGAAACGTGTAGGAGTGCATCGTTACACCTATCCCGAAGGAGCCGTGCGTAGGATACGTCTCGATATGGACCATTCGGCAGTGAAGGGAAGTTGGGACCGCAAGATTATCAATGCTCAGTTGCGCCAGATTTCACCTACTGCAGTAGAGGGATATCGCGTTATCACCGGCTGGGCGAAACTTCGCAAAGTTTATTTCTATGCTGAATTTTCGGAACCTATCGCAGGGATTGAAATGAGAGATGGCGGTCGCTATGAAAAAGGAGCGGATGTGATAAATGGTCGCACTTTGATTGCAATGATAGATTTTGCCAATAGCAATGCTCCGATTGAAGTGAAAGTTGGAATCTCGGGAGTGTCGTGTGAAAATGCGAAGGAAAATCTTGAGGAAGAGGCAGGCGGAAAGAATTTTGACCAAATTGCGCAAGAGGCAGATAAGGAGTGGGATAAATTGCTGTCGGTCATAGATATAGATGGCGATGATGATACTAAAACGGTGTTCTATACAGCACTTTATCATTCATTTATACAGCCCAATGTGTTCAGTGATGTAAATGGGGAATATATGGCTCCGGACTATACGGTAGCGAAAGTGCCGGCAGGAGAAGAGCAATATACCACCTTTTCTTTGTGGGATACTTATCGAGCGACACACCCCCTTTATACAATCTTGGCTCCCAAAGAAACAGCCGATTTTGTAAACTCAATGATACGTCATTGCGATGTTTACGGATATCTTCCAATCTGGCATTTGTGGGGTCAGGACAATTATTGTATGATTGGGAATCATGCTATTCCGGTGATAGTTGATGCCGTGCTCAAAGGGGTTCCGGGGATTGATGCAGAGCGCGCTTATGAAGCAGTGAAGCGTTCGGCAACAGTGTCGCATCCCAACTCACCTTACAATGTGTGGGAAGAGAAGGGTTATATGCCGGAAAATGTGCAGACTCAGTCGGTTTCAATATCGTTAGAAATGGCGTATGACGATTGGTGTGTGGGTCAATTAGCGAAGTATTTGGGTAAAGATGAAGATTATCAGCACTTTAATAAACGCGCTTATAATATTGACAATCTTTATGATGCAGAATGTGGATTCTTTGCCCCTAAGGACGACAAAGGGGAGTGGATACGCCCGTTTGACCCGTTGAAACATGGCGCTAATGGAGGTCACCCATTCACCGAAGGTAATGCATGGCAATATTTCTGGTATGTGCCTCAAGATGTACCCCATCTTATCGACTTGGTAGGAGGTAAAAAGGCATTTGAAGCAAAACTTGATAAATTCTTCACTCTTGATGAGCAACCGGAGGAGATGAACGGGAACGTGTCGGGCTTGATAGGTCAGTATGCTCATGGCAATGAGCCGTCGCATCATGTGGCTTATCTGTATAACTATGTAGACCGCCCCGACAAATCGGCAAAATATCTCACGAAGATAATGACCGAGATGTATAAAAATAGTTCGAGTGGATTAGCGGGGAATGATGACTGCGGACAGATGTCGTCATGGTACGTATTTTCAGCCCTCGGATTCTATCCGGTAAATCCGGCTTCGGGAG
>JAFXHY010000007.1 GCA_017536215.1 Muribaculaceae bacterium | reverse complement strand
GCATCGGGAATGCCCGGGGTAAGGTTTATGTTGCAAGAGATGTTGACTCTTGCGTCTCGTGCAGGTAATGAGTTGACAGTGGAGCGAGTTGTGGAGTTGACGTCGCACAATCCGGCACGTCTTTATGATATCGACCGCCGAGGTTTCATTCGCGAAGGGTATTTTGCCGATATAGTTGTTGTAGAGCAGGCAGCAACGCCATTTACGCCAGAAATTGGGGCTTATCTCCCGGAGGATGAGATGTCGCCATGTAATTGGACCCCTTATGAACTGACGCTGGTCAATCATCGAATTTTGGCAACCTATGTCAATGGTGAGTTGGCGTTTGACGGTCATCGTGTCAATAGAGTGGCTACTCTGCCGCTAAAGTTTAATCACTAAGATTTCTATCCCCTCTCCGGCAGTTTAAAAACAGCCGGTTATTAACTCGGACGAGCCTCGTTGAGCTATCGCGACCCGTCCTTTCGGACGATGTGAGGGCTGGAAAGCCCTCACTCCATAGGGCTGGCGCAGTGGGATGACCATCCGGGGATAAGTCGAAGGCCGGAAGGCCTTCGTTCCATAGGGCATGGCAGGGGCTTATATGTAGCCATAGTACTGAATTTATATAATAAACAAAAGAGTGTCACATTGTGACACTCTTTTGTTTATTATGTTGAATAATTGTATTATTCAGCAGCGGCAACTTCGGGGTCTTGGATTACGATTGCATAGTTTCCTTGAGCCATAAGGTCGGTGAGGAATTTTTGAACATCGTCAATTGTAATTGATTCCAAAGTTTCGACATTACCATTGAAAATGTCAACGCCATTTACAGTCCAGCCGCTAATAGCGTTCAACCAAGAACCGTTTTTCTCTTTCGCTTCATTGACACTCTTAACCATAAACTCAATTACAGTGTTAATTTCTTCTTGAGTCACATTCCCCTTCATACGGTCGATTTCCGCAGCGATGAAGTCGAGAACTTCCTGCTTCAATTCCGGTTTCATTGGGAATTGAGTAACGAGAGTTGCGTTCTTGCCGGCATCACGGGTCATTCTACAAGCTGCGCCGATAGAGTAAACAGCACCCATGTCTTCGCGCACGGTGTCGAGTAATCGTTTAGAGAGGATTTGTCCGGTTACAGATGCAACTTGAACATTCTTCGGAGTGTACTCCATGTTGCCTGATGCCATGATGATAACCGTGGTTTGAGGGGTTTCCATCTTAGCTGTGTAAGTGTCGTTGATTTTGCCGTTGCGCACCTGCATAGACGGGTCGTTAATCTGTTCGGTAGCAATATTTTTTGCATCAGCCGGTAATGTAGCGATGTATTGTTCAACGAGAGGACGGAATGTCTCCATGTCGATATTACCAACGAATACGAATTTATAGTCGGCGGCATTTGCGGTCATTGAGTGAACAATGTTAAGAATGTTTTCGCGGTTGGCAGCTTCAACATCGGCAGAAGTGATAGGAATACTACGCGGATTTTCAAACAACGATTTCATGGCATCGCGTGAGAAGAGATATTGGGGATTTGATTCCTGATTGCGCAAGATTCCGGCAAATTTACTTTGCAATGACTTAAATTCATCTTCAGTAATGGTTACATCTGTCATTGTCATATACAAAAGTTCCATAAGAGTAGGAAGGTCCTTTGGCGTAGATTGGCCTGAAAGTTCGGTTGAAGTGTTGCCGATAGTCAAACCAACGCTTGCTTGTTTGCCAGACAAATATTTCTGAAGGTCGATTTCGGTGTATGTGCCCAAGCCATTTGATGACAATACAACGTCGAGGTTTTTAATGTCGGTGTTGTTGTCGGCAGATAGAAGAGCAGTACCTTTATTGCCGGTAGCGGAGAAGAGGATTTCGTCGGCTTTGAATTGAGTCGGTTTAACGATAACTTTAACACCATTAGAAAGAGTCAATTCAGTAGCACCCCATTGGTCGAGAGCTTTTTCAGCGACGATTTTTCCGGGAGCGGGAAGGTTGGGGATAAGGGGCTCAGCTTTAACTTCGTCAACATAAGCTTCGAGTGTTTCAGCTTCAACGGCAGCCATAGCTTGAGCGAATTCTTCTTGAGTGGGAATTGCAAAGCCCTCTTTTTCCGGGAGCATAGCCAAAATCACGCGGTTGTTTTCGGTGATTAGTTGGGGAAGAACTTGATTGATCATTTCAACCTTAAGCACAGGTACAATCATCTGCATCAATTGATATTCATCTTCAATTGAAGGAATAGGCTCGTTGTCGATGAAGTGACGAACATATTCTTGAACGTATTGGCCATTTTCGCGGTCGTTGCGATTATTGTAGGCGCGTTCCAAACGAGACATATATTCATTTTTAGCACGTTCGTATTCACCTACGGTAAAGCCATGTTGCTGAGCACGCAAAGCTTCGCGGTATAAGGCCTGAAGAACGGGTACGAGGTCGTAGTCCTTAGCTACTCCGGAGAAGCTCAATGCACTTTTTGTTTTGGCAACAAAATACTCACCATAGATAGTGCCAGCTTGAGCAAAAGGTGCGTCGGGCTTGTTGGCAATGTCACTGAAACGATTGTCGAGCATATCGGTAATCATTCCCATGACGTACTTTTGTACCAAATATGACATATTCCCTTTCATTTCATTTGGGAAAGCCTCTGTCTTGAACGACATCTGTATGATAGGATAGCTTTGCTCCTTGTCGGCACCGATAGCAAAGATAGTACCTTCGTTGTCGGCAACCGGGTAGTAAACACGTTCGGGAGCGTTGGCCGGCATCTCAATGTGAGAGAACATTTCTTTTATTTTAGCTTCTATACGGTCAACGTCGATGTCGCCAACAACAACAATACCTTGCTGGTCGGGGCGATACCATGCTTCGTAGTAGTCGCGCAAAGCTTTGTAGGGGAAGTTGTCCACCACTTCCATCGTACCGATAGGCATACGATAACCGTAACGGCTGTCGGGATACATTGTAGGCAACACATTTTCCAAAATACGCATTTGACCTACGTTGCGAGAACGCCATTCTTGGTGGATAACACCACGTTCCTTGTCGATTTCTTCATCTTCAAGCAAGAGCGCATTTGCCCAGTCGTGAAGTATAAGCAAACAAGAGTCCTGCACAGCTACATCGGCAATAGGAACGTTGGAGATGTTGTAGACAGTTTCATCAATAGAAGTGTAAGCGTTCAAATTTTGGCCGAATTTTACACCCTTTGATTCCAACCAGCTGACAATTTTGTTGCCGGGGAAATTCTCGGTGCCATTGAAGCACATGTGTTCGAGGAAGTGGGCCAAACCGCGTTGGTTGTCTTCTTCAAGAAT
>JAFXHY010000053.1 GCA_017536215.1 Muribaculaceae bacterium | reverse complement strand
GTAAAACTCGAGGGTCTGAAATTGCAATTTATGGGCAATTTCGGGATAGTGTCGCAAAATTCAAGAGATATAACGGTGGTTGACTGTCGTATGGCACCCGAAGAAAGTAGTGGTAGGACATGTGCCGGATTCGCCGATTTTTTGCAATTTTCAGGATGTCGAGGGTATATAGATGTTGAGAATTGCTATTTTTCGGGGGCTCATGATGATGCAATAAATGTGCATGGGACGCATTTGAAGATATTAGAGCAACCGACAGCAAAGAGTATGCGCGTCAGGTATATGCATAATCAGTCGTGGGGATTTAATTCATTTTATCCCGGAGACTCGATAGAGGTGGTAGATGTGAATACGCTTATTGGGAAATATGCGGGACGAGTTGTAGAGTCGAAGCAGCTCGATAATTATGAATGGCTTGTTACGCTTGATAGAGAGGTAGGGCGGCTCGACTTGGCAGATGGAAGAGCCGTTGAGAATGTGTCGGCAACGCCGAAGTTGCGAGTGTCGGGATGCTATTTCACGTTGGTTCCCACGCGCGGGATTTTAGTGACAACACGCCGAAAGGTGGAGATAGAGGATAATGTGTTTTATAGGATACCGATGGCAGCGATACATATATCGGATGATGCGCGAGGCTGGTATGAGTCGGGGCCTGTGAGAGATGTTACGATACGCGGAAATAAGTTTGTGGAGTGTGGCAGCCCGGTAATATCGGTACGTCCGGAGATAATTCGCGAGTCGGGAGCGGTGCATAGCGGAATTCGTATCATTGATAATGAATTTGAGATGCGAGGAGGTAGAGCCGTAGAGGTGAGTGGGAGTGAAGATGTAGAAGTGAAGGGGAATAAAATTACCGGACACCATGAAGCAAAGCCGATAATAATCAATGGGTCGGAATATAGTAAGTAGCTCCAAAAAATAGAAAAAATGCGTCAAATGCGATTAAATGGAGCAAAAATGATTGAAACTGAACATTTAATTGCAAGAAAAGGCAAAAAATGAGGATATCTTTGTAGAAGAGTGAAGTTTAACAACTAAATATAAACACGAAATAAAAAATGCTCATGAAAAAATTACTTTTGATTATCGCAACGATAGCGACAGCAATGTCGGCAGGAGCAGAGGTGAACAGTCGTGAGATCAACGAAGGTTGGCGCTTTCGACAGTGGCGCGGAGAGAATTGGTATCCCGCGACAGTTCCCGGGACAGTCCACACCGACTTAATGGCAAATGAGATTATTGAGGACCCGTTCTTCCGCTTGAACGAACGTGGAGTTCAATGGGTAGATAAGGAAGATTGGATGTATGAAACACATCTAAATGCAACAGCCGAGGAGGTCTCTGCGACGAATCAGGAGTTGGTGTTCCACGGATTGGATACATATGCGACAATATATCTGAATCATCATCGCATTCTTAAGGTTAACAATATGCACCGCACATGGCGTGTTGACGTAAAGGGCATATTGAAAGAGGGAGACAACTTGCTTGAAGTGTTGTTTGAGTCGCCAATCAAGGTTGACTTGCCGAAGTATGATAAATTTGATTACACATTTAATACCGGTCCCGACCAAGCACAGCAGGGTGGATTGTTCAACAAGACTTTGAGTATTTTTGCTCGTAAGGCCGGATATCATTATGGCTGGGACTGGGGGCCACGTTTGGTGACTTCGGGAATATGGCGTCCGATAGAACTTCAAACATGGAGTGGCGAACGCATTAACAATGTGCATTATATTCAAAAAGATGTAACAGCGAAGAAAGCAACCCTTTCCACGGTTGTAGAGGTGCTTGCTGATGAGGCTAAAACAGGCGCAGAATTGGTGATTACAGCTGATGGAAAGAAAGTGGCATCTAAGGTGGTAGACCTTGAAAAGGGGATGAATAAAGTGACACTCGACTATACACTCAAGAATCCGCGATTGTGGTGGTGCAATGGTTTGGGCGAGGCGTATTTGACCCAGTTTGCGACAACGCTCAATGTTGGCGGAAAGGCAGTAGAGACAGAAAATACCCGCATAGGTATTCGCTCGTTGAAGTTAATCCATAAGCCAGATGACCAAGGTCATTGCCTATATTTTGAGCTGAATGGTAAACCGGTGTTTGCTAAGGGCGCATGTATGGTTCCGATGGACAACTTCTTGCCCCGAATCACAACGGAGAAATATTTGAAGCATGTGCTCGATGCGAAAGATGTTAATATGAACATGATACGCGTGTGGGGCGGTGGAGTTTATGAAGATGACCGTTTCTATGATTTCTGCGATGAGCATGGTATTATGGTGTGGCAAGATTTTATGTTTGCATGTTCGACATATCCAGCCGATGAGGAATTTTTGGCTAATATCCGTCAGGAAGCGATAGACAATGTGCGCCGTTTGCGCAATCACTGTTCAATAGCCGTGTGGTGTGGCAACAATGAGTGTCAAGATGTGTATTATGGCTGGGGCGGTCGCCACAGATATTATATCGAAAAGGGGGTTGAGGAATTGACCACGAAGCAATTTGAAGATATGTATTTTGTGACGTTGCCTGAGGTCGTAGAGGAATATGCCGGGGGAGTTCCTTATCGCCCGTCGTCGCCATTCGCCTTCCGTACAACGCCGTCGGATGGTATCAATGGAGATGACCATTATTGGGGCGTATGGCATGGTCGCGATTCAATCGGTCATTATAACGTGAAGAAGGCTCGCTTCTTCTCGGAATATGGATTCCAATCGTTCCCGGAGTTTGAATCGGTAAAGATATATGCCCCGCAAGAGCGTGATTGGCGTTATAATTCAGAAGTTATGATGGATCATCAACGAGCCGGCTCGTATGCGAATGGTTTGATTCGTGATTATATGCGAGATGAATATCGTGTTCCCGAAGATTTCCCGACATTCCTCTATGTTGGCGGTATCTTGCAGGGAGATGCAATAAAGACAGCGTTTGAGGCTCATCGTCGCGATATGCCTCATTGTATGGGGTCGTTGGTATGGCAACATAATGACTGTTGGCCTGTGGCATCGTGGGCAGCACGCGACTGGTATGGGCGCTGGAAAGCACAGCAGTATTTCTCTAAATATGCTCTCGACGATGTATTGGTGTCACCGTTGGTGACTGGAGATACGCTCACGATTACAGTGGTGAATGATCGTCGCGCAATGGTAAAAGGTGATGACGCTAAAGGTTATGGACCTTAAGGGAAATGTTATTGCGACCAAAGAGGTGAAGCATAATGC
>JAFXHY010000052.1 GCA_017536215.1 Muribaculaceae bacterium | reverse complement strand
GCCGATGAGAAAGCTACACCTTATCATTATTCGGTCAAGATGAAAACACCCCATGGTGGGCATATTAAAGGGGAGATAACTGCCGCGAGTCGTGCTGCAATAATGCGTTTCACGTTCCCCAAAAAGGAGCAACAGCACATTGTAGTGCAAGGAATCAATCTTAATCCAGAACTCGCTGATTGGGCTAATGATTATGGACCCAGACTTGAAAAAATTAGGGGATATATCCATATTGATACTGTCAATAATGAGATATGGGGGTATAATCCCGACCGCCAATCGTCGCAGATCGGTCCTGAACTCCCCAATTTTAAAGGCTATTTTGTTATCAAATTCAATCGCCCGTTTGCCGAAGAACAAACTTGGGATGACCATTGGATGTTCCCTGAAAAACTAAGCCTGGAGGGTACGCGATTGGGCGCGACTGTTACATTTGATGGCAAATCGAATGTGGTTGAAGCTCGCATCGGAACCTCGTTCATCAGTATTGAGCAAGCACGAGAAAATTTAGAGCGAGAAATCGGCACGAAGCGTTTTGAGGAGGTCGTCGCTGAAACTCGTGATGCTTGGAACGAGAAACTTTCGCAAATGGAACCTTCAGGTGTTGATGATAATACGAAGACAGTATTTTATACTGCGATGTATCATTGCTATTTGTTCCCTCGCGAGTTCTCGGAATATGGTAAGTATTATAGCGCATTCGACGACAAGGTGCATGAGGGTATAAGTTATAATGATTATTCATTGTGGGATACATTCCGTGCATATCATTCTCTCATGACTATACTTGAACCGGAACTTACCGGCAATTGGATTACCGGGCTTCTTCAGATGTACAAAGAGGGTGGTTGGTTGCCTATGTGGCCTAATCCTACTTACACAAATATCATGGTTGGAACGCATGCCGACGCTGTGATAGCTGATGCCTTTATGAAGGGTATTCGTAACTATGATACAGCGCTTGCTTATGAGGCAGTGCGCAAGAACGCCATGGTGCCCCCCGATTGCGACACTCAGCGTCGTTACGGTGACCGCGATCGATGGACTGCCTATGAAGCACGAGCCGGTGCAAGCTACTATCATTCATTAGGTTACATACCTGATGATCGCACGGCAGAGTCGGTGTCGCGTACGCTTGAGTATGCCTACGATGACTGGTGTGTGGCACAGATGGCTCGCGAACTTGGCCACGATGAGGATTATGCGCGACTTATAGAAATGTCGAAAAACTATCGCAATATATATAATAAAGAAGAAGGGTTTATGCTCCCACGTAGATATAATGGCGAATGGATAAATCTTGATGATCATAATCGCACCGGACTTACTGAAGGCTCAAAGTGGACTTATTTGTTCTGCGCTATGCATGATGTGCCCGGACTTATAGAGTTGATGGGTGGAAAAGAGGCTTTTGCAGCCAAACTCGATCGCAATTTTAATGAAGGATTTTATCGTCATGACAACGAACCCGGGCATCACTATATTTATCTTTACAATTGGTGTGGGCAGCCTGAAAAAGCGCAAGAATTGGTGCGTCATCACACTCGCGTGAACTATCCGAATTCGCCGGTGGTAAATGGAAACGATGACTGCGGACAAATGTCGGCATGGTATATATTTTCTGTAATGGGCTTTTATCCGGTTGCTCCCGGCTCAAATACATTTGCAATAGGAGCTCCGCAATATCCGGAAATCAAAGTGAAAGTTGGTGCCGACGAACATCTCTTGACTATACGAGCTGAAGGCTTGTCGGAGGATAATAAATATATCGATAGAGTTGAGATTGATGGTGTAGCCCATAGTGGTAATTTCTTATCGTGGGATAATATTTCAAATGCCCGCGAGATAGTGTTCCACATGAGAAAATAGACATAGAGAAATCTAATGATATTAGAGTGAATCCTGAAGTTTTTTCAAGCTTTGGGATTCACCCTTTTTAGGATGCATCTGTCGCGTTGCGTTTCGATAAAGAATGTATAGAGAAGTGATTTTATAGCTATACAACGTATTGCTACCATTGTGTTATTTTTTGGTTGCAACGTTTGACGTTATTAGGGTTTAAAAAGATAAATTTGCGTTAATCAATATTAAATGGCGGTTGCTACGGCATATTGCCTGATGGTTATTCATTGTCAATAGAACCCACAGATTACCTTATATGAAAAATATTGGAAAACTAAAAATGTTAGCTGTAGCGACCATGATTGTTGCGTCAAGTAATATCATGTCATCGACGGCGCAAAATTTTGAATACGGCCGGTGGTCCGTAAATTTAGATGCAAATAG
>JAFXHY010000051.1 GCA_017536215.1 Muribaculaceae bacterium | reverse complement strand
GTTGAAAACGTGGGGTAATAGCACGTCGTCGTAGCGTTGCAGCAGTGCATCCTCCGAGTTATCGGCACCGACATAGGTGATAACATCGACATTTCTGGCAAGAGCGGAAGAGGTATTGCTGACGGTTCCTGCTCGCTCTTGATTGGATAGCCAAAAGGTAGTGTAACCGGCTTCGTTGAAGAGGTCGATTAAAGCGGGATAGCGAAGCCCGTCGCCAAAAGTCGTATCATCTTCTTTAAATGTCAAGATACGCTCCATATTGCCGGCAGTTGCCGCGGAAGAACCAATGACATCGGAGAAAATGAAAAGAGAGTCGACATGGAGGGAAAGACGCGGGTTGGTGGGGAGAGGATAACCATAGATAGAGTGATGCTTGCGAGAAGCCGACTCACCAATTACGAGAATGAAATTTGATGCAGCATGGTCGGAGTATACTTTATCGGCATCGGGAAAAGAAATAGCCTGAGAGAGTAATTGTTGGTAAAGCTGTTCGGCACGATATACCTCAACGGAATATTTTGCTATACGGAGAGCAAGAGAGTGGGCAGTGCGTCCGCTTGAAAAGTTGAAAGTAAAAATCAAGAAGGCAAAAAATCCTATACCTGAAGCGATAGCAACGGAAATGAAGGCTTTTCGGGGGACTTTTTTGAGTGTGATAAATAAAATTACTGCGGCGGCAATAACGGCTAATGTTGACCACCGAATCAGGAATGAAATGATATTATCTAAAATAGCGGGAATCATCCCTGCCGTTTCGAAAGCCGTAGTTTGCGCGAAGATGAGAAGCATTTTGCGCGAGATGCCGAAGTCGTAGAAAGTGTAGCTAAAAGCATTGACGAGAGCCAAAATTGAGAATATCCCCACGAGGAAATAAGCGAAGTACTTCCCTACCCTCCAACGCTCTAACAGAACAACCCCACAGCAAAGTATGGTGGCTTTCAACGCACTAAAAAACAGCACATAAAGCACTTGAATAAAGGGGGATAGTGCAAAAACCGGGCTGCCGGGGATATCGATAACACTCAGAATCGACATGATGAATAGCCATGTCCAAAGCAAAGGATGCTTTTGGAGGCGCAAGAAGAAAGAACTGATTATACGATTAAAATTCATTGTCGTAAAAGGGGAAAATATATTGCAAGGTAGGCAAAAAAATTGGAGATGCCAATTACAATTAAATAAAAACTAATCTCATCGATAACTCAAAATGAAAAAATGTGATTAAAAGTAGTATAAATATCGATAAAATGCGTAATTTTGCGGTCAGAAAAAGAACGGTGGACAAATTTGGCTGCTTGCAACCACCAAAAAAAATGCTAAAACCGCATTTTCCAGCCTATTTCCCCTGTTCTTACTGTTTTTATTATCACCGGTCGCATCGTAAAAGCAAGTCACCTCGATGGGAACTGACGATGCATGGTTTATTAATCCGGAAATTGTCGCAAAAGAGCAAATGGCAAATTCCTAAAAACTTTAAGAGCAATGAATTATCTCTTCACATCGGAATCAGTGTCGGAAGGACATCCCGACAAAGTAGCGGACCAGATTTCAGACGCAATCCTTGACCAATTTTTGGCACACGATCCCAATTCAAAAGTGGCATGCGAGACCCTTGTCACCACGGGACAGGTAGTAGTAGCCGGCGAGGTCAAAAGTAAGGCCTACATCGACTTGTTGTCGGAAGTGCGCCGAGTTATCAATGAGATAGGCTACGACCGTTCGGAATTGAAATTTGACGGAGAGTCGTGTGGCGTACTATCGGCAATTCATGAGCAATCCCCCGATATCAACCGAGGAGTAGATGTTGTTGATCCCAAGCAACAGGGAGCCGGCGACCAAGGAATGATGTTTGGATATGCAACGAATGAAACCCCACTTTACATACCATTGACTCTTGCACTGAGTCACGCATTGTTGAAGGAATTGTCGCGCATCCGACGCAGTGGAGAATCGTTTACCTATGTAGACAAAAACGGAGTAGAGCGCACATATCTCCGTCCGGATTCAAAGAGCCAAGTGACGGTAGAATATGATGAAAATCATCGTCCGGTCAGAATCCACACAATCGTAATATCTACGCAACATGATGATTTCATCTCGGCTGATGAAAATATGAGTCAAGAGGAAGCTGACAGCAAGATGCTTGCGAAAATACGTGAAGATGTACAAAACATCCTCATCCCATCGGTTAAGAAAAGATTGCCTGAGCATTTGGCAGCATTGATAGATGAGGACTTCATCTTGCATGTCAACCCAACGGGCAAATTTGTCGTGGGTGGGCCACATGGAGATACCGGCTTGACCGGGCGCAAAATTATCGTAGACACCTACGGAGGCCATGGCGCACACGGCGGCGGTGCATTCTCCGGTAAAGACCCGTCGAAGGTGGACCGTTCGGCAGCATATGCAGCACGTCACATTGCAAAAAATCTCGTAGCCGCCGGAGTTGCAGATAGAGCGTTGGTGCAGGTAGCCTATGCAATTGGAGTGGCACAACCGGTGTCGCTATACGTAGATACCCAAGGGACATCGAAGGTGGCGATGAGCGATGCCGAGATTTCGGCACTAATGAGCGAAATTTTCGATATGACTCCTCACGGGATTGAAACACGCTTGGGCTTGCGCAAACCGCTATATCTTGAGACCTCGACCTATGGCCATTTCGGCCGCACTCCTCGCAAAGTTGTCAAGCATTTCCACTCAGCCTATGAGGAGGATAAGGATATCGAAGTAGAACTCTTCACTTGGGAAAAACTTGATTATGTAGAAAAGGTGAAATCAATATTCGGACTTTAAGCCACGCTAAATATAAGATAGAATAGAAAAAGGAGCGTTACCTCACGGTGACGCTCCTTTTTCTGTCCAAATTTCAATTAAATTATTTATAGCGTAAAAATGGTTATGTTTTCTTATCAATTCGTTCGGTCGATTGCAAAATAGACAAACAAGTCGAATATTATAGTCTCCATTTCACATTCTCCACAGAAAAAGAGGGTGTGAATATTGCAAAAGATGCTTACTGAGGCACCGCCAAGCGCCCTTGTCCAACATCTCGTATACAATAGTCACACCCCTATTCAGGCATAAACTACCTCACGAGCGGCCTTGGACTAAAAGAGAGGATGTGGCGGGTTTCCAGGAAGGGCAGCCGGAGAATAAGTAAGATAATTCAGGAATTTCTCTAAATTCCACAAAGAATGAACTGCATCGTCAACGATGAGTGATAGGAAATTATAAAATTGAGATTAACAAAATCTCCAATTTACAATCTCTACAATGCAAAGATAAACAAAGATTTTGAAAAATAAAATTTTTCAGAAAATTTATCTGTTCACATAGTGTTGCAATAGAGTTGCTATTTGATTAAATAACAACGCCGACATAATAATTTTTATAAGTGTAACATTTTCGCGCATTATGCGGAAAACGAGGTTGTAATTTTGCATTGTAATCGAAAAGCAAACAATGTCGCGACTTATGGGTGGGGCGTAAATTCCATCAACGACGAAAGAATGTTGTCGTGAAAATCTTTGCAAAGTAATTTATCGACCAACCCATACTGCTTTTCGAACAAATTATTTCTAATCAAATTGTTGTGAGACACCAAAAAAATTGAATGAAATGGGGAATAAAACCGAAGAGAGAATTGAAGCAGTAGCAACCGCCAACGGTAGCGACGAATTAAAAAATGAAGAGCAACCAACAAAAGAAGTAGAGCCTTTAATTGAAGAAGAGATTACAGAGGAAATGCCTCCCGACGCTGAAAAAGAGGTAGCCGACGGGCAAGACAAAGATGTCAAAATTGATAATAAAGAGGCAGAAATTGAGCGCCTGCTTGCCGAGGCTGAAGCTCGCGGCTACGAACGTGGGCGCAATGAAAAGATTGAGAGATGGATGAATGAAGGTAGAAGTAAAGCCCCTTCATTGGTGAGCAAAGAGTGTGAGAATGAAATAATGATTTTGAATAATATGCGTAAAAGCGTATGGGAATAATTAATTAAAAAAACTATGAGACAAGAGATGGAAAAGATTAAAAATGTATTTAAAAGTGATGTGGTAAAAGTTGTGGCGATGCTGGCAGCGATGTGGGTAATAGTAGAAATGTTGAGTGGCTGCGCCGGAGGGGGCGAATATGCATTGGCAATGGGCGTGATGGTAGGCGCAGCCGGTGGAAAGCATATAGCCGGAGAGCCGCTAACACTTGAATTGAGTCGCGAAGCATCGCCGGATTTGCTTCTAACTGAAATCGATGAGCGAATAGTGAAGATACGCCCGATGGCAACACCTATCGACCAAATATCACGCCATGCTGGGGCACGCAATAGCGGGGCGATGACGGTGGAATATTATTCGGTGGACACAAAAGAAGTAAGCACTACCTTAATCAGTGATTCATCGGAGATCTCAACATGGGGAAAGATTGGAGGAGCATTATTAAAAACAGCCAATGACGGAATTTT
>JAFXHY010000050.1 GCA_017536215.1 Muribaculaceae bacterium | reverse complement strand
CGCTGCAGCCTGCCATTATCGTAGCGACCAGCGCGAGGAGCATATATTGTATGTGTCGAGATATATTCATTATTCTATTACAATATTATTGTCGGGCCAACCGAAATCGGGATTAATAGTCAATCCCCCCGAAGCTTTGTGAATGAGGAAAGAACCGTGGAGCACGGAGTGGCGATTGCGCAACAGTGGCACTTTGATAAGTTCGGAAAGTGCAATCTGGCGTCCCTCCTTGTCGTAGAATCCCACTTGTATCGTCATACCTCCACTAATGCCGTTGATAAGCACATAGTCAAATCCGAGAGATGCCTCGTTGGAACCCACGATATTCAGCTTGGATTCAAATTTCATATTCTCTGCTGCGTCGATTGGTTTGTCGGAGAATATGTTGAAAGTGTTGGGGAGGTGGCTGATGTAATTAACCACAACTGTATAGTTGTCGGTGTTGACACGCGAGGGAGGCAATTCGCCACGTGAGGCTGCAAGCATCTCTTGATATTCAATTTCCTTTTCGTAGAATTCTTGCAGGTCGTTGGAGATAAGTTCGAATTTTGCGAGCGGTCGTTGCATGGTGATGTCGAGAGTAGCGGGGTCGTGTTCCACGACACTTGACTCCAACGTGATGAATCCGGAGCCTCGGAATGCGTCGCGGTAGTCATTGCTACCGATGTAGTCGCCGTTGAGGGTGATTTCGGAGAAGTTGGCGGGGTTGTAGTGCCAATCGTCGTTGGTCGACTGTATTATGTCGGACCACACCATTATATCGTAGTTGCCGGCGGGAAGTTCTATTACGTCTTCGAAGTCGTAACCATCGAGAATGTCCTGTGTGAAGATAAACTCTTTGGTGTAGTATTCGTAGTTGCGTCCGGCTTTCGTCACGGGGTAAGCGCGCACCACATATCTGATTTGACCATAGTTGCGAATATTATCGTAGACAGGACCGGTGCCTTGTTCGATGACGTTGGAGCCTTCTACCACATGAGTCCATTTGAGCATCTCGGTTTCGAAGTTGAGACGCAAACGGAACGCCACATTTTCGGGCGTGCCGGGGAATTCATGCACATCGCAACCTACGATTGAAAGAGAGAGCATGATACCAAGCAATATTTTGCTGATAATGCTTTTCATCGTTTGCCCCCTTTCTTGTTAAGGTCGAATGAGTAAGTGAAAGTCACGGCGGCGTTATCCAATCCCCAATAAGTCTTTTTCACCGTTTCTATCATGAGACCGGCAGATGTGTTGGGGGTATTGTAGAATTTATCGTAGTGCAAACGATACACACCGGCGCCGAGAGTGAATTCAATGTGCCAGCGATTGTCGCTTGTGATAGGTTTGCGATAGCCAATGCTGATACCGCCACCGAGAGCGGGGGATTTGCCGTCGTGGTCCTGATAGCGTATATCGCCGTCGAGAGCAAGGTTGTAGTAAGCCATGCCGAAGTGAGCGCCGCCAAACCATCCCTCGTTCTCCTCATTCAGCCAGTATCTCATTTCGGGTTGAAGCGCGAAAGTGCGGAATTTGATTGTCGAGGTGAAGTAGTTGAGCGCCGAAAAGTAAACGGGTAGGGTGAACGACCAATGCTCCGCCAAATCGATTTCGGCAGCGATGTTGGAAATAGCCAATGCCCATCCCAAAGTGTTAGTTTTGAGATGCAATTTGCGAGTCCAAGAGTCGTCGATGACAATAGTGTCGGGGACGGCTGCGACAACAGTGTCGACTACCTCTTCCACTTCGATTACCTCTTCAACAACTTCGACAGGAGCCGGTTTTTCAACCGGTTTGGGCTCCTGTTTATAAGTAATAAAGATTACGCACGCGTTGCGCATGCGCGCGAAGTATAAATTGTTGAGTTGTTGCCAAGGTTTGCCATCGCCGAGGTTTTGAAGTTGGACGACGCGGTGGTCGATATGTCGTTTGCCGGGATAGTCGATGAGTCGTGCTTCTTGGTCGATGATATCGAGAATAGCTTGTTTCTGCTCGATGTCGGAATTAACGACAAATTCGCGAAGAGTATCCCATGAGATGTGCTCGTCATCGCGAGTAATAATCTCTTCGGGAATGTCGACTTCACTACGTACTAAATTTTCAAGAGCTTCAAGGCGTTTGTGTGCAAGATTTTGGTTGAGTTGGTGGCTACCTTCGGGAGAAGCCGAGCCACAGAACGACACTTCGAGCATCGTTATAGTGGAATCATTCTCTACGTCACGTAGAAAATTGATGATTTGTGTTAGTCTGGCCGAGTTGTCGCTGAAGTCTTTTTCAATGACTGTGCTATTCACACGAAAGTCCACACTAATCTCAGTGTGAGTTTCTTGCGAATGTGCACCAACGACAACTAAGAGCAAGGCTATCAGGGTAATATATACGTGTTTTAAATGCATGTTTCGATTAAAATATCAATCTTTTGTGTCCTTAAGGATGGCTAAATAATCGTATGTCTCTTTGTAAGAGATGTTTTTGGTTTGTAATTAATTGAATATTAAGGTTATGCAACAGCAAAAACCCGCAAATTTGAGGTGTGTGTTTTTTTAATCGAGGGAGAAATTTAAGAATCAAAGATGTTGCCGAGAAATTTTGTTATCGTATAAAAAAATATCGCTATCGTATAAAAAATCATCGAAATAATGGTGCAATATCCAAATAAATAGTTACATTTGCATTGTAATGTCATATCTTACAACGAGATATTACATTAAAATCGCATTTAATTAGATAAAAAAACGGCGTTTTTTTGTTGTTAATAGCAAAATAATTTGTATCTTTGCGCATGAAGAAACGTCTCTTACAAAGAGATGTTTTTTT
>JAFXHY010000049.1 GCA_017536215.1 Muribaculaceae bacterium | reverse complement strand
TCCGGAAGAATGCTGGTAAGGGAGGGGGATGTCCCTAAACATAGAATTTCATCATTATCGACTCCTAATATTACGGCTTGGTCAGGTACTTTAACTCCAACCTTTTTGCAAATTGTAAGTGCAGCAACGGCAGAATGATCCAACAATACCTTTTTTTCTGTTCATAATATTTACATTCTTTACAAATAAAGAAATAGGACTTTTTATGCGCTGGAGCAATGTTGTATATGTGCAATCATAAGGTTCGCATCTATAAGGCAAGAAATTACGCACTTGATTTGTGGCTATATATGTTCCAACAGATGAATCATAATAGCCAACTACTTTTTTATACTATAATTTGCTTCACCATAATTTGATTTTCCTGTAAATCGACACAGTCCAGTATTATCAGTTAAACTTTTATTTACCCGTGTTCTTGATTTGTCACCCCAAAATGCTGGACGATAACCAAATCTTGCCATAACTGGAATATTTTTGAGAGGTGCTTTTGTGTCCTCATCATGAACAACCACTTTAAATGTGATACTCCCCTCTGGAAAAGCATTAACAACAGTAAAAGCATGGAAACACGCAATAAAAAAATATCAAAAGTTTCTTCATGACAACTCCTTATTTAATCAGATTGTAAAAGACGTTATAAATGTAAAGATATGCTATGTCACAAACATCTGAATGATACCATTCATAAGTATCACGCGGCCATCCATTAGGACTTTCGCTTGATTGATAATTATAATCCTCTGAAATTGAAGCACCAATTGGATTTGCCCCCGCAGCAAAACTTGTTGCGGGAATTGCGTCACCCATAACCTTATTCAACTCCGTTTGCGCAATTGCAATTGAATTTGTCTGATGAAATATTCCGTTATCTAATTTCCGGAATAGAGGATTGACTATCAGTTCCAAATTCGTAAATTCATTGGTCTTTGCAAAATCAGTCAGTATACCAGCTATATTTGTATATTCATCGTTATATCCCCAACCACCTTCACAATTACCAGGGACGAAATGAAGTGACGCCGTGCCTTTGAACAATTCCTGAGCCCCCCATACGCCACCCCATCCATTCACTGTTGCGTTGGCAAGAATCTCCTCCGTTGGAGAATAACAATTAACGATGTCATGCATCCCTGAATAACGGCCTCTCCACTTCAATCTTTTTCTAGAATCATTATCTATGGTAATGCGTGTATGCCAATTTGCAGCCCACTTAGATTGGTCTATATCATACCATCCATGTTCCGTCATTTCAGTTGCATAAGAATTCTCATTATAGGCCTCGATTGGCACCGCTGCATTAAGCATATAATATTTATTGTATATAAGATTATGATATTTCGCCGATTCAGAAACAAGCATATTGCCAAGAGAATGCGCTAGCATTATCTTTTTACCAGTCAAGGCATTGACTGCCTCTGCTAAATAAGGTGCGGAGTCGAGTGCATTTCGCACATTACTGTAATAATCAAGAGATTTTCCACCTATAAGAGGGACACCTTCCCATATTTGAGATTTATTGCCGAACCAGTTCACCGCCGTGAACATGGACTTCATACCCGAAAGACGCAGGCGCTTGAACATCTGATCGCCCCATTTGCGAGCATCTGCAGGATTTACGTTGTAACCGTGCACAAATACAAAGTGTTGTCCATCGCATTCCGAATCGGGGAGGTTGTTCGGCTCGTCGAGCCGAGACGGATCGACGCCGGTGCCGCCGCATGCACTGCAGATATTGAGCCACCGGTACATTTCCCTTACCGAGGAGATTGATATCGGCATCGGGAACGAGAGGATTGTCTCATCGCCCAACTTTACCTTAAGCGTAACATTCTCATGCGCTGCCGCCGCTTCGAACGCAAGGATACCAGGCGCGCTGCCTTCGCCCAAAAGCTCCGATGGATTTATCTGCATTGCGTCATACTGAAGCGCGGTCAATGGCGCGGAATGCAAAGGCGTGTCAGCGTTTTTCGTAAAAGTATCGTCAGTATATATCTTGCCTGCTTCATTCGGATTCACATCCACGGCACAGTAGCGCATGGCATTTTCGCCGTGTGCGGAGAGCTCGAACTTGACCGACGATCCCCACGCATCGATAAACGGCTTCAGGTCGAGCCGTGCGGCAAAAAGATTGGCAAGATCATAGCGTCCATTCACAACGTTGTCGAGAGAATTTCGCGCCGTATCTGGATTCTGACCGGCATAGTCGCCCTTGACCGTATCCTCGTTGAACCAATAGCGGAACAGCCTGCCCTTGATATATTCAGCAACATCCGCGTCATGCAAATCATCACAAAAAGCGTATAATGGCGACATGGTAGCACTTGATTTAAAACCGATAGATTTAGATTCAACATCACACATTGAATCTAAATCTGATTTGTTTGATTGCAAATACCATCCCATGCGCCATATTTTACCAAAGTTGCCCATTGATGGATCGTCAAC
>JAFXHY010000048.1 GCA_017536215.1 Muribaculaceae bacterium | reverse complement strand
TCAACGAAATATCTTTTTTATTAAACACATTAAATTCACCTGTTCGCGGATTAAATGTTGAAACTCCGGCATCTTCCGACCCTATGTAAATCAACCCATTGCTATCCTCTGAAAGTCCGCGTATGCGTTTAGATATCAACGATGTATCTGTTTTGCCCGACATAAAGCGGTCAAATCGGAATCCATTGCGCTGAAAGAAGTTCACTCCGCCATACATTGTACCTATCCATGCATTTCCATCTTCATCGGCATAGAGGGTGTAAATAATGCTATTTGTCAAGTTTGTCTTTCCGTCATTGCTCTCCATTAATTTCACTTGACTGCCATGACTGATATTAATTATATACAGCCCATTTTGTGTTCCCAACCATATTTCATCATCAATGCAAATCATTGCGCGTGCGAAAATTTCACCTGATTCCTCTTTGATGGGGACAAGCGTCATGGCTCCGGTGTTAGTATCATATAGATATACTTTACCGGATGGTGTGCTTAACGCAAGGTTGCCAAGCGATGTCTGACGTATCAGTAATATCGTTTCGTTATTGGGAGATTCAAATCCCGGCATTTTTCGGAACTTATTAGTATTGCGATCATAGAAGAATAACCCGGAGCGTGTGGTCCCGGAATAAACTACATCATCTTTGTCTACGAACAACGATACCGGGAGATAATCTTTATTTCCGATATTATCGCGAATTACAGTGTAAAAATCTACACTATCCCCATAATAACGAAACACACCTTGATTGGGGACAAGAACCCATATATTGCCTCGTTTATCGGGTATTATATCCTGCACCCAATCATCAGCGCTTATTCCGTCCGACGTTTTTGTCGCTAAATAGGTAAATGTATCATTCTTGGGGTCATAAATATAAACACCTCGGTCGGTACCTACCCACAATCCTCCATCGGGGGTTGCATATAGCGAACTAATATTGTTGTTCCCTCGATTATTGACATAGTCATAACATGAATAATTCTTCACTGTTTTGCCATCATAACGATTCAACCCATTTTTGGTGCCGAACCACATAAAACCATTACTATCTTTCGTTATTGCCTTTATATATGATGACGACAACCCCTCATTTGTGCCTATATGATTAAATGAATAATTGACCGCACGTGGCAATGCTTCTACTTGCAATGTTATTGCAAGCATTAAAACTAAAAGCAGTGACTTTATGTTATTTCTAAATAGTTGCATATCTGGGTTGAATTTTTATTACTTCTATGCTATTGTGAGGATTGTTATTATAAACGTCGTATTAGCGAGCTAATACCTTTTCAGTAAGGACTATACCGTCCGACATATTGGCATTCACAATATATACTCCACTTTGCACATTGATTTCAAATGATGCTTGAATGTGGTTTACGTCATCAATTCCGGCAACATATCTTCCACTAAGATCGTAGGCTTGTACTGATGAAATCTCTTTTGAGCATGCTACTACACATTCATTGCCTGAGATTGCGACTGAAATAGTATTGTCGATTTCATCATCAATAGTGACGTCGCCTACACCGGAAACCACTTTGGCAATTCGATAAATACGAGCATCAGCGGCGGGAATCTGACAGCTAAATGAGGTGTTGGATGGCGTTATCATTTCTCCGGTCCACAATTCCTTAATCTCTTTTACATTTGATGTTTCGAGACCTAAACTTTCAAATGAAACGACCTCCGTGCGCACTGAATATTTATTATAGTTGAAAGCTGCTACATAAACATAATCGGGGGTATCGCGCATGAACACGTAAGCGGCTTGTTGTGATGAAGTGTATTTATCACCATAAAGCGGACGGAACGAACCGGTATTTTCACGAACGTAGGCATTGATATCGGCATTGCCAAACATCTTGAGTGCGCGCACTTTTGATGCTTCCGGATATGCAACTACATCTCCTTTGGTATGTCCATTATCGTCGGTATATACACACTTATCAGAGAAGCTATCACCCATCAAGAATGCACCGGTACAAACTCCGGTGGTAACACGTGCACGATTTTCTCCTTCGGTTTCTCCTTGATTGTGGCCATCTTTATGAAGCACAAGTTGGTCCGGGTCATTAACGGTGTAAAGGCGGTCGGTCCACCATCCCCACGACATTGCGTTCATTACATATTCACTCTCTCCGATTTCACTAAATCGGTCGCAACAAGAACGACGTCCGTGTGCCCAACGATAAGGGAACAAGGGGGCCATAGATTCAACAAGATACATACCATATTTTGCTGCAATATCATGTATGATTTGCATACCATAGTTGTAGGCCATCTTTCCTGTTGTGATTTCAGGATTGTACCAAGAATCTCCTTCACAAATACCGGCATTAATGAAGTCAAACTTTAAATATTTGATATTCATTGCAGCCCATCGTGAAAGAGTATATTCCATATTATAATAGAATGCCGGATGAGTTGGGTCGATAGCACAATACTGCCCATTTTGGAAAAGGTAATGAGGCCTTCCTTGGTAGGTCAAAAGTGCATCTCTCCAAGTATATGATGGGATATCTCCTGTGCCGGTTCCATCCACTTTTGAATCAAAAGTCCAATCCCATATCACCATACCACCATAAAGACCTAAGCGCATATTTAACCCCTCTTTTTTAACGAGGCCTTCGCGATAAGTCCCATCGGATAATACTTTATTCCCAAGTTTAGAAATTTCAGCCGACGTCATACCCCAATCTTCGCAGAATGAGTCAAGACTGATAACTGTCTGGTCATATTTATCATGGAATCCAAGATCAAAAAGATTGTCCTTTATCCATTGTGCTGTTTCGGTAACTGCCGGAGTGTTGACATGATTCTGCATCACACCCCATGTAC
Source organism: Muribaculaceae bacterium (assembly GCA_017536215.1). Classification (GTDB taxonomy): domain Bacteria; phylum Bacteroidota; class Bacteroidia; order Bacteroidales; family Muribaculaceae; genus JAGBWK01. Next base: position 971 of record JAFXHY010000048.1, on the reverse strand, counting down.
TCCAACCCATCGGATTTCCGCCTTCCCACGATGCGGGAGGCGCAATCGTAGCACATGCATCGCCAAATGTTTCAAGACCTACACGCCAATCATCAAAATATCCCACCAAATAACGTGCAGATTTTACTTCTTTACCCTTTACATAGCCGTGAGGTATTACTTTATTGGTATTCCAATCATAGTCGCGTGTAAGATCTGAGGTATATCCTGAAAGAAGTTCTATTTTGTCTACATATCGATTATATGCTCCTTTTATTCTAATACCGCTTTTCCATTTATCATGATCAATTGACCCGAGTACAATCCCCCTCTTGGTTGAAGCATGAAAAATACACGACACTTCATGTGAAACCATTTCGGAACTTAAGCTCTTCACTTGATAGCGTCCATGTCCATCGTTATCAAATGGTACCCATATCATTTGAACGGACGAAGTATTAAATGGATTTGAGCGTGTTGTCGATGCGAATGCCACAATATTATTAGATGCTACTATATTATTCGGATTCACCGGATCAAGTTTCACTTGCGCCACAATAAATGGCACATTGTCATAGACCGTTAGTGTATGAGTAAATTTCAACGTACCATCATAATACAATCGCGAAAGTGTTTTTCCTGTACCAAATTCATCTTCACAATCAACAACTGTGACTGATGATGGTGACATCGTTGAGGTATTAATTTCTCCAGTTTTTGAGGTGTTTTCAATGCGATAAGTTGCAGAGGCATACACCCCATTCAAAAATTCGGCACCATTAAATTTAATTGTCAACGAATTATCATCGGAATTTGTAATATTCCAATTACCCTTTTCGAGGGTAGTTGCAGCCGATACTGCTAATGTCGAAGCTACAACTATCAATGTTAAAATAAAGTTTCTTAATTTCATCTTTTATCGCATTTTTATTTGGATACTACTTTAGTAGTTAATGATGTCCCATCTTCCATTCTCGCCTCTATAATGTATA
>JAFXHY010000047.1 GCA_017536215.1 Muribaculaceae bacterium | reverse complement strand
TTACGCCCGACTTGGGGAAATCGTTTAATCGAGGATTTACCGACTATTTTCTACACGCAGATAAAGGTGTGGCTAAATACAAAAATATTGCATCATTAAATTCGCCTAAATCACTTGGAGAATATGTCGGAGTTGTCAAAAACTGTACTGCCAAAGGGATTGAGTCGTCGCTTGCTACTACTCTTGTCAATGGGGACGGATTATCCTACATAACCAATGATGAGAAAATCGGAGGATTCAGGGTAAATCGAACTGATGGTAAATTAATATATCCGGCTGAAAGAATCATATTACCAACAGGGACGAAATTGTATCGGTCGCATGACAAGGCGCGAGAAGAAATGCTTTCTCGTCCCACGGCTAAGAGAGAGATCCCAATTGAAATTTCAATCAGTCGACACAATGATGACTCAATAGCTTTGACCGGTAGAATCGAGGGCGTTGGGGAAACTGTTATTACTGCGACTCAGCCCATAATCCAAGCCAATAACAATCCCCGCGAGCACAGACAGCGACAGTTGATGAAATGGGGCGACACGATATTTGCAGTTGAGAAATATGAAGATAATATCGGGGAGGAGTTTGTTCCGGCATCGATATTGACCGATATGCGTCGCCGCCTTGCTGAGGCATTAATATCAACATTGTCGGCACAGCGTGTTATAGCTCGTGCAACGTCAACTTCTACATATACCCTACCCACAGAAGGGAAATATCTCGATTACCGCACCAATGTTTCCAACAAAGCGGCACAACAATTCTACAAAAAGTGTGGTGTGGAGCAAATAGAGCCTGCAATAGAGGTGGCAAAATTGCATCGTGGGAAGGCATTGATGCTGATGGAAACGCGCTATTGCTTGCGTAGAGAGATAGGGGCATGCCTCAAAGAAGGTGGCGAAAAATTGTATGCCGAACCATTGACATTGCGTGGGCAAGGCTTTGAAATGCGCCTCGAATTTGATTGTAAAAATTGTAAAATGCGAGTAAATTGTATTGGCAAATAATAATTTTTAGACTAAATTTGCAATAGAAATTATAAACCTAACTAATAAAGAACTCATGTCAACCAAGAAAGAACGCATCCTCGTGACCGGAGGAACCGGATATATCGGTTCGCACACAGTGGTAGAGCTTCAACAAGCCGGCTATCCCGTAGTAATTATTGATGACTTGTCAAATTCCAATGTTGATGTACTCGATGGTATCGAACGAATCACCGGAATTCGCCCGGATTTTGTGGAAGCATCATGCACCGACATGGCAGCATTGACAAAACTATTCGCTGATTATCCCGACATTCGCGGTATTATCAATTTTGCAGCGTCGAAAGCTGTCGGCGAGTCAATGCAGAAACCGATTCTTTATTATCGCAACAACCTCAACACATTGATGAACCTACTTGATTTGATGGCGCCCAACAATGTCAAAGGTATAGTGTTCTCATCATCGTGCACAGTATATGGCGAACCTGATGTAAATCCTGTCACCGAGCAGTCACCCATCAAGAAAGCGACATCTCCCTACGGTAACACAAAACAGGTGTCGGAAGAGATTATTACTGATACTATCAATGCCGGAGCGCCTTTCAAGAGCATCATCCTTCGCTACTTTAACCCCGTCGGAGCGCATCCGTCGGCTGAAATCGGCGAATTACCCAATGGTGTTCCTCAGAACTTGATTCCTTTCGTGACACAAGCCGCAATCGGTATTCGCGCGGAATTGAGCGTGTTTGGCAATGATTACAACACTCCCGACGGCTATTGCATCCGCGACTTTATCAACGTAGTAGACTTGGCTAAAGCTCACGTTATCGCAGTAGAACGCATGTTGACCGACAAGAGTGAAGATAAAATCGAAATCTTCAATCTCGGTACAGGCAACGGATTGTCGGTAAAAGAATTGCTCGATTCATTTGAACGTTCAACCGGAGTAAAAGTACCCTACAAAGTTGTTGGTCGTCGTCCCGGTGATATTGAAAAAGTGTGGGCCGACCCCTCGTATGCCAACAATGTGCTTGGATGGAAAGCAGAGACTCCAATCGACGACACAATGCGTTCGGCATGGGCATGGCAACAAAAGTTGCGTGAACGTGGCATAATGTAATACATTAAAATAATCTCTCAAAATTACGCGCCAATGAAAAAGTTGATTTCATATCTATCGATGGCATTATTTGTAGTGCTTGCCTCATGCTCCGGCGGAGATAAAGAGGAGGAGAAATTCAATGCAGCCGAAACGCAGGCACTCATTACACAATATGATGCAAATGGAGGTACGCTTACCTCAGAGGAATATAGCGTATTGATTAAGAATACTCACCTATTGTTTGCCGACATCAAGCAACAGATGAAAGAATTGCTTGATATTGCTGACAAGAAGCAATTTATGCAGAAATATGAGTCGCTCAAACAGGACAAGCAGTTTATCGAGGAACTCACAATTAGGGAACAGGTGTGGCGTGTGCTTATTCTCGGACAGAAGGGATTCTCCGAAGAAAACAAGATAGAATTTGGCAACCTCCCGGAAGAGTGTCAACTTATCGACTACTATGATGATTGCATCATTGCACGAGTTGACGAAAACACCGACAGCAGCGCCAATTAATCAACGATAATACAACATCAGAAGCCGTGTCACAAAAAATTGACACGGCTTTTTGTTTTGTAGGGATAAATAATTATGAAACCGAAAATGTCATCAACTATAAATAATTGAGACATCTCTACCGACATGCAATCATGACAATAGCTTAGGTGTTTGCTATTACATTTGGTAAATTATTTGTAACTTTGCATGTTGAGTGGATTTAGGTCTATTCATGAATTGAAAGATTACGATTTTGTCAAGGGGAAATTTTAACCTCAAATCGAAAACCGAATTATGAGTAAGAATAAGAAAAAATGGCCGAAAATTATTGCGTTAACACTGCTTGTAGTTGTAATACTTGGGGGTGTTGCAGGATGGCTGATATATGATTATGCTTCCGTCGGGTACAGCGGGGAGAAGTGCCGATTATTCGTTGACGCAAGCAACGGGGAAAAGGCTCTCTGCGATTCTCTTAAGAAAACCCTCGGAGAGGAGTATGGGGGACGCGTGTATGAGGTGTGGAGCAAAATTGCGGAGCCGGAAAGATTGAAATCGGGAAGCTATGTGATTGAACCGGGGGAAGAGGCTTGGCGATTTGCTCGTCGCATAAAGAACAGACAGCAAGACCCAATCAATATTACTTTTAACAACTTGCGCAATGTAGAACAACTTGCAGCTCGACTTGATGAACAGTTGCTCGTTGACAGCCTTGCGCTCCACGCTGCGATAGATTCAATATTGCGCGAACAGGGTGTTGACAAAGCTAATTATGTAGCACATTTTTTTCCAAACACTTACGAGGTGTATTGGACTGAATCGGCTGAGAATATTGTTTCGAGAATTACCGGTCACTATACACAATTTTGGAATGAGGAGCGCTTAGCCAAGGCTAAAAATCTCAATCTATCGCCTGAAGAGGTTTCGACACTTGCATCGATTGTAGAGGAGGAAACGAATAAGCGCGATGAGCGACCGAAAGTGGCTCGATTGTATCTCAATAGATTGAATATTGGGATGAAATTGCAAGCGGACCCGACGGTGAAATATGCGGTGGGAGACTTCACATTGCGTCGCATCCTCAACAAGCATCTTGAGGTAAATTCCCCGTACAACACCTATAAGCATCAAGGGTTGCCCCCGGGTCCAATCCGAATGCCAGAATCTGCGACTCTCGATGCCGTGCTTAACGCACCACAGCATAAGTATATCTACATGTGTGCCAAAGAGGACTTCTCGGGGTATCACAATTTTGCCGTGGATTTTGCCACCCATCAGGCAAATGCGAGAAAATATCAAGCGGCACTCAATCGTCGCGGGATTCGCAAATAAAAGAATTTAATCTAAACCAATCATTATATGCAACAAAACGTAACAAAACAATTGTTGAGCGACCGTCCGGCAGTGAGATGGACGGCACTCGTACTCCTTGCTATGGCCATGTTCTTCGGCTATATGTTTATGGATGTACTATCGCCGCTCCAGACGGCGCTTCAAGACACAAAAGGGTGGGACCCGAATGCTTATGGTCACTTCGCAGGCTCTGAGACATTCCTCAAAGTTTTTATCTTCTTCTTGATATTTGCGGGTATCATTCTCGACAAGATGGGAGTGAGATTTACTGCAATATTGTCGGGTACGGTGATGCTCGTAGGTGCAGGAATCAACTATTTTGCATTGACCGAAGCATTTGAGACCAGTTCACTCTCCACATTCTTTGCAAATAATTTCAATCTGCCGGAAGCATGGTGGAATGTAACGCCGTTCTATGAAGGTATGCCCGGTTCAGCCAAACTCTCAGCAATCGGATTTATGATATTCGGCTGTGGTGTTGAGATGGCAGGTATCACAGTGTCTCGCGGTATCGTTAAATGGTTTGCCGGCAAAGAGATGGCATTGGCAATGGGTATTGAGATGGCATTGGCCCGCGTGGGAGTAGCTGCAGTGTTCGTAATGTCACCGATAATGGCTAAGATGGGTGACGGTATCAACGTATCACGCTCAGTAGGATTTACTGTAATATTGCTCTGTATCGGTCTAATCAGTTTCATAGCTTATGCATTTATGGATAAGAAACTTGAAAAGCAGATTGGCAACACAGAGGAGAAAGATGATCCGTTTAAAATCTCCGACCTCAAGTATATATTCAGATCAAAAGTATTCTGGATTGTAGCATTGCTATGTGTCCTATATTATTCGGCAATCTTCCCGTTCCAGAAATATGCGGCTAATATGTTGCAATGCAACCTCGGTATTTCTGATGAATCTGCTGCATTGATATTTATAGTGTTCCCTCTTGGTGCAGCAGCAATTACACCGTTCTTGGGTCGCTATCTCGACAAAAAAGGGAAAGGAGCAACGATGCTTATATTCGGCGCGTTGTTGATGATTATTTGCCACTTGACATTCGCACTCGGATTGCCGGCAATGCGTGGCGGTGAATTGGACAAAGTGGCAGAAAATTCAATTGTCACCGGTGTAATCGTTGATTCACAAGTCAATTCAGAAGGTGAAAAAGTGGCAATCAATGTGGTATTTAGCCCCAAAAACTTTGCAAATCAGCATGTTAAAGATGCAATTGTTGGGAAAACCAAGGGGGATGCTGTAGTGTTCAACCCTCGCACTGCATTTTGCGACCCTGCCATTACTGACGAAGCAGAACGCAATGAAGTAGCATCACAAAAAATCACCAATTTCCTTAAAGACAAAGATAGCAGCTTTGACCTCAATCAAGCACGTGCAGTTGACCGTGATTTCACATTCACAGTTGATAAGATTCAAGCACCGATGGGAGTATTTGGTATCGTAGTAGCATTCCTTGCTATCGTGTTGCTTGGCATTTCGTTCTCATTAGTGCCTGCTTCATTGTGGCCTTCAGTTCCCAAACTTGTCGATGGTAAATTGCTTGGCTCGGCTTATGCTGTAATCTTCTGGATTCAAAATATCGGACTTTATGCCGTGCCGATGATAATCGGAGGAGTATTGGCATCGACCAATGTTGACGTGTTCAACCCGTTGAGCTACAACTACACTGCCCCGATGCTAATCTTCGCATCATTTGGTGTGTTTGCACTTATCTTCGGCTTAGTACTCAAGACTCTTGACCGCAAACACCATTACGGACTTGAAGAGCCGAATACTAAATAAGATTACATTATAGTCCTATACACATAGAAGAGGCTTCGAATTTGGAGTCTCTTCTTTTTTTTTAATTTGACAATGAAAAATAATTTTTGAATATTGGAAACAAAATTGTAATTTTGCATGTTGAAATATCACACACGCAAAGCGCGATAATAAAAAACATGGGGTTGACCGGTTTTGACAGCGTGTAGAGGTGGTGTGTAAGCATGCAGAGCAATGATGGCTACGCTCTTTAATCAGGGACATCACAATTTCAAATGGCGAAAAACAATACGCTCTTGCTGCCTAATCGAAGTACAGTAGATTACGCTTAATCTCCGCGACAGTCGCAGAGACAAGACATCGCCCGATTGTCCTTTTTCCGAGACTAATCGACACGGCGGTGCAGGTAAATCGGGAATAGGGTTCCGAAAGCCTCGCGAAGAACCCGAAACAATAGAGGATAAGGTTATGATTGGCAGTCCTTAGCCTGTCATAATTCGAAAATCAAGATAGGAATAAGCATGTAGAAAGCTCATTAGTTCCACGTTTGGACGAGGGTTCGAATCCCTCCAACTCCACTATTTAAAAAATTAAGGAACTGTATTTAAATATTTTATTTAGATACAGTTCCCTTTTTATTAATATTTGCTTGGTTGCTAATGGGGAAAGTGGGGTCGGAGATAACTTCACTCCATAGGGCTGACAGTCCGTGTTACTTCGATTACTTATTGCGATAAGAAAAAATATTGCGCCACATAGATTTTACCGGGGTAACAATAGGG
>JAFXHY010000046.1 GCA_017536215.1 Muribaculaceae bacterium | reverse complement strand
ATTTTTTCTTCAAGAATGTATCCCGACAAATCAATAATCTCCATGCGGTCGATAAGCGGGCGTTGCACTGTCTCAAGTGTGTTGGCGGTTGCGATAAACAACACTTTCGACAAATCAAAATCTACATCGATATAATTATCGTGGAAACGATAATTTTGTTCCGGGTCAAGCACTTCAAGCAATGCCGCCGCCGGGTCTCCCTTATAATCACTTCCTATTTTATCTATTTCGTCGAGCATCAGCACCGGATTCGAACTGCCGGCACGGCGTATTGCTTCGAGAATTCGTCCGGGCATGGCGCCGATATATGTGCGACGATGTCCTCGTATCTCTGCTTCATCGTGCAATCCTCCAAGCGATATGCGTTGGAATTTGCGCCCGAGAGCATCGGCAATCGATTGTCCCAATGAAGTCTTCCCAACTCCGGGAGGGCCGACAAGGCAAAGTATCGGAGACTTACCATCGGGATTGTGCATCAATACAGCTATTTGCTCAAGGATGCGTTGTTTCACCTTCTCCAATCCGTAGTGGCATGCGTTGAGTTCCTCCTCTGCTTTACCGAAATCTTGATTTAGCTCACTGTTAATACCCCATGGAAGTTCGAGGAATGTTTCCAAATAGGCATATTGCACATTATAATCCGGTGATTGAGGATTTAATCGTTGGAGTTTGTCAAGTTCCTTATTAAAATGAGCAGATGCCTTCTCCGGCATTGTCAATTTCGAAGCCTTTTCGCGGAAATTATCAGCATCATTATCATCGCCATTGAGTTCGCGATCAATAGCCTCCATTTGGCGTTGGAGGAACACACGTCGTTGCTGGTCATCAAATGATTCGCGTGCACGTTGATGCACCGACTTGGCGATATTCACCATCTCTTCGTGCTTGACAAGCTCATTGAAAAGAGATTGTGCACGCTCCTTTATACGATACATTGCCAATAGTGACATTTTCACTTTTATGTCGATAGGAACGTGTGTCGCTGTCATATTTATGAGGTCCTCACGAGCAATATTATCATTCGATAAATTAAATAGCACGTCGACTTCTCCGGGATTGTCGGAATTAACCGATGCTAATTTTGCTGCTGTTGATTTTATCTCATCGCAAAGGGCTGAATATTCCTTATCGGTGTCCTTCGGTGTAACCTCATTAATCAACTTAATCTGTGCGCTGAGTGGTGCTTCAGGCATTAGTAACCCAAGTCCCTTCCCGGTTATTTTAAATTTAGTTGTTCCGCGCACTATTGCCGTACTTGTATTATCGGGAAGTTGTATCACTTGTACTACTTCTCCTACTACTCCATAGTGAAATAGCGAATTAAGCGACGGCTCATCTTCCGATGCGTCAAGTTGACACACAATACCAATTGGAATATTTCGTTTTTTTGCCAACTCCGCTGTGCGTAGCGATGTCTCTCGACCCAGTCGGATTGGTATAGTTACATTAGGAAATAGTACTACATTACGAGTCGGGAGTATAGGCATATCAAGTGTATCGATATCCAAAACTCGTTGTGATGACTCTCCCAAATCTATGTGCCCGATTGAAACAATTTGTGCTTGTTCGTTATTATTGCTAAATCTCATTAAATCGTAAGTTGATATTGTAGAAAACAAAATTGGAGCATTCTCTGCCAAAAATTCATTAAAATTGACATATTATCCTATCTTTCTTATTATGCAAAATTCGTGCCAAAGTCGCGAGTTGGTCATTGACCTACTCGGCCTTTGTGTATTTAAACAATTAATAAATATTAATATGAACATTTAATTCCCAATTTGTCTGTTTTTACGACCAACCTTACATAATGATTGTGGGGTAGTTGTACGATTTTTATGTTTTCAAACATGTTTTGCGCGTTTTGTTTTTTGAAAAATAATTACTATTTTGCGGTCAATTATTTTTCAACCTTGAAAAACTAATATTTTTATTTAAAAAGTCTAATCCATTTAAAAACTTCTAATAACATGAAGGTCTATCAATCTAACGAAATCAAAAACATCGCCTTGCTTGGTAGCAAAGGCTCGGGTAAGACCACACTTGCTGAAGCTATGCTTTACGAGTGTGGAGTTATAAAACGTCGCGGTACTATTGATGCTAAAAATACCGTTAGTGACTATTTCCCTGTTGAAAAAGAGTATGGATACTCTGTATTTTCAACAGTTTTTTATGCCGAATTCCTTGGTAAAAAACTTAATGTAATTGACTGCCCCGGAGCGGATGACTTCGTTGGTAATGCTATTACAGCTCTTAATATGACCGATACAGGGGTTATCCTTATCGACTCTGAATACGGTGTAGAAGTAGGTACTCAAAATATTTTCCGTACTACTGCATCTCTTAAAAAACCGGTTATTTTTGCGCTCAATCAACTCGACGGCGAAAAAGCCGACTACGACAACGTAATCGAGCAAATGCGCGAAATCTTCGGACCGAAAGTTACTCCGATTCAATATCCTCTCGCATGTGGTCCCGGCTTTAACGCTATGATTGACGTGCTTTTGATGAAAAAATATTCATGGGGGCCCGACGGTGGTGTTCCCACTATTGAAGAAATTCCCGAATCGGAAAAAGAACGCGCTCAAGAGCTCCATCAGCAACTCGTTGAAGCAGCTGCCGAAAACGACGAAACTCTCATGGAGAAATTCTTCGACCAAGGTCACCTCACAGAAGATGAAATGCGCGAAGGTATCCGCAAAGGTCTTATTGACCGCTCTATCTTCCCCGTATTCTGCGTCAGCGCTCTCAAAGATATGGGTGTTCGCCGCATGATGGAATTCCTTGGCAACGTTGTTCCTTTCGTTAACGACATGCCCGCGCCGGTTGATACTCAAGGCAACGAAATTAAGCCCGATTCTAATGGCCCGCTTTCTATTTTCATGTTCAAAACTACAGTTGAGCCCCACATCGGTGAAGTTCAGTACTTCAAAGTTATGTCAGGTACACTCACTGCAGGCGTTGACCTCGACAATGTCACTCGCGGAACAAAAGAACGTATCGCCCAAATGTACTGCGTTTGTGGTCAAATCAAAACTCAAGTTGACAAACTTTGTGCCGGCGATATAGGTGCAACAGTTAAACTTAAAGACGTGCGCACAGGCAACACTCTTAACGAAAAAGGTTGCGAAATCGCATTTGACTTCATCAAATATCCGGCGCCTAAATATCAACGTGCTATCCGTCCCGTCACCGAAAGCGACGCTGAAAAACTTAGCGCTATCCTCAACCGCATGCACGAAGAGGATCCGACTTGGGAAATCGAACAATCTAAAGAACTCAAGCAGACTATCCTTTCAGGTCAAGGTGAATTCCACCTACGCACACTCAAATGGCGTGTTGAAAACAACGATAAATTGCCAATCGTATTCGAAGAACCCAAAATCCCATATCGCGAAACAATCACCAAAGCATCGCGTGCCGACTATCGCCACAAAAAGCAATCGGGTGGTGCAGGTCAATTCGGTGAAGTTCACTTGATTATCGAACCCTACGTTGAAGGTGCTCCCGTTCCTGACACTTACAAGTTCGGAAACCAAGAATTCAAGATGAGCGTTCGCGATACTCAAGAAATTCCTCTTAGCTGGGGCGGTAAACTTGTGGTTCATAACTGTATCGTGGGTGGTGCTATCGACGCTCGCTTCATCCCTGCAATCGTTAAAGGATTGATGGATCGTATGGAACAAGGCCCTTTGACCGGTTCTTACGCTCGCGACGTTCGTGTTTGCATCTATGATGGTAAAATGCACCCGGTTGACTCTAATGAAATCTCATTCCGTTTGGCAGGACGTAATGCATTCTCTGAAGCATTCCGCAACGCTAATCCCAAAGTTCTCGAACCTATCTACGATGTTGAAGTGATGGTTCCATCTGATGTAATGGGCGACGTTATGTCCGACCTTCAAGGTCGTCGCGCTATCATCATGGGTATGTCAAGCGAAAATGGTTTCGAAAAACTATTGGCAAAAGTTCCTTTGAAAGAAATGTCGAGCTACTCAACAGCATTGAGCTCAATCACCGGTGGACGCTCTTCTTTCTCAATGAAATTTGCATCCTACGAACTTGTTCCCGGCGATGTTCAAGAAAAACTTCTCAAAGAATACGCCGAACAAAACACAGAAGAATAACGATTCTGTAGTAGCACAACAAACATTCATTTCTCAATTTTGAGAATACACTGATAAAAGCGGTTGCATCATATCTTGATGCAACCGCTTCGCATTTATTGTAAAATCTCCAAAATTGTTTTATTGCGATTTTAATTGGATTT
>JAFXHY010000045.1 GCA_017536215.1 Muribaculaceae bacterium | reverse complement strand
TGTAAGAATGGTTCTGCAATGTTGTTCGTATCAGCAAAGGTAAGCCAATTCGCACTCCTTCCTCAAGGTCAGGTAGAACGCGCTCGTCGTGCTCGTGCTATGGTTAAGAAGATGGACGAACTCGGATTTGGTAACTGTACAAACACCGGCGCGTGTGCAGCAGAATGTCCGAAGAGCATTCCTTTGAGCAATATCGCACGTCTAAACCGCGAATTTATCAAGGCTAAGTTGAAAGACTAAATTGTCGATGCTAAGGCGTAGTTTGCATCTTGCAAATCATACTATGGAGGGGCGTCAATTTTGATGCCCCTCTTGCTTTTATTTTGTTTTAATACAGTAAATTACTAATTTTGTGGCGAATTTCAATAGGTGTTCATTCAGTATTGTTTTTATTAAGTAAAAAATAGCTAATTAGTTGAAACAAAATAATAAACCATCTTTCCTACTGTCGATAATTCCCATTGTGGCATTGTTGGTGACATTAGCGAGTATTATCGTGATGACCAATGCCGAGGTGGCGCAGCGCTTTAGTTACCTAATATTACTCGGTGCGGCCGGATTCTCGTTAATCCTGTCAAAGATATTTGCCCCTCAGCCTTATAGTCATTTAATTAAAGGCGTTAAGCAAAGTGCAGCGCAAATATTGCCTGCAGTGCCAATATTGGTATTTATAGCAATAGTATCTGCAACGTGGATGCTAAGTGGCGTTGTGCCTACTCTTATAGCGTATGGTATTAATATAATAAATCCAACGTTGTTCCTTATGATAGCTTGTGGCGTATGTGCAGTGATTTCAGTACTTTCCGGAAGTTCATGGACCACTATAGCCACAATAGGAGTTGCTTTTCAAGGGATAGGACATGTGATGGGGTATAGCGAAGGGTGGATTGCCGGAGCCATTATATCGGGCGCATATTTCGGCGATAAAGTCTCTCCCTTGAGTGATACTACGGTCCTTGCATCGTCGGCATGTAAGGTTGATTTATTTACGCATATTAAGTATTTGATGCTGACATCGGCTCCTGCCATTATCTTGGCGTTGATAGTATATGGAGTAGTTGGCGCTTTATATGACCCTACTACCACGATGCAATCTTCTGAGATTTTGCCGGCATTGAATAGCTCGTTTAATATTACACCTTGGGTGTTGGTAGTACCGTTGATTACGGGTGTACTTATCGCAATGCGAGTGAAGACGTTGGTTACGTTGGCAATCAGTTCGGCGTTGGGTCTCGTCGGTATTTTTGTATTTCAGCCACAGATAATAGGGGTGTTGGGATATGATATGTCGGTTGGTGATATTGTGATCATGAGTGGAGATGTTGTCTTCACGGAAACAGCGATATCTACGGGGAATGATTTGCTTGACTCATTGGTGAGCACAAGTGGCGTTGCAGGGATGTTGCCTACTATATACTTGGTGCTTAGTGCAATGGTTTTTGGCGGAGTGTTGATAGGGACAGGAATGTTGGAATCGATAACAGTGTCCTTTACCAGTCGCCTGCAATCTCTGCGGCGCACGGTTGGCGCCACCGTAGGGTGTGGTTTATTTCTTAATGGTACTACCGGCGACCAATATCTTTCTATTCTTTTAGGGGCAAATTTATTTCGCAAGATGTATGCCAAAAACGGATTGGAGCCGCGATTATTAAGCCGTACGCTCGAGGACTCTATTTCCGTGACCTCGGTATTAATTCCTTGGAATTCTTGTGGTATAACGCAAGCATCCGTGCTGGGCGTTGCCACCCTCACTTATTTGCCTTATTGTATTTTTAATATTGCAAGTCCGCTACTTTCGCTATTTTTTGCGTGGACCGGTTGGAAAATAAAGCGATTCCATAGGAGATAGTTTCTGTACCGCGAACATTTAACTTACATTTTATTAGGTGGGCAATTTTATGGCACTATAAGCGCGTAATTTTGTAGTATAATTCCAAACATGAAGTTTGGCAATGAGTTTAAGTCATAGAAAGTTATACTATAAAATCAGCGATTATGGTAGTTGCAAAAAATGAAGCGGTGAGAAGTGTGTCGGTAGGAGATGTTATATTTGCTACGGTTTTGTCGTGTGGACGCACAGTGTTTAGAGCTACGTATGCAGGGATGAGCTCGGTTGAAGATGTAATCGCTGCTTTGCGTCGAGGAATAAGTGGAATAGTTTCCGGACCATTAACAGTTTCTTTGCGCAATGGAACGCAAGGATGGACTCTCCACCGCCCGATGCTTCGTAGGACATTAATCCCGGAAGCAACGCAGCTAACGCTGTTTTAGACGTTAATATGGATATTGGAGCTTTGAGGATTGAATGGAGTACTGAGCTGTACTGATTTTGACCAATAAGCCTGATTTTTGACTTCATTGCTCCACCGCCGGGTTATAATACAACAACAACGCCGGAGTCGTTAATGACTTCGGCGTTATTATGTCGGTCGAAAAATTGTTCTTACGATTATTTTTTACGACGATTACCGTAGCGGCTCATGAATTTATCTACACGACCGGCGGTGTCGACGAGTTTCTGCTTACCGGTGAAGAAGGGGTGGCTTGAAGAAGTGATTTCAAGCTTAACGAGGGGGTAAGTTACACCATCAACTTCGATAGTTTCTTTAGCGGCAACAGTTGAGCGAGTGAT
>JAFXHY010000044.1 GCA_017536215.1 Muribaculaceae bacterium | reverse complement strand
GCTATTAAGGTGATGCCCATAAGAGCCATGCCGGTGATTATTCCGATTATGGCGATGTGATGATGTCCGTGGCGCTCGGAACTGGGCAACAACTCGTCAAATGATATATAAATCATAATTCCGGCAACGATTGCAAGGCATAACGCATTTACTAATGGCGACCACAAGGGGAGAAGTATCACCATACCCACAATTGCTCCAATAGGCTCGGAAAGCCCGGTCAGTAGCGAGTAGGTAAACGCTTTTTTGCGATTGCCTGTTGCTTGATATATAGGCACTGACACTGCGATACCTTCCGGGATGTTGTGAATGGCAATTGCGATAACGATAGGTAGAGCCACATCAAGTCCGTCGAGAGCTGAAATAAAGGTTGCCATACCTTCGGGGAAGTTGTGTATACCGATAGCTATCGCGAGCATTGTCCCTGTGCGTTTAAGCTTTGTGTGGTGGTTCCCCGGTTCCGAAAGCTCGCTTAGGGTGTGCATTTCGTGGGGGTTTTCATCTTCAGGAATTAATTTGTCGATAAGTGCAATTAATGCTATGCCACCGAAAAATGCTGCCAACAGCCACCACATGCCTTCTTTTTCGCCATATAGCTCGGTAAGCTCTGTTTGTGCATGGGGTAGCATTTCCATAAATGAAATATATACCATCACCCCGGCCGACAGACCCAACGCCCCCGACAATATTTTCGTGTTATCACGTTTTGTGAAAAAAGAAAGAATAGCACCGATACCGGTACAACCACCGGCAAAAAGTGTCAGCAATAATGCTATTATAATTTGTTCGGAATCGAGAGTTGCCATAGTCGAATCGTTTTAACGCTATTTTTAATGTTTTTACTCTAAGCAATGGAATAAAATAAAATCATAATTGCTATAAAAGAAACAAACCCGACCTAAGCCGGGTTTATTTTGAGGTTCCTAGCAGATTCGAACTGCTGTAAACGGTTTTGCAGACCGGTGCCTAACCCCTCGGCCAAGGAACCATACTTTTGGGTTTTGCACTGCAAAGGTAACTATTTTGTTTGAAATAGCCAACTTTTTGTGGCAAATTTGTTCGGATTTTTTGCGCCCCACCCGTTATCTATTGTAAATCAACGTTTTCTACTCGGTTTTTGTTCTCTTTTTTAATGATTCTTTTGTGTTGTCGTCGCAATTTTGCTTTCTACACAAGTCGCTCAATTCACACCCGGCACAACTGTTCCCTTTTTTGCCTAATATTTTGCGAGCTATATATCCGACGGCAATGGCGATGATAATAGCGACGGTGCTCCATTGTAATATTTCGTTCATAATTGAATTGAAATTTTATTTCGACAACTTATCAATCATCTTTTTGAGTTTAGATGGAGTCAAGCTATCGGGGTAAGTCTCAAATAGCAATCGCAATGAGCATCCGGTTTTATATTCGCTACATCCATAGGCCGTTCGCCCCTTTATGATATGTCCTTTGTGACAATAGGGACAAGTGATTTGTTCAAACGATGTGATTCGTGGCGCGCGGGGTGTTGAGGTTTTCTTGGCTGTTGTTGATTTCTTTTTGGTCACTTCTTCAACCACTTCAATGCGCGACGACGTATTGTCGTTCAACACATTTACAACAATTTCTGAGATTTGTTGTTTAAGTTCATTGATAAATTCGGGCGCCGAATATTGTTGACGTTCGATTTTACGCAACTTGTTCTCCCAAATGCCTGTTAGCTTCGGGCTTTTCAACAACTCTTGATTAATTGTTTCAATGAGTTGGATGCCGGCCGCTGTTGGGAGAATACTCTTACGCTGGCGATATATATATCTACGCTTGAATAATGTTTCTATAATTGCCGAGCGAGTTGATGGACGTCCGATACCATTCTCTTTCATAGCCTCACGCAGTTCCTCATCATCAACATTTTTACCTGCCGATTCCATTGCTCTTAGCAACGTTCCTTCGGTGTAGGCTTTGGGGGCCTGAGTGGCTTTCTTTTGAAGCTGTGGGGTGTGAGGTCCACTTTCGCCGGTAGTGAAGTTGGGGAGCACTTGAGTGTCTTCTCCGTTTTTATCCGACTCTTCTTTTGTTGGTGTCAGCACTTTGCGCCATCCTTCATCGGTTATCACCTTTCCGGTTGCTCGAAATTCGATATCGCCGGCTTTGGCGGTGACTATTGTAGAGTCGAAACGACAATCAGGGTAGAACGCAGCTATAAAACGTGTCGCTACCAAATGGTAGAGTAATCGCTCATTCCCCACGAGAGCCGAAGGTGATTGACCTGTCGGGATAATAGCGTGGTGGTCGGTGACTTTGCTATTGTCAAAAATCTTTTTGGATTTGGTTATAGGGGCTGATAAAATCGACTCTGTCAATGGCGCGTAAGGAGTCATTTGGCGCAGTATATCCGGGATTTTGGCATAAATATCATCGGATAGGTACGTGGTGTCGACGCGTGGATAGGTGGTCACCTTCTTTTCGTAGAGTGATTGTATCAGGCTTAGTGTCTCGTCGGCTGTCCACCCCCATTTTTTGTTGGTCTCAACCTGTAGCGATGTGAGGTCAAACAATCTTGGGGCAGATTCGCGCCCCTGCTTTTGCTCGATGTCGGTAATAGTTAGCGGATATGCTTTTACACTTTCTAAAGCTTCCTTGGCCGATTGCTCATCTTTATATCTTCCTGTGCGTGCGTTGAATGTTGCATCACGGTACACGGTCTTTAATTCCCAAAAATCCTCCGATTTAAATGCCTCAATCTCCTTGTGACGTTGTACAATCAAGGCGAGGGTAGGGGTTTGTACTCGTCCGATAGATAGTACATTCCCATTCCCGGAAGTATATTTCAGAGTGTATAACCGGGTGGCGTTCATCCCCAATATCCAGTCGCCGATAGCTCGAGAAAGACCTGCATGATACAATGGGTCGAAATCGGATTGAGGACGCAGATTCTTAAACCCTTCGCGTATCGATTCATCGGTCAATGATGATATCCACAATCTTTTCACCGGACATTTAATTGATGCCTTTTGCATCACCCAACGTTGTATTAATTCTCCCTCTTGCCCGGCATCACCACAGTTTATCACTTCATCGGCATCTTTTATTAGTGTCTCTATAACTTTAAACTGTTGCTCGATATGCTCTTGAGGGATTATTTTTATGGAAAATTTAGCCGGAAGCATTGGTAATTGCGACAACGACCATCGTTTCCATAGCGGAGTATAGTCTGCCGGTTCTTTAAGTGTGCATAGATGTCCATAGGTCCAAGTCACCCGATAGGTATCATTTTCAAAATACCCGTCGCGGCGTACTGTCGCACCTAATATGGTGGCAATATCTCTTGCCACACTTGGTTTCTCTGTAATGCAAACTATCACGTGCTTATGCTATTCTTCGTTATTTTTTGCTTCTTGCCAAAGTTGCTCCATCTCTTCGAGTGTCAAATCTTTCAATCTGCGACCTTGACTTTTAGCTGCAGCTTCAATGGAATTGAATCTTGAAATAAATTTCTTGTTTGTCAACTCGAGGGCTGTGTCGGGGTGCATCCCATAAAGTCGCCCGGCATTCACAAGCGAGAAGAGTAAATCACCATATTCGGCAATCATCTTGGGTGTTGGGGAGGGCTTTTCCGATTTACCAATGATAGAATCGCTATTCTCCATCTCCACCTCAAATTCTGCTATTTCTTCTTTCACCTTAGCCCATACATCAGCCGGATTTTTCCAATCAAAACCTACATTGGCGGCTTTCTCTTGCACCCTGAAGGCCTTAATTAAAGGAGGAAGTGATGCCGGAACGCCCGAGAGTACGGTCTTGTTGCCATCTTTCTCTTTCAGCTTGATTTGTTCCCAGTTAAGCTCCACTTGATGAGGCGTGTCGGCTTGTGTCGTGCCAAACACATGGGGGTGACGATATATTAATTTTTCGTTAAGAGCATTGGCTACATCAACAATGTCAAATACTCCCTTCTCCTCGCCGATTTTGCTATAAAACAATACGTGCAACAACACGTCGCCGAGTTCTTTCTTAATATTGTAATCATCTTCTACGAGGAGTGCATCGCAAAGTTCATATACCTCCTCGATAGTGTTGGGACGTAGCGACTGATTGGTTTGAACCCTGTCCCACGGACATTTAAGTCGCAATTCATCAAGCACATCGATTACGCGTCCGAGTGCTTCTATCTTTTCTTGACGGCTATGTGACATATTATATTAGTTGTTTTGCATATAGGCTTTACGTCCATCTTCAAGCCAGTTGACAAATCTTTCGATATTGTTATCGTAGGTCACCGGCTTGCCGAGTTGTCGCCCATCATTGTCGAGTATTACGTAATAGGGCTGTGAATTGGCTTTGAACTTGTTGCTTTGCAAATAAGTCCATTTTTCGCCTACAGTTTCGAGTGTAATTGTTTTATCTCCGTTCTTAATAACCATTGGCTTGTCAAGTTTCTTGCGGTCGTCAACAACAAGCTTTATCATGACAAATTTACCGGTTAATGCATTGCGAACTTGTTCGGTATCAAACACTTCCGCTTCCATGTTGCGACAATTTACGCAACCGAAACCTGTGAAGTCAATCAACACCGGTAATTTCTGCTCTTTTGCATACGCCATTCCCTCATCGTAATCATCAAATGTTATATTCGATTCAACTGCACTACTTTCACCTACCGATACGGAATATAGATTGAAATCCTGAGTTTCTAATGGCGGAACGAATGCACTGCATGCTTTCAATGGAGCTCCCCACAATCCGGGCAACAAGTAAACTGCAAATGCCAAGGGGAAGATTGCTAACATAAATCTGCCTACTCCTACATGCTCCTTCTTTTCGTCGTGGCTGAAACGAATTTTTCCCAAAAGGTACATTCCAAGCAACACAAATAATACTATCCATATCGCAATAAATGTTTCTCTGTCAAGTATGTGCCAGCCGTATGCCAAGTCGGCAACCGAAAGGAACTTCAAAGACAATATCAATTCGCAGAAGCCTAATACCACTTTAACGGAGTTAAGCCAACCGCCGGATTTGGGCATCTCTTTGAGCATTCCGGGGAAGAAGGCAAAAATGGTGAATGGAATAGCCAATCCTAACGCAAAGCCTCCCATGCCAAGTGCCGGACCTAAGATGTTCCCTTGAGATGCTACTTCTACTAAGAGTGTGCCAATAATCGGGCCGGTGCATGAGAATGATACAAGCACAAGTGTAAAGGCCATGAAAAAAATACTTATGATGCCCGATGTGCTTTCTGCTTTGCTGTCCATTGCATTCGACCACTTTTGGGGCAATTTGATGTCAAATGCTCCGAAAAATGATATTGCGAACACCACCAATAGTAAGAAGAAAATGATATTGAATATCGCGTTTGTTGATAACTCATTGAGCTTGCCTGCTCCGAATATCAATGTAATACCAATTCCGAGTACCAAATATATCACAACAATAGCGACGCCATAGGTCAGCGCTCCGGAATTAAATTTGCTACCTTTCTTTTGTTTAAGGAAGAAACTCAAAGTCATGGGTATCAATGGCCATACACATGGGGTGAGCAACGCTGCAAGTCCTCCTAAAAATCCCAAAATAAGAATTTCCCAAGGCGATTGTGTTGATGTCGTTTCATTGGTGTCGACTGCTGCCCAAGTGTCAACTGTGCCATCTTCACCTTCGGCTACTGCGGATTCTTGAACGTTCTCATCTTCTACATACCCATTTCCCGTAACGGTCAACTCAACCTTTTTGGGTGCAACGCAAGCCTTATCCTTGCATGCTTGATATCGTATTTTGAGCGCAACCTTATATCCATTGTCGGCTGTAAATCTGAATGGGATAGTAAATGCTACATCTTTATCCCATGATGACAACTCTGCTTCTAATACTTCTTCATAATGTGCAACCGGAGCAATTGATGCTTTTGGCTTTCCTATTGAAGTTACTGTTTCACTACCTTCGGCATTTATTTCAAGAGCATTGACGCCCCCTTCGGGTGCAAATGAATAAAAATGATAACCGTCAGCCACGCTTGCTGTAACAACTATGTTGCCGGTGCTATCGCTGTCGGCTACTACTTCTGCTTTCCATTCCACTGCATCAGCCCCGTTGGCAGTCAACGACAATATGCTTGAAAGCATTACAAATAGTATCTTACTCAATGTTTTTATCCCGTGTCGCATGTTATTTCTGACTATTTTTTGATTTTCAGTTGAGATTACGTTTTGACCTTATTTTTTTGCACTACCGGCAGAGCCAACTAATATTGATACATTGTATTTCTTTGGCGCTTGACATTCATCTCCATTGCACCCTTGATAGGTTATAGTGCCTAAAATTTTGGCTTTAGCTGCATCGGTTACAATAAAGTCTCGAGTAAACACCACCTTACCTTCCCAATATGTCACGTTGATTCCAAATAATTCATCTAAAGTCTTAACCGGAGCTACCGAAGGTGTTAACTCCCCTTTAAATTCAATTCCGGTAGATTTGCTGAAATCGGCTGTCATGGCTTTGGGCCCTCCTGCTTCAACATCAAATCCATAAATATGCCAGCCTTTCCCCGCTGTCATTGTCAATATCAACTTGCCGGACTTATCTCCTGTCATTTCAATTCGTGATTTCCATGTCGCAGCAGATGGCTTTTTGCCAAAACCGGGCATTTGAGCGTATGCTGTTAAACTCGCAATTATTATAATCAATGCGGTTATTATTCGTTTCATAACATTTATGGCATTTTGTAGTTTATCTTGCAAAATTAGGAAAAATCCACAAGAATATGTGCCAAATTCGCACATTATCTTCCCTTTTTATCCTTTTTATGTTTTTTTGTTTCCTTTGATTAGTTATTTTTAATTAAAACAACCAATAAACAGCCTCTGTAACAATTATAATCTCAAAAATATTTAGTAAATTTGCACTGGAAATTTTTTACAAAAGAGAATTCCTATAAATTTATAAGATTTTTTTGTTTAGTTAACCGTGGAATTTATAGAAATTCCCTTAAATAATTATCAACCTCAACATAGATGGACAACAATAAAATATTGTATATAGCTCAAGAAATCTCTCCCTATCTCCCCCAATCTCCATTGGCTGACATTTCTCGGACTCTTCCGCAGGCTATACTTGAAAAAGGCTATGAAGTGAGGTCGTTTATGCCTAAATATGGCAACATCAACGAGCGCAGAAATCAGCTTCATGAAGTTATTCGCCTTTCTGGCATGAATATTATTATTGATGATACCGACCATCAGTTAATTATTAAGGTCGCAACTTTGCAACCTTCTCGTATGCAGGTATATTTCATCGATAATGATGACTATTTCCAACACCACGTTGTTAAAGATATTGAAATTCGTCAGACTCCCGAGGACAACGACGCTCGTATTATGTTCTATATTCGTGGAGTAATAGAAACAGTTAAAAAATTGCGTTGGGAACCCGCAATAATTCACAATGCCGGTTGGATTGCTGCTTTAGCTCCACTTTATCTAAAGAAATTCTACGATTCCGACCCTTGTTTCCGTCATTCTAAAATAGTTTATTCCTTGGTCAATGATAGTTTTGATGGAACTCTTGACCCGCGCTTCATTGACAAGTTGCTCATGGACGGATTTGACAAAGCCGATTTAAATGAAATTGCCAACGGACCGGTTGATTACATCGCTCTCAACAAGCTCGCAATGCAATATGCCGATGGGATTGTGCAACTAATGCCCGACGTTGATCAACAACTTGTTGATTATGCCAAGAGCTTAGGAATCCCATTCCTTCCTTATAGTGACGATGACGAAAACCGCGCTCAAAATTATCTCGATTTTTACAACAAATTATGAAATTTAATCATTTCATCATTATAGCGACATCTATTTTATCCTCAGCGTTTCTTTATAGCTGTGGTGATACCGATGCCATTGGTACTTCTCTAATGCAAGCCGAGAATACCATAATTATTGAAGACGGATTTAATTTAACCGGTCACTCTGTTGAAAACAATAAAGTGCAGTCTCGCACATCGATGCTTCTTATCGGCTCATTTGATGCCGAAGGTTATGGCCATTTTGAATCCGACTTCGTCACTCAATTCATGCCCGTTGCGCATATAGATTCTACTTTGACTTCAGCTACTGCAATTGATTCTGTCAAGTTGAAGATGATGTTTGCGCCCGGTAACTTCGTCGGAGATTCAATTATCCCGATGGGATTGGAAGTGTTCCGTCTCACAGAAGACCTTAAAGCTCCAATATTCTCCGATTTTGACCCTTCAAGCTATTTTGATGCCTCAAATATTATTGGGTCTACAGTATATGATGCCAGCAACCTCGAGCTATCTGATTCACTAAAACAACTCGACCACCGCGACATTTATGTTGACCTTCCCCTTGAATTGGGTACGGAGCTATTCAACTTATATAAATCTTCTCCTCAAATATATAACGACCCTCAAGCTTTTGCTAAGGAATTCCCCGGATTATATGTTCGCAATAGCTATGGCGCCGGACGTGTTACCCAAATAGGTGCAGCTATGCTTCAGCTTTATTACCACTATAATACTATTAATCCTGAAGGCAACGATACAACCTACAACTATATAGGTAACTTCTACTCTGCAACACCCGAAGTCCTTTCAAACAATAATATAGACTACGAAATCTCTCAGATTCTAAAAGATAAAGTAGCGCAGGGACAGCAACTTATTGTCGCTCCTGCAGGACTTGATGTGGAAATGCAATTCCCATTGCTCGATGTTATTAACTACTATCGCCAAAATTCAGGTCATCTATCTGTGATTAATAACTTGACACTATCTATCCCTGCGATAGATATTTCCAACGAATATGGAATTGACCCCCCCGCTCAATTATTGATGGTACTCAAAAAGGATAAAGATAAATTCTTTGAAAATAGTGAAGTGACAGATGGTATTACATCTTTCTATGCCGAATTTTCAGAAGAGACCGACACATATGATTTCTCCTCATTGCGTAGCTATTTGCTCGACGCCATGAAGCGAGAAGCGGAATTGACCCCCGATGATTTCACTTTCATATTGACACCGGTTACAGTCGACGCTGAAACTGTTTATGACTCTTATAGCGGTGCCTACTCAAACTATGTCAAATCGATTGTTCCCTACGTGCAACAACCGGCGATGGCTCGCTTACACCTCGACAAGGCAAAAATCATTTTGACATTCACCGACCAAAGAATCAACTAATTGTGATATCGTTAAAAATTTAAGCGATATTTCTTCCAAAATCTAATCAAAACCCCTATCTTTGCAATCATAAATCTCAATCTATATAATATAGAATGGTTACAAGATACAGCTCGGACAATTAACTCCGTAGCATATAAGCCGCAATAGCTCAGTCGGTAGAGCATTTCATTCGTAACGAAAAGGTCCCGGGTTCGAGCCCCGGTCGCGGCTCTAAAAAAAGAGGAAATCACGTCAATGACTGATTTCCTCTTTTCGGTTATTTAAAACTTATTTCCCGCTTATTTATTATTAATTTCATCAAGAGGTACTTCAAAGATAACTGTTGTTGGAGTGTATATTCCAAATGTAATACAACTTAAAAATCCATCGACGAAAGTTACCTGATTTTTTACAACATAATTCTTGCGTTCTCCTACATATTTTGATGCATCAATCTTATTATTTCCAATCGGAATTAAACCGCAAATCAAGTGATGTATATTCTCATCATTTACCTTTACGGTGGGTGCACCAGGCTTGATATCTCCCACATATGTGCGTGATGTATAACAAGATGTTAATACTGCGCACATTAAAGCTACTATTAGCAAAATCTTTTTCATCGTGTTATTTTAGTTAGGTTGTGAATAGTGTTCTACAAATATAATTAAAATATACAACAATTTACCCCCCCCATGTTAAAGATTGTTAATTTGCAATAAAGAAGGGCGTGGCGTTACTAAAACTAATTTTGATATTTTTAGTATTGAGATTTAACAAGAAAGTGAGGGTAACCATATATAAACCTAAACTGAATTCTGTTGTCTGCTTTATTTTCCATATCTAAGAGTTAATTTGCGAACATATGTTTCAGTTAATTAGGTTGAACTTTTCTCGGGGACATCATGCCATATTAGCATCTGATTAATAAATATGTAATAATCGCCCGCGATGCGTTAATTGCATGGGGCGATTGTGTTTTATCGGTTGATACTCACTCGTCGCATAATGAAGTGCCGGCTGATTACTCTAAAATTATGTCGCCGAACGATTCTGGTGAATGAAATTCCGGTTCACTTGAATATATCGGATTCCATGTAAGAAAGTGGGGTTGAGATGTACCGGTGGCACATTTACATAAGTTTCCCTTCATCAAAATTGGAGTACCGGTGTACGTCACTCCAATAAGCGATAATGGTATACGCATCATAACATTCCATGTAAACAAACCTTCAACCTCACGAAATGGTTTGTCCCCACATGATGTATAGCGCTTGATTGATGCTATTTCATCATCGCTAAGACGCTCCACCGGACGGCGAGTTATCCGGCGTGCAGCATTAATTGCTCCAATGCAATTAATATCAAAATTCCAATAATCTCCATCCGCCATTGGACGTATGAAGAACGACACTGACGAATCTTCCCATACAGGTGTATTATTCTCGAAATTAATTGCTCGTAGATAATTACACCTAACAAAATAGTCAAGGTATATAGCCTCATCGGAGTGCGCTACATTGACTACTGTCAACGGGTGGTAAGGATACTCGTTGGGCCAATTTAACGAATCAATGGAACAACGGCTGCCTCGTTCTTCTATTATTGACATTGCCTCATCAAGCGTTTTGCTATCAAGCTCTTTAAGATAGGGAATGAGTAGTGACTTGTTCATGGTTTTGTGTTTTATTGATATATCCGCTGATTCCCTTGTAGATACCCACAATCGCCATAACTATAAGAATTGAGCCAATGATACGATTGAGCAACCACATGGAGCGAACATTAAAATGTGCACGTATCTTATTGATGATAAATGTGATGAAATACCACCACACCAATGCCCCAATAAATATGGCAAAATATCCAACAATATAATGATAATATTGATACTCAGGAGATAAGAAATTAAATCGACCGAACAATCCGATTATAAAAAATAAAATCAAGGGATTTGAAAACGTAAATAAAAACCCCGTACATATATCCTTGATAAATGTCGTCTTATTTTCACTGCGTTTACGCAATGCGCGTGCCGGGTTCTTTTGAAACAGATATATTGCAAATGCAATTAGCACCAACGAGCCGAATATTTGCAATAGGAAATCATGTGCCTCGATAAAGTCGGTGATAAATGCAAGACCTAATCCTGTCAACAAGCAATACACTATGTCGGATAATGCAGCTCCTATCCCGGTAAAAAATGCTGCCCATCTACCTTTATTAAGTGTACGTTGAATAATAAGCATACCGACTGGTCCCATAGGCGCTGAAACAAGCACTCCTATGATTATTCCGCTGACCATTATCTGTCCGAATACTTCCATGGGTTTCAGTTACATGCTTATTTAATATTTCACTTACATATCTACAAAGATAAGAAAACATGTTGGTTTTCTCTCCCCTTTAATCGAACTTTTTTCTTCTTATTGACAATTTTATATTCAAATATTTAGTTCTGATTTAATATATTGGGATGTGGGTGATTCGGTCAGCGCTATCTCCTCAGGAGTTCCCTGGGCAATAATTGCTCCCCCGTTTCTTCCCCCGCCGGGTCCCATGTCAATAATAATATCAGCTTCTTTGATGACATCGAGATTATGTTCTATGACAATTACTGTATTGCCCTTATCAACCAGACGATTCATCACGTTGAGAAGTGTTTTGATATCTTCAAAATGAAGCCCGGTTGTTGGCTCATCGAGTATGAATAGTGTTTTGCCCGTGTCTCGTTTTGACAGCTCCGTTGCGAGTTTCACGCGTTGATTTTCTCCGCCCGAAAGTGTCGATGATGGCTGACCGAGTTTAATATAGCCAAGGCCTATATCTTGCAACACTTTTATTTTATTTACAATATTGGGAATATTAGAGAAGAATTCAACCGCCTGATTAATAGTCATATTCAGAACATCGGCGATAGATTTTCCTTTAAATCTCACCTCAAGCGTCTCGCGGTTATAGCGACGTCCGCCACACACCTCACACGGCACTAATACATCGGGCAGAAAGTTCATCTCGATTGTTTTATAACCATTGCCCGAACATGTTTCACAGCGTCCTCCTTTTATGTTGAAAGAGAAACGTCCCGGTTTATATCCACGTATTTGTGCTTCAGGAAGTCTGACGAATAGATTTCGTATCTCGGTAAACACTCCGGTATATGTCGCAGGATTAGAGCGTGGGGTGCGTCCCAATGGCGATTGATCCACGGTGACTACCTTATCTATATGCTCAAGTCCTTCTATCGATTTATAGGGGAGTGGCTCTTGAAGCGAGCGATAAAAATGTTTCGACAAAATGGGTTGCAATGTTCCATTGATGAGAGATGACTTGCCCGATCCGGATACTCCGCAGATGCATGTCAACGTACCCAATTCAATGCTTAAATCGACATTGCGCAGATTATGCCCCGATGCTCCATGCAATATTACTCTCTTCCCATTTCCTTTACGTCGGGAGTGGGGGATCTCTATTCTACGTGTGCCGTTAAGGTATTCCGCAGTGATTGTTCCACTCTTGAGCATCTCCTCCGGAGTGCCTTCAAACACTACTTCTCCTCCATGACGCCCCGCACGTGGACCTATATCAACGATATAATCGGCTTCAAGCATTATTTCCTTGTCATGCTCTACAACTATGACAGAATTCGATGCATCGCGCAAACGTTTTAATGAACTGATAAGTCGCTGATTATCGCGCTGATGCAATCCAATAGATGGTTCATCGAGAATATATAGCACATTAACCAACTCCGAGCCGAGTTGGGTGGCAAGGCGTATGCGCTGACTTTCTCCGCCCGATAGCGTTGATGAGGTTCTGTTAAGTGATAGATAATCTAATCCTACGTCAACAAGAAATCTCAATCGGGTGCGTATCTCTTTTACTATTTCTGTAGCTATAATACGTTGCGACGGACTTAAATATTGTTCGATATCATTAATCCATTCAAGCAAATTCACAATATCCAGACGGCATAAGTCTGCTATATTCTTTTCTCCTATAAAGAAATGCAAGGCCTCACGATTAAGACGGTCGCCATGACATTCCGGACACTCTGTGCGTGAGAAAAACTGTCCACTCCACTTCTTCGACTGACTATCATCATCATCGGCACTCAACGTCTCGATATATTTTACAATCCCCTCGTAAGTAAATACATAACTTGAATACGACGGGCTGTTTTTTAATTGCAATCGTTCCGGAGTTCCGTAAAGTATATCATTGATAGCGTCTTCCGGCAGTTCATTAATAGGAGTGTTGAGCCCGACGCCATGCTTTTCGCATATAGCATCAATTTGTGAAAACACAAGCGTATTTTTTTGTTTCCCTAAAGGCGCGATTCCTCCTTGAGCTATCGAAAGGATGTCATTTGGGATTATCTTTGTTCGGTCAACAAGGTCTACAGTTCCAAGTCCCTTACAGCATGGACATGCTCCTTGAGGGGAATTAAAAGAAAAATTGTGTGGAGCCGGCTCTCGATATGAAATACCACTGACCGGGTCCATGAGCGATTGAGAATAATGACCGATACTATTGTCTTCGATATCGTAAATCATCATCTGCTTGTCTCCCTGACGCAATGCATTTGCAACCGAATCGTGTAAACGAGCATCATCTTTGTCAGCTACCTTTAGTTTATCGATGACAATTTCTATCGAGTGATTCTTGTAGCGGTCCAACTTCATGCCCGGCTCAATTTCTCTAATATGCTCATCGACACGAACTGTCATATATCCTTTCTTGAGCAACTGCTCAAATAACTCCTTGTAGTGACCTTTTCTGTTTCTGACGATTGGAGATAGTAGCATTATCTTTCGACCGGCATATCGCTCTAAAATAAGGTTTACAATCTTTTCCTCGCTATATTTGACCATCAATTCTCCGGAGATATAACTGCGAGCTGTTGCTACCCGAGCATATAGTAGACGAAGGAAATCGTAAATTTCGGTTGTCGTTCCTATAGTGCTTCGCGGATTCTTATTGACTGTTTTTTGCTCTATTGCAATAACCGGACTTAGCCCGCTTATGTGATCAACGTCGGGGCGCTCAAGATTTCCCAAAATATTGCGTGCATATGCAGAAAAAGTTTCGATATATCTACGTTGACCTTCTGCAAATATAGTATCAAAAGCCAACGATGACTTGCCGCTACCACTCAACCCGGTGATTACGGTCAAGGAATTGTGTGGTATAGTGACATCGATATTCTTGAGATTGTTGACACGCGCACCAATCACTTGTAATGAGTCTAACGGACATATCTCAGTTATTTCTTTCATACGTTTTATTTTATCCACGCCGGGTTATAAATCGTATTATCTGCTGTTGATCGATATAGAGATTTTTGCTTGGGTACTCTTACTCGATAAGTCTTTCCACTGCGATTAGGTAGAGTCTTGTCGCGTATCCACATATTGGCATCTTTAAGTTGCGCATAGGTGATGCCATGTTCTTTTGCCCATGTCGGCCAATCCTCTATGGGGGTATTCACTTCAATAATTTCATATTCAATTGGAGTGTAAAATTGGTCGGGCGAAAGTGAAAAACCATAGGCTCGCGGATTTTCCAATATTAGCTTTGTGGCAAGGATGCGAAACATATAGCGTGTAGTTTCTTCGCTTAAATATAAATCAAAAGCAGTTGTTGCTTGCTGAAGGTCCAATTCTTTGCTGACTCGCGCAGGTCCGGTGTTGTAGGCGGCTGCAACCGACTCCCAATTACCATATTTTGCTTTCAATGATTTCAAGAAACGACAAGCTGCGGCTGTCGACTTTTCTATATTATAGCGCTCATCGACATAGTCGTTGACTTCAAGCCCATATTGCTTTGCTGTCGACGATATAAATTGCCATATTCCGGCAGCCTTGGCCGGGGAATATGCACGTGGATTGAGCGTGCTCTCTATGCAGGCAAGATAAATAATATCCGTAGGTATGCCATTTTGCTTTAATATTGGGATTATCTCCGGAAAATACCTATTGGCTCGTTTTAATAACAACAATGTGTTGCCGTGGGTATATGAAATTGCCGTCAACTCGCGGTCCAAGCGTTCATATAAGTCTATTCTGTCAAGGTCGTATTCGGTGTCGGCAAATGTTACTTTCGTCGGAATTTGTGGACTACGAACGGCACTCATTACAGTTGCCATATTTTCGGTTTGTTGTGCCGAAGTTTTGATTGGGGTTGTTGATAGAACTATTGCTGTCGCTATTGTGAGTAATGATATATGTGCTAATTTCATTGAATTTCTTTGCAAATTATTTGTTATTCGATTTCTGTGGTTTGACCGCTGGGCTCTTTATATTTCAAAATATTTATATCGCCCGATAAGTCATATTTATGCCCGTCGGAACCTCGTGCTTTAATTACATAATAATAAACACCGGCTGGCACATATTTACCGTTATACTTGCCGTCCCAACCTTGCGACGGGTCGGTAAGTGATATTATTTTAGTCCCCCAACGATTAAAGATGTGACACTCAAATTCTACGATTGATTTATAGCTCACTTTCCATTCGTCGTTGACACCCTCCGAGGCATTTGGAGAAAATGCGTTGGGACATACCAATCGGCTTTCTCCTATATGTATTTCGTAGGTCTCACTAAAATAATCGCAGGTGCCGGCAGCATTGCTCGCTTGAAAACGCATATACCAAGTGCCATATTCTGTGAACGTGTAATCTACCTCGGTTTGGTTAAATCGCAATTCGTAGGTCTCGAATTCTGACGACGCCGATAGCTGCCATTCTGTAAATTGTGCAGCATCGGTAATGGCTGCGACAAATCGGATATTAACAGGAGCGGAGCCTCCTAATCCTGTTGTTTGGTCATTTTGCTCGTTATCGTTGTCGCGTTCCTCCTGCTCGGCATATGTAGTCGCTTCAACGGCATCAGTTGTATATATGGGACTCTCTGCAACATTCTCTTTTCCCCATTCGCGAGCAAATCTATCTCCGGAAAGTATGAATTGCGTGTCACACAACGGCTTGCTCACTCTGATTGAGCTTTTTAGAGTCGCTATTGTCTCCTCCTTTGCTGTTTGGTTATATCCCATTGAGTTGGTGTCATACTCTAATGTATTGTAAGTCAGCTTATAACCACGGTCAAGCTCACGTGGAGCGCCATTAATGGTAAAATAATCAATGCTATAGTCCTTGTCCTCTTTGAGTGGCTCTATGTTCAAGTACATTGATTGACAATCATCGTCGCCATCTTTTATCGACAAATTAGTGAAATCAATCTGGTGCTTTGCGTAATTGACAATCCAAAAATGATACATTCGTCCACCATCTTCAATAGTTATACCACAATCACTGCCATCGGCAAATTTATACGTGCTGAAATTGCCGGTGACCCCCGTGGTTATCATCTCACCATAAGCAGCTCCCATATTGCCCCATTTGCTCCATATGGCTTTATTTGATGAATAGTTGGCTGTAACTCCGGTTAGATTTTCTACTACGTAAATCTTATCCAACCCGCTTGACGATTCTGCTTTTATGGAAATAACTCGACTACCATTAAATAATAAGTCGGCACCGGCTGATGTCAATGGTGTACACACAATAATAGCTAAGCTCAAGGCTTTTAGTAGCGTTTTATATTTAGCAACCGATTTCATAGCTTTAATTTATTATTTTAAATGAGTAGTAGTCGGAAATTCGTTTAATTATAGTAACTCAATTAGTAGTGAATACAATTTTCTATATAACGAATTCTCGTTGCATTAAATTGTGCCATCGAAATGATGGCAACAATCAATTTACGAAGATACAACAAATCCCTCATATTTCCAACCTACCATGAAGCTTTCCAAAGTGACTAATTTTAATACAAAAAAAACGGCATGAGGGAAATCCTATCATGCCGTTCTGTTTCAAAACGTTGTCACTATTAAATGTCACCTTTATTATTCTGCGCTCAAAGGTGAGGGCACTGTATATGTACGTGCTGCAAGCTCTTGATTGAGTGTGTACAACCCCATGCCGTCATTGCCGATGAGTGTGAACTTATCGATAAGTTCTTGTGCAGAATCTTCTTCCTCTACTTGTTCGTTTACAAACCATACGAGACGTTCGCGAGTTGCGTAATCTTTTTCTTCCTCAGCGATAGAGTAGAGGTTGTTGATCATTGCAGTTACTTTCTGCTCGTGGACCAATGTAGCTTTAAAGGCATCAAGAGGCGTTGCCCAGTCGGTGTCAACTGCTGCAATAGGTTTGAGCAATACTCGACCGCCACGTTGATTAATATAATTCATTAATATTTCAGCGTGGGCTTGTTCTTCTTGAAACTGAACTTTAAACCAATTGGCAACTCCGTTTAATCCGGTGTTTTCAAATTGCATACCCATTGACAGGTAAAGATATGCCGACCATAGCTCAGCATTGATTTGCTCATTAAGAGCTTCTTCCATCTTTTTACTTAACATAATAAAATCTTTTTATTAGAAGTTACTTGTTTAATGTTTTTACAAATTTACAATATTTTCTAATTTATACACCATATGTTTTCTCTTTTTTTTCTAACTTTTTTGCTACATTGCTATTAATTCTAAGTAATTGTTGTAACTTTATAGTCGCGCAATGCGCATTGATAAGTTTATACATCACATTGAATAAATGGTTTTACTCAATGTTTGTTTCACCCATTTGTGGAATTATAATTGATTCCCGTTAATAAGTATAATGAAACTAATTAATCGAATTAAGAAGCTTTCTTCTCAGATATGCAATTTTTCTCGTCAACGTTATCGCTATTGTTGCTATGACGTTTGGACCGATATGCGCTCAACACTGCCTGTTAAGATTATAAAAACACTTAATCTCTCTGTTAGAGCATTTTTTAATGGCGACATTCAAACGAAAGCTTGTGCATTGACATATCGAACAATGCTTGCTATTGTTCCTGCATTGGCTCTGATTGTTGCTATTGGGAGAGGCTTCGGTCTGCAAAAGATGTTGCAGGACACTCTGATTGAGAATTTCTCCTCTCAACGTGAACTTTTAGACAAAGCTTTCGATTTCGTTAATAGCTATCTTAATCAAACTTCTTCCGGAGTTTTTGTTGGTGTTGGTATCGTAGTTTTGTTGTGGACATTAGTATCAATATTAAGCTCTGTCGAGCATGCTTTCAACGATATTTGGGGGGTGAAATCCGGACGCTCTTTTTGGCGTAAAGTGACCGACTATCTTGCCATTTTCCTCATTTTGCCCGTAATAATGATTTGTGCTAAAAGTATTGGAGATTTTGTCCCAAATAACTTGGAATTTGTATCTCCTTTTGAATTCATGACTCCTGTTGTGAATTTATTACTCGACTTTGCAGCATTGGCAATGGTGTGGTTATTTTTTGCCGGAGTGTATATGCTTATACCAAACATTAAGGTCAAATTCAGAAATGCACTCATGGCAGGAATATTCGCCGGTACCGGATTTATGATTTTGCAATGGCTTTTTATTTCCGGACAAGTATACGTGTCTAAATATAATGCAATATATGGTAGTTTTGCTTTCCTCCCGTTGCTTCTTATATGGTTGCAAATGGTCTGGGTTATATGTTTAGCAGGAGGTGTTATTTGCTACGCTTCACAAAATATATATCAATACAATTTCAGCGACGAAATTGGACGTATAACAGTTGCCTATCGTCTCAAAATATTTATGGCTATAATGGCTGTGACTGTTAAAGACTTTTTGAATGAAAAAACACCGCCATCCAAAGAAGATATTGTTGCCAACTACGGGTTGCCCCCACGACTTGTTTCTTCTTCTGTCAATTTCTTGGTCGATGCCGGATTATTGCATCGTGTCGTCGTTGAGGAAGATGATGAAGGTTTTGGATACGTGCCGGCTATTGACCCGCGTCAACTCACCGTTGGTGAAGTAATCCAACACATACAACATTGCGGTTCCGAAGACTTTATTCCGGATTTCAATCGTTCTTTCTCCGGTGTTGTCGACGTAATGGATAAAGCGGAATTTGCAATGGTCAATGCTATGAGTGACACCTTTGTTAAGGATATTATAATTACAGATTTAATAACTGTTGATGCTGAAAAGGCATCACAACAAAATAATAATTAATAAATAGTAAATTGTTATGAAACAACCAATCGCTACAAAAAATGCCCCCGGAGCAATCGGTCCCTACAGCCAAGCTATCGATGCCGGTGCTTTTCTTTTCGTATCAGGTCAAATTCCTGTTAATCCTGCAACTGGTGAAATTCCCGAAGGTATCACTCTTCAAACTGCACAATCTATTGCCAACATCAAAGCTATTTTGGCAGAAGCGGGTTTGACAATTGATAATGTTGTTAAAACCACAGTATTCCTTGCCGATATGAATGATTTCGCAGCTATGAACGCTGTCTATGCCGACAACTTCACTGCTCCTTTCCCCGCTCGTTCGGCAGTTGCTGTTAAAGAATTGCCCAAACAAGTACTCGTAGAAATCGAAGTTATCGCAGTTAAATAAAGAGCTTTTTCACTTTAACATTAACTATGTGAATATTTTAAACCCCTAATTTTCCGAGGGCTTCAGCAACAATGTATGTGCTTCCCCCGATAAATACAATACCATTTTCCCCGGCTTCAAGTCGTGCTACATCCATTGCGCTGACTACGTCGGGGATAATTTTACCCTTAAGCCCGGCTTCCGATGTTGCTAATTCTGCTAATTCCGTAGCCTCCATTGCGCGTGGTATAGCCGCTTGAGTGAATATGTAATTTGCGTTCTTGGGCATCATCCCCAAAATATGACTCACATCTTTATCCTTTACAAAGCCAACCACCATTGTCAATTCAGCTCCGTATTGGCTCAATCGAGGCCCGAGATATTGCCATCCACCTTCGTTGTGACCGGTATCGCAGATTGTAGTTGGATTCTCTCCTATTTTCATCCAACGTCCTGCCAATCCGGTGAGATTCATGACATGGGCAAACCCGTCGATAATCGATTTATCGCTTATTTTCATCCCGCTCTTTCTTAATGCATCGATAGAGCAAAGTATTGTTGCACAATTTTCAACCTGACAGTCGCCTGTTAGTTCGCCAACAATGTCGCCTGCGTAAGTGCCTTTGTATAATAGCCCGGTGTCAATTCGTTCAACAGAGTCAAACCATTTAAATTCATCTGCAAATGTAATATTTGCACACATTTCTTTCGCTTTTGCTACGAAAACATCGTGGACCCCTTCTCCCGAACCATTACCTATCACTACCGGCTTCCCACTTTTTATAATACCGGCCTTCTCTCCTGCAATCTGTTCTACGGTGTTTCCTAATTGCGCGGTGTGGTCAAGTGAAATATTGGTGATAACACAGAGCCTTGGGTCTATAATATTAGTCGTATCTAATCGACCTCCAAGTCCGGTCTCAATTATTGCTATATCAACTTTGCTACGTGCGAAAAAGTCAAATGCCATGATTGTGGTTAGCTCAAAAAATGATGGCGACACATTAAGGTTCATCTTTTTGTATTGCTCAACAAAGGCAATCACCTCTTCGTGGCTTATCATATTGCCATTGACGCGCATTCGCTCTCTGAAATCTACTAAATGTGGCGAAGTGTAAAGCCCTACGCGATAACCTTGACTTTGCAATATTGCAGCAATAGTGTGGCAAGTTGACCCTTTCCCATTTGTCCCTGCAACATGAACAATAGGGTAGTTCCTATGAGGATTCCCCCAAGCATCGTCAAGCATGCGAGCCGTGTCCAACCCCGGTTTATATGCCGCAGCTCCGATTCGCTCAAATTGAGGTGTCGCGTTATAGAGAAATTCAATAGTTTCCTTATAGTTCATTGTAAATAGAATTAATATAAAACATAGCCGCACAATCCGGCAAGGAGGATAATGAAAATAGGGTGTAAGCGTGTGAACATTACCAAGCAAAATGCTCCGATACAAATTGAAATTGATTTTATTAAATCACCGCTTTCGTTGCCGAAATTTTCACCATTCATAAGCAATAGGGCCGCCGATGCAATTAATCCTACAACCACCGGACGCAATCCCATAAATATCCCCTTTATAGCTCCACTCTCATGATGCTTGCTGATAAAGCGACTTGTCTTTGCTACAAGAACAAACGATGGAATGACCACTACGAGTGTGCATATCAGCGACCCAATGATTCCCCAGATTGGTGTATCAAAAGTAGCGCTGGCCGTTCCGGGTGCAACATATCCTATATATGTTGCCGAATTTATTCCAATCGGGCCGGGGGTCATTTGAGAAATTGCTACGATATCGGTAAACATCTGTGGACTAATCCATCCTGCCGAGACTATCTCCTTTTCGATTAGCGACAGCATCGCATATCCGCCACCAAACCCAAATAGCCCAATCTTCAGATAGCTCCATATCAGTTGCAAATAAATCATTTTTCGCCCCCTTTCTCAATTGAGTGTAGGCGTTGCAGTTGATGTCGATGCCACAAGTAGCCGCCAATTCCACCAAGTATTATATACAATATAGGATTGGACACAATGGGTAGTTTTGACCAAATTAACAAAGCCGTGACAATAGGAATTGCCACTGTTTTCCACCCTATTTTCGCTGCCTTTGCCGAGGTTATGACCGGAGCGATTATCAATGCCACAACTGCAGGTCGAATCCCCTTGAATATCGAATTAATTGTCTCGTTGTTCTTAATTAAATCAGGGGTAAGAAATATTGCGATTGTCAGTATTATTAAAAATGAAGGTAAAATTGTGCCTAATGCAGCCACAATGCTTCTTCGATTTCCGCGTATCTTATCTCCGACGGCTACCGATATATTGACTGCCAATATGCCGGGTAATGATTGTGCTACGGCAAGTAAATCCAGAAAATCTTCTTTGCCTATCCATCGATGCTTTTCAACTATTTCCTTTTCGATGATAGAAATCATTGCCCATCCACCGCCGAAGGTAAAAGCTCCGATTTTGAAAAATGTTATAAATAATTGAATGAAAATATTCATCGTGCGATAATTATTACTGCAAAGTTACGCAAAAAATGTAACAATCTACATTAATTTGCGTTATATAAATATGAGTTAATTTCCCTCGTCTTAATATTACATTAACATAATTAATAATTCTTATGAAGATTAAATCAATTGTATACACTACATTAATTTCATCATTGTTACTTTCCGGATTAAATACATTTGCTAAGGACCGACAAAAAGTAAATCTTTCAAAGGAAGAAAATGTAGAACAAATTTCCTTGCAATCACAAACTGAAGATGTAACATATTTCAAATCTACATATGCCGATTCTCGTCTCAACGGCGAATGGAGCATAGATAACGTGAATGGCGAAAAAGCTACCGGCGAATCTCGCCCCACCATCACATTCGACCTCGCTCAACTTCGTGTTTATGGTAATAATGGATGCAACGTTATTAATGGGAATATAGTTGCGGATAAGGATAATCGACTGAAACTTACGAATCTTATCTCTACGCAAAGATATTGCCCCGATGCCCCTCTCGAACATCTGATAAACATCTCTCTCGACCAAGTACGTTCTTATAAAATTTCTCGTTACGGCTACGAATACTATCTCGACTTGTTTAATGAACGCGGTCACCTTATCATGGTGCTTCGTAAGCATAACATGGATTTCCTCAACGGAGTTTTGCGTGTAACAGCCATCAACGAGCAACCTAATCCCAACGATAAAATCCTATTTGTTTTCGACCTCCTTGAAAATAAGATTCATGGCAATGCAGGTTGCAATATTATAAACGGAGAAATATATCTCAATCCCGATGAAGCTCGCTCTGTGCAGTTCTCAAATATCATATCTACCCGCATGTCATGTCCTGATATCGCTACAGAGACTTCTGTTCTTGTCGCTCTTGAGGAGACCGAAAAAGCCTATGGCAAAAGTGACGATACTGTTATTTTTGTCAATAGCGCAGGTGACCCGGTATTACAACTTATTCGCGTCGACCCCGCTACACTTCAAGACTAAGCGAGCCATGGTCGCTATGATTTATCTCGGCATCTAAAACCCACCACTGAGCCGACTCCTTTAAACACCGTTTCTCGATAATAACTGTCCGCTAAACATACGAATCACTCCCAACTTTCTGAAATAGAGAAGTTGGGAGTGATTACATTGTAGAGAATCCTCTCTTATGTACTATTTTTTGTCTACCCTGCCTAATTCTTCAAAAAAGTTTTCGCGGACACCAATACAATAATATAATACCAGCGACCAAATATTTATTTCGGTCGCTGGTATTATGGAGTTAAATTAAAATCTATTAGATATGGATGGAAGTCCCAACTTTATTTCCACACTATGTAGTTAATATACTCATATTTGTAATTTGACACATCTTTAGAGATGAATTTTTGCCCGTTCTCTTCTACATATGCCACTAATGCATCTCCTCCCACGAGTGAGATTGCGTTGCGTACACCCAGGTCAATCAACGATTGAGAAAATTCATGATAGGTCAATTTGTGCTGACTTATTACTACGCTGATACTTCCTTCAAGTTCTACAAGTGCACGTCGTATCGACCGCCCTTTGGGTTTATTTTCTACTAATTGGCTCCCTACTAC
Organism: Muribaculaceae bacterium; assembly: GCA_017536215.1. Classification (GTDB taxonomy): domain Bacteria; phylum Bacteroidota; class Bacteroidia; order Bacteroidales; family Muribaculaceae; genus JAGBWK01. The sequence goes on along the minus strand of JAFXHY010000044.1, from coordinate 768 downwards.
CAACGGATATTGACGGAAGAAGTATCCTTCCGTCAGCAGCGCTTGTTCAAGCATAGGAGATGCATCGGCAGCGCCCAATGTGATTTGTCCATTTATTATTGAGCAGAACCCCGATTTTGATTCCCCTTTGCTCATTAATTCCCCTTTTTTTACATATGCTCCAACTATTTCCAAGTTGTCACGTCGAATATCTGCAGCCTGTACGGCTAAAACTACAGTTGAATCTTTTCGAAATTCATCTATTAATTGCAGCTCAGGTATGGCATTATGCGGTGTCAAGATTACTAATCTCACTTTGTTAATTAGCGTGTCCTTTCGAGTGGTGAAATGCTTCAACACTTCCGGCTCCACGACTGTTGAATCAAGTTGAGTGTCGGGAATACTATCACTTACTACAACTATTACAGCATCGTTGGGCGATTGTTCGGTTACCTCTTCTATAAATAGTTCGCCCATATCTTCCGGACTATCCTCACGGAGGAATAGCCACGCTCCAAGCGCCAACAATACAATTGCACTGATAGCAATGCCCCCGATAATAAAATATAAGCCTTTTACCTTCCCTCTTTTTGAGTAGGCTTCGTTTTTATCCTTTGCCGATGATAGGCAAAGGAGCGATGTATTTACTCCATCTTTTTCTCTGCCATCCTCTTGGCTTCGATTATTTCTGTAGTGGTGGGAAAGCGATGAGACAATCCTTATTTCATCATCTCCGATTTCGTTATCAAAATGATGGGAATTCATATTTCTACCTCCTTCTCTAATATT
>JAFXHY010000043.1 GCA_017536215.1 Muribaculaceae bacterium | reverse complement strand
ATTCTTTAATGCCACGTCGTAAGTGCAGTTGCCGACGTTTTGCGGACGGCAGTCGCGCATCGTATTTTTTATTATATGCTCTGTTGGTCGAGCTGCGGCATATGCATCCCACGCTGCCAATACATCGGCGTCGGTGTATCTTTCGTTGCGCATAGGGGCTGTTGCCGATTGTTGAGTTGCTGTTGGAGTTGTTGTGGCTTGAGTTTCGACACGGTGGGTGGAACGCAACATCCCTTTTTGTCGTGATGAAGCTTGGCGCGGGGGAGGTGAGCCGGCAGTCGATGATGTAGGTTGAGGCTTCGCAGGCAACGGAGCGGGTGCCGGCGCGCTAACTGCAGGTGCCGGTAAAACTGTCGGAGCCGGAGCTTGCGTCTTTGTCGGTGTTACAACCGGTGTTGACGCTGGCGCAATTTGTGCCGGATCTGGTTGGGGTATCGTTTCTCCTGTGGGTGCGGCAAAGGGTTTCAAGTGCCCCTCTCCGCTACCGCTATAAGTGGGGGAGGGGCTTTGTAGTTGGCACAGCTTGATGAGCAAAAGCTCTGCAAGGAATGTCTTTGACGATGCTTGGCGATAATTTAAATCGGCCTCGTTGCAAAGGCTCATCGCTGCATAATAGAAGTCGAGCGGTAGATTTTTTGCGGTGGCAGCCATCTCGGCTCTGATTTCATCATCGGTGTCGAGCAATTGGAGCGTTGATTCGGAACGAGCCACCATCAAGTCGCGAATGTAGGATGCTAATCCGGTAATGAAAAAATGGGTATCGAAACCGCGGTCGCGTATATCTTTGTAGATAAGCAATGCACTCTGAACATCACCGTTGACAAAGGCTCCGACCAATTTGGTGTAGTATGCAGAATCAAGCACATTGAGGTTGTCGATAGCTGTGGCATAAGTGATATTACCTCGCGACGATGCTGCTACTTGGTCGAAAATAGATAGAGCATCGCGCATTGCACCGTCGGCTTTTCGCGCTATCAAACTTAGTGCCGAGCGTTCGGCTGTTATTCCCTCTTGTGATGCAACATAGAGAAGATGTTCCACCATGTCGTTGACCGTGATGCGGTTGAAATCGTATATCTGGCAACGTGAGAGTATAGTGGGGATGATTTTCTGTTTTTCTGTAGTTGCGAGGATGAATACCACATAACTTGGCGGTTCCTCCAAAGTTTTGAGGAATGCATTGAATGCCGCCGTCGATAGCATGTGAACCTCATCGATGATAAAAACTCTATAACGACCCTCGGTTGGTGGCACCTGCACTTGGTCCACAAGACCTCGAATATCGTCGACGCTATTATTTGATGCCGCATCGAGCTCGATGATGTTGAGCGACCGATTTTCGTTGAACGCACGGCATGATTCGCATTCGTTGCATGGGTCGCCGTCGGCGGTAGGGTTTGTGCAGTTGATTGTTTTGGCGAAGATTCGGGCGCATGATGTTTTCCCCACTCCTCTTCCTCCGCAGAAAAGGTAGGCATGTGCCAATCGGTCGGTGGCAATGGCATTCTTGAGCGTTGCCGTCAGGGCTTTTTGGCCTACTACCGATGCAAATGTCGATGGGCGGTATTTGCGCGCTGATACGATATAATTGTCCATGTATTATACCTATTCGTCCGGTTTTTGCCGGGGTGATTTATATGGGGTTCGTATAGTTTTTCGATTGAGACAAATTTACACAAAATTCGCTATATTATTGTCCTTTAATTCTCTAATTTATTCTCTTTAAGCAATATTAAGTGTTAAAGTTTAATAAAGCGCCTGCAAATCCCCTTCATGCAATAACTACTATTGTAAACGCGAAAAGGAGTACGATGTTTAATCGTACTCCTTCGAAGTAGCCCATAGGAGAATCGAACTCCTCTTTCAAGAATGAAAATCTTGCGTCCTAACCGATAGACGAATGGGCCGCTTGCTTCAAAAGCGGGTTCTCGCTATTAGAGAGTGTTGATATAGCGAGCGATTTTGCTCCTGAGGTTCGAAGCTTTGTTCTTCGATATGAGTTTTTTTGCAGCAAGCTTGTCGAGCATTGCGGTCAATTTAACGAATGCTGCTTGTGCTTCTGTTTTTTCTGTCATTTTGCGTACACGACGTACTGCATTGCGTGCAGTCTTTGCGTAGTAGCGGTTGTGGAGACGACGAGTAGCCGTCTGGCGTATTCTCTTAATTGAAGATTTGTGGTTTGCCATTATTAAATGTGACTTTTTTACTTGTTGTTTTATTAGTAGCCCATAGGAGAATCGAACTCCTCTTTCAAGAATGAAAATCTTGCGTCCTAACCGATAGACGAATGGGCCTCGTTGCTTGCAGGTTTCCCTCTCAAAGCGACTGCAAAATTACGCACTCTTTTTGAAACTTGCAAATTTTTTTGCCCAAAAAATTATTTTATCTATTTTTGTATCGGTTTTTATTTGCTCTATTTCTTCGCTTTAATGGTGTTGGAGGGCGTTTTTCACTTCTTTTTTAGTGTCATTTAATTTATTTTATTTTGCTCATAAAATCCGATTGCATAACTCTTCGTTCCCTGAAGTATAATGATTCTCGTGCCATTGTATATTGTTTGTCGCGAGAGGCAGGTCGTATTTCCTTTATCGTAAATGATGGAAATTCACCGGCTGCGCGTCGTAGAAGAGCTTTAATGATGCCCGGAGCTTCTTTTTCTTGTATTATCGACATTCGTGAAAATCGTTCGCTCCAATCTGTTCGCGACGTTATGCCGTCACGATTAATGTTGCTCAACGACCCGATATCTACCTCAATCATTCTGTTTATTTGCGACTTCCTCACTAATGTATTGCGCGAAAGTCAGCCCGATTCTGCGCTCTATGATTATGTCGACAATTTTATTTCTCATATTACCAATTCCTCTCATTCTATTGCCAACGCTCCTATTGCGTTCCTCTTCTCCCTACAGCAATTTATGGGGATAGCTCCCGACACTTCCTCTTATACTGAGGGCGCTTGCTTTGACTTCGCTGAAGGACGTTTCCGACAAGCTCCTCCGCTCCACTCTCAATGGCTCGACGCGCAGCAAGCGGCAGTGCTGTTCTCCCTTTCTCGTATGAATTTGAGAAATATGCACCTTTTCCACCTGTCGCGCGCCGATCGTAATAATATTATCGACTTCCTAATTCGATACTATTCTACGCATTTCGGGTCGCTTAAAAATTTGCAATCTCTTCCTATCGTTAGGGCTATTTTCGATTAATACTATCGCCATCCGCGCAACCGGCAATCGGAAATATGACTCTGGTCGAGCAACTCTATTGCCCCCGATAATGCGTGTTTTGCTTGTGAAAAATAATTTCCCCCTACTTCTATCCCTTCATAAATTGCTCCCAACACTTTGTAGGCAATCCCTTTCGTTACTATTTGACTCAGTATCGGTATCATAACTTTTTGGCCTGAATTATATTCTTTAAATTCTATCCACATATTTCCCTCGTTATCTTCCTCCGGAGCTCCTATATCCGCTACATATGGCATCAATTCCATCACCACGTCGGCAAATGCATCGTTTACAAGCACCGATAATCCTTCCTCTTGGTCCTCTTGAAGCAATGATCGTTCCTTTTCAGGCAATTCTACATATCCTTGCAATGCCGATAATGCATATATCTCCTCCATTACTCCACTTTTTAATATCTCAATCCTCATATACTTTTTTCTTTAATTACTTCGCTTTTTTTCTTTCTCCATCTTATAATATAATTGACGAGCATAGGACTTTGTCATGAAAAACGATGATGCTTTTTCCTCAACGAGTACATCTACAAGTGCTCTCCCCAGATTTATTCCCTTTTGCTCCATACGCAACCTACATTTCTGCCCTATCTCTATCATCATGTCCCGACGTGAATGGCGTCGCAGCCCTCCGGAATAATTAGCTATCACTCCTCGTCCTATCAAATCGCCAACCGCACGCCGCGCATATCGGTAACTAACGTAATATCCCGGGGCTTCTCTGCTCGCCACTCGCTCAATCACCTTCTCTACGTTGACCGACTCTCCTCGATTGTACATTGCCTTCATTTCGTCGCGGAAGGCCCGCATGAAATCCCTGTTTCGTTGTTCTGTGTATTCTCCCATTTTTCTATCCCTTTTGTTTATTGGCAAAATTACCATGCGCGTGGGCAATAATTTGGCACTGGATTGTTAAAATGGTAAAATACCCACTAAATACCACGCAATTTCTTGTCGCGACTCTCTCTGAAATGTACAAATGTCAACAACAAATCATTTATTGCCACTGTGGCATTACGCACCTCACTTTCATATCGCTCATATCCGACATTCCCTCCGCCACTACTTCTGCCAAGCAATGCATTGCTGACTCCGGAAACATCTTCAAGCATTTTCAGTTCCAAACTCAACAACTCTCGCGCTCCGAAATCGCTCGCATTAGTTATCAACTGTCGAGGTTCGGGGGCGCCGTCGATGGCCTCATATGGGATTACGCCATCGGGAGATGCCCACAGCGACGACAATTTTTCCCAATCCATGCCCGATGAGCGCTGACTTTTGGGAAATAGTAAAACACCTTTCGCCGAAGTGCTCATCACTCTGTCCATCAGTGTGATAAGACGGTTGATATAGATTTGTTGGTCTATGACATCTTCTACCAATGAGTGTACTTCCCCATCGGTCAGAGGGTACATTTTTACCACAAATGGGTGGCTGCCATGACGATAAGGGGATGCATATTCGCTAATCACACTCCCGTCGGGAGTCAACCAACGGCAATACCATTCGGTACTATGTGTCAACATATTGTCTATCAATGCCACCCCGTTGTCTGTGCGCATTTTGTTTTCATCGTCAATCCATGTTGCACTTTCAGGGCTTTCTATGCCACATGCTCCTCTTGCTTTGTCGTGCCACTTTACCATTTCCCGGCTTTCAAGAGTCCACACTTCAATTAGTCGGCAACGTCCTCGGTCTTTGCTATAATTGAAATTTTCAATATCGTGAATCGAGTGCCCCATTATACTGTCGCAACTATGCTCATCCTTCTGTACTAACAGTTCGCGCAATGCTTTCGCTTTTGCTCGGCTTCCGTAGGCAAAACGCATGACAATCTCGCTGCGGCTCATATCGTGCAACATCCCTATCATCTCGATATCGTCGCCTCTGGGATCGGTGAAACTGTTAACAAAAAACTTTACCGGACTGACATTGTCCACTCGTATCCCTTCTCGACAGATTCCCCCATCATCGGCTACACGTTGCACGGCTACTCCCGAAATCAAAAACTCTTCCAGTGCTCGGCAATCTATCTCGTCGAGACTGTTGGTGCGGTATATGTCATTCATCCATGATTCTGATGCAGCACATTCTGCCTACTTATCCTCCAACCACACTCGGAAGCGTCCAACCACACACTTCACCATCCTTCGTATCAGATTATTTGTCATCGGATCTTTGCCATGCTTCAAGGCTTGTTGCCGAGCTGTCATCTTTGTCCCGTCGGGCTCTACAACAATGTCGCTCCATTGGTCGCCATATGTAAATCGTTTATACCGTTCTCGTCGAGCTCGTAATTCTGCCCCTCGTTCCCATGCTCTGCGTGCTGCATTTACAATACTGATACTTATTTCATCTTTCTTCAGTTTCATATTATATATCTATCCCCTTGCTCTTTTCTAAAGTTGATTAATACTCTTCAATAATTGTCGTGCCATTTCATAGCTACCATCAGACGGTGGAGCTACACATATTAATTCTATCAACTTCCCGGCATCACTTTTACCGTATAATGTCAGTCGGCGCCCTCGTCTCACTGCTATCGGGTCGCTCGTTTTTCCCGACACATACCGGCTTGTCTGCATTCGAGCCAATGCACTATCGCTATTCTCAATGATGCGTGCCGGGCGTTTCCAACCACTCATTCTTATCGACACCACTCTGACTGCATCATCGGGCAACTCGATATCTACACTTAAATCCCCGTTGTCGATTATCGCGACCTCCGACGCAAAATTCCTCTGCGGCAATAATTCCGGGGCTTCACGTGATAGCAAATCGGCATACCAATCATCGATTTCGCTTTGTAGCATCTCATCAATACTACCGCTATCGGCTCGCGTTATTTGTAATGTTGACGTAGAAAATGGAATCATTCCCTTCCGTAGCTTCCACTCTTTCAACATATCTTCTTTACTTAATTTTATCATCATACTCTTTCTACTTAAAAAAGCCTTAGGACTTTGTCTTTTTGATGTCCCTAAGGCTTTCATTCATTCTGTTGTCATGCAGTAGCTTCCGAGTCAACTCCGATTACTCGCATGTGGGCTTGCGGATAACGAAGTACCAGACATGATGCCTCCGTGATTACTATCGCCTCGGTGTTGCGCTGTCCGCTCGTGCGCAAATCCAATCGCTCGGTGCGGAACGGAACATGGCAATATTTCGTCAGATATTCCGGGTCGATTATCATTCCGTCGTGAGAGTGTCCGCACTGGTCGAAAATTTCCGATGCCATAACGTAGAGACGTCCGAACTTTGTAACAATCTCTGTAAAATCCAACCCCCAATGGGTTGTCGTCTCATTAGCTCCGATAATTCTTACATGCTCCAGCTTGTTGAGCTCCTCTATTAGCATTGTCCCTCCAATCAAAAGTTTCTTCGACGAGCCTCCATTCCCGGTAAATGCTGCTCGCGATATCTCTATCAAGCGATTCATGTCGAGCTTCCCTTTTTCATATTGACACTCCTTTCCCGCTTGATGCCAGATTCCCCCGGTCAGCATTATCTCGGTGTTCTTTATCGGGTCGGTCAACTTTCCACACGAGCCAAACAAGAAGTTTTTCTCCATGCCGCGACGCATATCGCTGATAGCTGCCTCCTCTTGGTCGGAGAAACTCCACCCCACCTCTTTATTTGCTATCTTATGATAGGTCGACTGTTCCACCTGAGCTTTAAAAATCTGACAATTATTGCTCTTCTTCATTGGTAAGGCTTCAAATTGTGGCGTCTGAACATCAAGCTCTGCTGCTGCTCGACCCATTCTCACCAACATTGTCCCTGCTTTCAACTCCGGAACGCTCGACCCACGACTCGAGTTATTATTGACCGAGATAACTTGAATCCCGTTTGTATCTTTAGCCACCACATATAGCACGAGAGTTTCGGTGTTTCCATCAATCGTTGTCGCTTCAACCCCCGGCACCATGATTGTTTCTGTCGCTTCGAAAATTCCGTCATTGGCAGTGTTCAATAATGCTCCTCCAATCTTTCCCCATGTTGAGATCTCCGATGAATCACTGATTAGGGTAGTGCTTACTTCTTTTGTGTCTACCGAATAATATTCCACCGTCATCGCTCCGCTATTGCGAGCTCCGGCATGGCGTGATATTTGGTCGATAGGTGTTGCCATCGGGCGTATCTTCACTATTCGCTCATCGATTTCGGTCAGAAGCAAATCCGGCGATGCTTCGCGACTCAATTCAAGTGTCAGCGGCTCTCCGGCTATATGCTTT
>JAFXHY010000042.1 GCA_017536215.1 Muribaculaceae bacterium | reverse complement strand
CTCTATTGCAGAAATACAATAAGGCAGAGTTTAATTCCGATGAATATTTGGCATTTATTGTCAAGGAGTTAAAACCATTTATTGATAAAACCTATTCCACGCTGAGCGACAAAGAAAATACTTTAATTATGGGATCGAGTTGCGGAGGCTTAATTTCGCTCTATGCAATCTGTGAATATCCTGATGTATTTGGCACGGCTTGTTGTCTATCAACCCATGTGGCAATGATACCCGACGGCACTCTTGATGCAGCTCCGATATGGGCAAAATCACTTCGTGATTATCTTGAAGAAAAACTCCCGGCAGCCAATTCATGTCGCATATACATGGATTATGGAGACCAAACTGTAGACCAATTATACCTACCCTATCAGCCTCTTGTCGATGAAATATTTCATCGACAAGGGTGGGACGATTTGCATTTTAAATGTTGTTTCTTCCCCGGGGAAAGTCATAGCGAGGAATGTTGGCAAAAGAGAATGAATATCCCAATAAAATTTGCCATAGGCATTTAAATCAAAACAAAAATGAATATACGACAATATGCAATTACTGCTTCTGAACGCACTGACGCAGCACTCGAAGCGGGCAACATATCAGAAGCGATACGTGTATCGGGGGAAGCTACTGCTACTCTTGATGCCGAATGGACGCGACTCTACAATGCCAAGGACACTCTCAGCGATGAAGCTTTAATTGCCGGGACTTTTGTTGCCGGTCGTCATCTTGTAGCGCTTTTGCATGGGGGCGTGAGCGATGAAGCATTTGCTACCGGAATGCTTCTACTCTATCGAAGTACAATGGCTTCTAAAAAGAGTGTAGGATTATCTCAAGCACAACTCGACATTTTAATTCGCCTCCTGTCGGCAACACTTGAGATTGGCGACCGCAATGGTTTTACTTCACCAACAGCCGAGGCTTCCGATGTTGACCATTTCGCTCATATTTTGACCTACATTTCGTCAATGCTCTATGCATATTACACAGAAGTAGGGAATAGTAGCCCCGATACTCCTATCCTCGAAGAGGCATATGCTCTTTTACAACAGATGCAAGAAATAGGAGCGATACAGCATCCCAATATTAGAATCAAGGATTGCGATGTAGCTGCCAACGACATAGCCGGAATCCTTCCCGATTTGCTTGGCAGAAGCAAAGCTTTAGGATTGTTGAATGCCGAACAATTCAACGGCTAACAATTCGGGAAATATTAGCATAACACAACGAAGCCCTGCATGAATCTTTACGACTCAAAACAGGGCTTAGATTTTATCTTAGTTATTTTTTAATTAGAACAAATAAGCCAAGGTTACAGTCCAAGAGCGGTTCTTACCCTCAAAGCCGGTTACCGATGAAGACGCAGAGTTTGTCAAGCCGAAACCATAGCTTGCCGCCACTTGCACCTTATTTAGCAATTGCAATCCGGCTCCCACGTTCCAAGCAATATCAAATTTTTTGCTTTCCCATGCATCATTAAATCCTTGCTCAGAGCAAAGGAACGAAAAGTCGGGACCGGTGGTTAAGAAAGGAGCAACAATGTTTCCAACTCCAAACAATGACATTTTCCATTTAAAGTTCACCGGGATGTCGATATAGCTACGCTTGTCGGTAACACCACTAATTTTAACCGAACGTTGAGCATAAAGCACCGATGCGTCAAATCCAAGATTTAATACCGGCACAGTAAATTCAGCCATCACACCACCGGTGAATCCCCCGCGATTTTGCGCATCGAACACAGATTCATCGAAGCTTAATTTATTGATAGCCATACCGGCCTTAACACCGAAACGGAACTGAGCTTGTGCACCAATCGAACATGCGATAGCCAACACAGCAACTACAATAAGATGTCGAAAATTTTTCATATTTTTCAATTTTAATTGATAATTATCATATTAAGGAAATTCCCTTCATATTTATTCCCGGTAATAAAATCCTACAATTTTATTACTAATTAAGTGCAAATATAACAATTCTTAGTTGTATATTTGTACATTAAAACAAATTTTCATAAAAAATGACCACAGAAGAACGTTTAAAAATAGAGGAAAAAGTCGTAGCAATGCTCAAAATGGTCTACGATCCGGAAATTCCTGTCGATATATATAGCCTTGGACTGATTTATAAAATCGACCTTGACGACGAGTGTAACTTGGTGATAGATATGACCATGACAGCGCCCAATTGCCCAATGGCCGATTTCATTGTTGATGATGCGCGCTATAAATTGGAGTCGATTGATGGTGTGAAATCTGTCACAATTAACGTGGTATTTGAACCCGAATGGAACAAAGACATGATGACAGAGGAGGCAAAACTTGAATTAGGAATGTTATAGCCAACACCGCATAATATATGTAAAAATATAGGCATTCCTATATATTAATACTGAGAACCAATAATATACAGAATTAAAACATAGACAACTATCTAACCAAGCCATAGCAAAATGGATTCGACGCGACCGATTTATTTCATTTCTGACCTACATTTAGGCACTACCTACGACGCCACAACGCGACAAAGGGAAAATCTCGTCGTGGAATTTCTCGAAAGTATAGCCGATAAAGCCGGCGCTTTGTACATGGTCGGTGATATATTGGATTATTGGTTTGAATATCGCACAGTAGTGCCACGTGGCTATGTACGCTTTTTCGGTGCGCTCGCAAAATTAGCCGACAAAGGAGTAAAAATATATTGGTTCATCGGCAACCACGATATTTGGTTATTTGATTATTTGCGCGACGAGATTGGTTTAAATGTGATTGACGGGCAGTATGTTACCGAAATATATGGCAAACGTTTCTTGATTACTCATGGCGATGGCGTAGGGAAATTACCTCGTGGTTTCAGAATTATTCGCAGTATATTCCGCAATCGTATTTGCCATAAGCTATATTCATCAATACACCCGAGATGGACAATTCCGTTTGCACATAATTGGTCAAGTCATAGCCGAAAAAACGAGAAAGAGATGCCTGAATTTGATATCACAACCGACCCTCTTGCTATATATGCCAAAGAGTGGCAGGCCGGTCACACTCAAGAGCCGATAGATTATTTCGTTTTCGGACATCGACATATCATGGTCGACCACAAGCAAACATCGGGTGAACGATTAATTATTTTAGGCGATTGGTTAAAATTTTTCAGCTACGGAATTTTTGACGGAAATGACTTTAAATTGATGCAATTTTCGAGCAAAAATGAAAAAAAGTAACCAAAAAGTATAATTTTAACATTATTTCACAATTAGACACAAACCCCACCAATAAGCTATATTTTATTGATATACAAGATATTAGCATAATAAAAGTCGGAGGTTTAATAATTTATAGTTTAAAAAATATGTTTGAAAACATATAAATTTGTTTGGTAGGGTCAAAAAATCAAGCGACTTTTGTGACACGAACCTAAAACAATCTTTTTTACCTTAGAAATTGTACCTATTGGAAACCATAGAAAGGAGCTTCGCGATGAAGCTCCTTTTTATATATACCCACTAATAATTTAGCGACATTGAGTAATTATTGTTATTTTTGCTAACAAGGAAAATAGAGATGAAAAAACGAGTCGTCATAATACTTGCATCGGGGAGCGGACAGCGT
>JAFXHY010000041.1 GCA_017536215.1 Muribaculaceae bacterium | reverse complement strand
TCAGCAGCACCTACTACGCGCAAATCGCTATAGAATTCTTTGCGTACCTCTTCAATTTCCTTTGTAGCTTTAACGATGCTCTGGAGTGTACGACCCATACCTACAAGGTCCCACATCACACGTCCGAGACGTTTGTGAATTTCGTCAGGTGACTTAGTACCCTTGATATTCATCAACTTCTCAATACGAGCTTTAACATCAGCCTCTGCTTGAGCAAACTCAGGAGCATTGGTTTTAAAGTGAGGCACCTTAATTTGGTCACTGAGGTAGTTTTGAAGTGTGTAGGGAAGTACGAAATATCCATCGGCAAGACCTTGCATCAACGCTGAAGCGCCGAGACGGTTTGCACCGTGGTCGGAGAAGTTACATTCACCGATTGCGAAAAGACCCTTGATTGAAGTTTGCAATTCGTAGTCTACCCAGATACCACCCATTGTGTAGTGGCTTGCAGGGAAGATTTGCATCGGAGTTTCATAGGGGTTGTCATCTGAAATCATCTGATACATATCGAAAAGGTTGCCATAACGGTCGCGTACTACGTCGGCACCAAGGCGTTCGATAGCATATTTGAAGTCAAGATATACTGCATTTCCTGTACCTACGCCATAGCCGGCATCGCAACGTTCTTTAGCTGCACGTGATGCGATATCACGAGGACAAAGGTTACCGAATGCGGGGTAACGACGTTCCAAGTAGAAGTCGCGATCTTCATCGGGGATATCGGTAGGTTTGAGTTTACCGGCGCGAATTGCCTCTGCATCTTCTTTTTTCTTGGGAACCCAGATACGTCCATCGTTACGGAGTGATTCCGACATAAGAGTCAATTTTGATTGATCCTCTCCGTGAACTGGGATACAAGTGGGGTGAATTTGAGTAAATGCGAGGTTAGCAAGATAAGCACCTTTCTTGAATGCTTGGATAGCAGCCGAACCGTTGCAACCCATTGCATTTGTAGAAAGGAAGAATGTACGACCATAACCACCGGTTGCGAGTACAACTGCGTGGGCAGCGTAGCGTTCGAGCTTACCTGTCACGAGGTTACGCACGATTATACCGCGAGCGCGACCATCGATGATTACCAATTCGAGCATTTCGCGACGGTTGTATGACTTAACAGTACCCTTTTCGATTTGACGGTTGAGTGAAGCATACGCACCAAGAAGGAGCTGCTGACCGGTTTGACCTTTAGCATAGAATGTACGTGACACTTGAGCGCCACCGAATGAACGGTTAGCAAGCATACCGCCGTATTCGCGAGCGAAAGGAACACCCTGCTGTACGCATTGGTCGATAATATTGTTTGAAACTTCAGCAAGACGGTATACGTTGGCTTCGCGTGAACGGAAGTCACCACCTTTCACTGTGTCGTAGAACAAACGATATACTGAGTCACCATCGTTTTGATAGTTCTTTGCGGCATTGATACCACCTTGAGCGGCGATAGAGTGAGCGCGACGAGGTGAGTCTTGAATACAGAAGTTAAGCACATTGAAGCCCATTTCACCGAGCGTTGATGCTGCTGATGCACCTGCAAGACCTGTTCCGACAACGATTACATCGAGGTTACGCTTATTGGCAGGGTTGACCAATTTCTGATGTGCTTTATAGTTGGTCCATTTCTCAGCTACGGGACCTTCGGGTATCTTTGAGTCAATCTGATATTCGGGAAGAGAAGCCGATTCAATGTCGGCATAGTCTTTCATGATTGGTGTTGAGTCAATCATCCCTTCGATATTTTTAATATCTGCCATAACTGATTAATTAAAATGTTGAGTCATTAAAGTTGTCTTTCACTGAGGGTGCCTCGTTGTGAGTGCATTCTTTTTCACACTCTGAGCCACAGCTTTCTTGTTTGGGGCAAGTTGCACCTTCTTCACAAGCTTGTTGGCAATCTTGAGCACATTCACCACAAGAAGTCTTGTCGCAGTTTGCAGCCTTGTCGCAAGCACCTTCTTTTGCGCAAGCTTTAGCTTTGTCGCAAGTTGCTTCTTTTGCGCAACATCCATCGGCAGCTGCAACTATGTTAGCTACCATTACGCAACGATGGCATGTTTCAGCACATTCACCTTCTGCACATACACAGTCGGCGCAATCTTCACAACCTTCGCAACCTTCACATTCGCAAGCGGGAAGCATTTCCTTGTATTGTTCAAGAAGCGCTTCATTAGTGGTGTAATAATTGTTTTTAGATTGCACGGTAAACACAATTGCTTGAACAGCAAAGAGCAATACTACTACTGTTGCCCATACATTACCAATTGTTTTCAATCGGTTCATCCAAGTGCCATTGTTAAGACCTGATGATTGGCACATTGACCAGAAACCGTGAGTCATGTGCAACCACAATGCGACGAAACCGATGAGGTAGATAATAAGTGTGATGGGGCAGCTGAATGCTTCTTGAATGAAGAGTGTACCGGCAGCAGCGGGATACTCTCCTTCAATGCCGAGTACTTCGGGGAGCTGCATCTTAGCCCAGAATTGGTAGAGATGCACCAACAAGAAGCAAATTACTACGATACCGAGAACGAGCATATTCTTTGACGACCACTCCACTTGTTTGGGGCGTGAGGTCACTGCATAGCTGTCGCCACCGCGTGCGCGACGGTTCTCGTAGGTTAGCCACAATGCGAAGAGGATATGGAGTACGAAACCTCCGGCAAGAATGGCAGTGCCGACAAGGGCATACCAGTTGGCTCCGAGGAATTCACAAATAACATTGTAGGCTGTTGGCCAGAACAATGCAACTCCATTCATCAACACGTGAAATGTAACAAACAGGATCAAGAAAGCGCCGGTCAATGCCATGACAAACTTTCGTCCTATTGAAGAGCTTGTTAACCACATAGAAGTTTAGAGGATTTTGAATTATTAATAGATTATTTATTCGACTATTGCAATACTATTGTTACGTAGCGGAATTCGACCATTTATCATTATGAGGAATTATTCTCACAATCAACTATATCGATAGATTTAACTCAAGCATACGACTACTCCCGCTTTTACGTTACAAAATTAACGTATTTTTATATGCTTAGCAAATGATTACGGATTTTTTTCCTTAAAAAACGCATAGAAACATGAGTTGTCGCTAATTTACAGACTCTATCTGCAATGCGACAAACTCATATCTCTTTATTTTTATCGGTCAACCTTTTGCGCTTGTACTATTCCAACTCAACGGGAACAGCAACAATCTTCAAATCTACTTCATTGATAAAGTTGGTAATCATATCACGAGATTCCGATGGCGCCACGTCGGCTTCTATACGCTGAAGCGCATTAAATACCGACGTACCCGACTGATAAATATGACGATAAGCCTTTGCAACTTCATCAATTTGCTCATCGGTATAGCCATGTTTACGCATCACGTAGGCATTCACGCCATAGTATTCCACCGGATTATGTGCTACAATAACAAATGGAGGCACATTTCCCGAAATACGGCAACCTCCTTTCACAAGCGTCCATGCGCCCACTTTAGAATCCTCATGGAATATAGTATTAGAGGACAAAATAACATTTTCGCCTACTCTGACATTGCCTGCCATCGTAACTCCATTACCGAGCACACTCTTGCCTGCCAACTTACAGTCGTGTCCTACATGGCTATTTGCCATAATAAAAATGTTACTACCTATAACTGTTCCTTCAGGTGTTTCAAAACCACGATTAACGATAACGTGTTCGCGAATCACAACATCATCCCCAATGACGCAATGAGCTTCGCCTCCTTTCCAACGAAAATCTTGGGGGTCGGCACCTAAGATTGCTCCTTGAAAGACTTTGCAACGACTACCCATACGAGTGCCATGCAATATACTTGCATATGGCATAATTTCACACCCATCTCCTATTACTACATCTTTATCCACATACGCAAATGGATGTATTATAACATTTTCACCAATTTTGGCTGACGCGTCTACATGAGCTAACGGACTAATCATGGTATCTTATTTTTATTGTTAATATTAGTTTTAATATGTTTATTAAAAAGTGCTTTCTCAAAGGTAGAATATTTTTTTCAATAAATAATGATTTTAATAAAAAAACTATCCTCGGAATTTGCTTCCGAGGATAGTTTTAACCATTTGTACTATTAATTTCTCCTTTTAGTTAAAATTCTAATCTATTTATCTAACTAAAAAGTTCTCTAATATTATCATCTCTGGATATAGGCTTAACGACGGCGTCCTTTCTGCTGTTGCTCGCGCAATGCTGCTTGCTGTTTGCGCTGAGCCTCTTCGAGACGTGCCATAAATCCTGATTTCTTTTTAGGCTTTGCAGCTGCTGCCGCCATCTTTCTACGCAACTTATCTTCATTAACACAACGACGGAAAATCCATGTTTGGATTATCGTTATCAACAACGACAAGAAGTAGTAGTAGCTCAATGCTGCGGGATAGCTATTGAAGAAGAAGAGGAACATTACAGGCATCAAATACATCATCCATTTCATGCCGGGCATCGATGATGATGATGGCTGATTTTTCATATTGATGCGTGTATAGATTATATTGGTCACTGTCATCAATAAACAGAACAAACTTACATCCTTACCATAGAACGGTATCGAGAATGGCAATGAGAAAATAACGTCGGGCGACGCAAGATCTTCTACCCATAGGAAGCTTTGTCCACGCAATTCGATACATGAGGGGAAGAAAGAGAACATAGCGATAAGTATCGGCATCTGGAGCAACAAAGGCAAACAGCCGGAGAATGGGCTTGCGCCGGCCTTGGAATAGAGTGCCATTGTCTTTTGCTGACGCACCATAGCATTCTCCTTGCCGGGATATTTATCGTTAATTTCCTTTATTTCAGGAGCGAGCAATCGCATCTTGGCCTGAGAAAGGTAGCTCTTATAGGTAAAGGGGAAGATTATTATCTTAATGAAGATTGTCAACAATAAAATTATAAGACCATAATTTGAAACAAATCCACTTAAGAAATCAAACACCGGAATGACAATCAAGGTGTTAATCCAACGAAGCCAAGACCAACCGAGTGGGACTACTCTATTGAGGTCCAATCCATCTTCGCTTCCTAACTGCTCATCGATGTCGGAAAGTAGCGAATATGAGTTCGGTCCGATAAATATATCAAGCGAAGCGCAAACCTCAGCTTCCGGATCATAGGGCACCTCCATATCGGCTGCAAGGAACTTAATATGCTGAGCATCCGGCTGCACTTTATATGCTTGTTGAACCACTTTTCCCGACATGAATCCCTTTTGTGGAATTACTATCGTAGAGAAGAACTGATTGTTATAAGCAAGCCACTGCAACGAATGATTCATTGTTTCAGTTGTAGATGAGTTGCCATTGATATAATCCGGAGATTCTCCGATATAGCGATAGTAGATACCGGAATTTCGCTCCTCGAAGGTCAAACCGCGTTCCAATCTCGGCAATTGCATTTTCCAACTGAACATCATCTGCGTGGTGTTCATCGGCAATATGTGAGCTGTATTTTCCTGTATCACGTCCATTCTGACGATATAGCTATCGCCTTGCGGAAGTGTATAACGATAACCCCAACGGGCTCCGTCTCCAAGGTCGACAGTCATCTCTACTATGCTATCACCCACCTGCTTTGGCGTGAAATAGAGATTACGTGCCGAAACATTATTGTTGTTGTAGGAAATATTAAACCAATATGATGCATCATCAGCCGGACTGAATACAACTACTTGCGCCGAATCAATCTTATTGGGGTCTGTTTTTGACTTAAAGAATGTACGATAAGCCGGGTCAAGAAGTGTGGCTTTTGAAATAATACCTCCGTGAGTGTCAAATTCCAATGCAAGGACATTATTTTGCAAGCGCAATGTATCGAGCATCGGCACCTCTTTGCGAAGCGGCGCGAACTTCTTATATGTACCGATTTCTTTCAATTCTTTTGCAAGAGTGGCATTAGCGACAGTTTGCTGCGTCACATTCATTTCGAGGGGGAAATGACACTCCAAAGCACTATCGACTTCTGCCGTAAGCGAATCAACTGTAACCGTACCGCTTAGTTTCCCATCCATAAGATGAAGTGCTACTTTGTCGGTAATATAACTAAAAGTTTCTTTACCGTCGGTAATTTCGCGCACACCTACCTGCTTCACGATATCAGGTATCAACGCCTTCTCTGCTTCGGATATGGTTATTTGTTCATTTGAATCCGCTACCACCTCTTGTTGTATCGGTGCACTTTGAACTTTGTCCTCTTTTTTGGGTGTAAGCAGCATCATGCCGAAGAACACTGCTGCCATCACAAGGATAATCTTTAACGAACTATTCACGTAGTATTATTTTATTTTAGTATTATTGATTTTTCTCTTCGCTATAATCAACTGCCGCTTTAACAAAGCTGACAAATAGTGGATTGGGATTAAGCACCGTCGATGAATATTCGGGATGATATTGAACACCAATATACCAACGCTTTTCCGGAATTTCAACCACTTCAACCAAATGGCTCACCGGGTTTTCACCTACGCATTTCAAGCCTGCCTCTTCAAAACGAGCCAAGTATTCATTATTAAACTCAAAACGATGGCTATGACGCTCGCTGACGTGCGTTTTTCCATAAGCCTGCGCTGTGCGCGAACCCTCTTTCAACTCACAGTCAAATGCGCCGAGACGTCTTACTCCACCTACGTTTGCTATGCTCTTCTGCTCCTCCATCAAGTCAATAACATTGTTGGGAGTAGCATGATTGAATTCTGTTGAGTTTGCTTCAGGCATACCAAGGACATTGCGAGCGAATTCAATTACCATACATTGCATTCCAAGGCAAATACCGAATGTAGGCACATTATGCTCGCGACACCATTTCAAGGCTACAAATTTACCTTCCACGCCACGAGGACCGGAACCGGGAGCTACGATAACACCATCCATGTTTGCTAAAGTTTCTTCAACATTAGCATCAGTGAGTTTCTCTGATTGGATAAATTCAAGTTTAAGCTTACGGTCATTGTAGGTAGCTGCTTGAATTAAAGATTCATTAATTGATTTATACGCATCTTGAAGCTCTACATATTTTCCAACAAGTCCGATACGTACACTCTTTTCCGCATAATTCATCTTGTCGAGGAAATTAAGCCAAGCTTTCATATTTGGTTCTCCCTCAACAGAAAGACCTACTTTCTTAATCACCAACTCATCAAAATGCTGTTCATGCATCATGATAGGCACTTGATAAATTGTGGAAACATCTTTTGATTGAACCACTGCTTCCGGGGCAACATTACAGAAAAGTGCAATTTTGCGACGCATCTCGGCTGATACATCTTGCTCCGTACGCAACACCAAGATATCCGGCTGAATACCTAATTCTTGCAACTGCTTTACTGAGTGTTGAGTAGGCTTTGTTTTCAATTCTTTCGCTGCTGCAATATATGGCACATAAGTCAGATGGACACAAACGCAATTAGAACCAAGTTCCCATCGCAATTGGCGAACACTTTCAAGATATGGTAACCCTTCGATATCACCAACTGTTCCTCCTATTTCTGTAATCACAAAATCAAAATTACCGGTTTTTCCAAGTGCTTTTACTCTATTTTTAATTTCATCGGTAATATGAGGCACTACTTGTACAGTCTTACCCATATAGTCACCGCGGCGCTCTTTATTAATAACGCTCTGATAGATACGACCGGTTGTTATATTGTTAGATTTTGTCGTTTGGATATTGGTAAATCGCTCATAGTGACCGAGGTCTAGGTCAGCTTCGTGACCGTCTACTGTCACATAACATTCACCATGCTCATAGGGGTTTAGTGTTCCCGGGTCGATATTCAAATACGGGTCAAACTTCTGTACTGTTACACGATAACCACGGGCTATAAGCAAATTAGCGAGCGATGCTGAGATAATCCCCTTTCCCAACGAAGAAACTACGCCTCCTGTCACAAAAATAAACTTTGTATCCATTTTAACTGTACTTTTAATTTGTACTTACATTTTAACGTGCAAAGATACTTTTTTCATCTGAGAAATCCACTAATTTTTCGACAAAATTATGCAAGAATTTTCATAAAATCAACCAATAGCTTAATTCGGAAATTAAGCTATTGCATTATAAACAATGCGAGTAAAGATTTCAAACTCGCATTAATATATTTGTTTTGACTCAAATATGCAATCTATTTATCGCGCATTTCCGGAGTATATTGGCGATAAGGCAATTCAAGATTGAGATAATTGAAATTGTGCTGCCAACGATCTTCCGGTGGTGGTGGCGTCATATAATCCGCACCATACATAGCAGTAAGATATGGATGAAAATTGCGAATACCCATCACTTGATGCCCTTCAAATTCTATCGGAGCATAGTCTCCGGTTATAGATTTTGGCAATATACGATGCCACCCATCTGTGTAACTGCATGCAATATTAGCCGTCTCATAATCAAATCGAGTCATTACTCGACGCATACGCTGTTGAATATTCTCCATCGTATACAATTTGCGCACTAATCGTGGCAACCAACTTGCCACCCCTCGTCCATGGCGATATGGGTCGCGGTGCACAAGATACAGACATTTTTTCAAGTAGAAGTATTCTGCTCGTTGACGCTTACGTCCCAGCCAGCTATCGGGATATGCATCGTAAGGGAATATATCAATATAACACCCACCTAAATAATACAAGTGCTCTCGCTCTATTATCGTTGTTGAAGCATCTTGAATTTTACCAAATGGCAAAGGATATTTCTTGTCATTTTCCGCACATACAAATTCATAGGGCGCAGGCAACCACTCCGAAGCATGCGCTATTAATTTTTCGTAATCGGGACGCGGCATCGATACATCAAGGTCGTCATCCCACGGTATAAATCCTTTATGCCTAACTGCGCCAAGAAGCGTTCCACCACAAATGCAATACCGAAGATTGTGTTCGGTACACACTTTATCAAATACTAATAGTATTTGCAATAGTTTCTCATGCAGCTGCCTAATATCGTAGTTTGCCATATATAATTCCCAATTTCAAACCGGTAAATTATTCACGGATTTCAACAAATTGTATGAAAGCCAAGATAGCAGAACTAATCTTCAACTTCAATTGGAAGGTGACGATGAATTGAATGATCAAGAGAAATAAGTGTTTCAGTCCCCTTCACTCCTGGTATATTTTGAATTTTATTATTAAGCAAATCCATCAAATGCTCATTATCGCGAGCAAAGAGTTTTATAAGCATTGTGTAAGGACCTGTCGTAAAGTGACATTCTGTAATTTCGGGGATACGACGCAACTCCGGCACTACTTCACGATAAAGAGCTCCGCGTTCAAGATTTACTCCGATATAAGTGCATGTATAAAATCCTAAATCTTTAGGATTAACATAGTAACCCGAACCGGTTATTACCTTTAAATCTACCATACGCTGTATACGCTGATGTATGGCAGCGCGCGAAACTCCACATTCTACTGCCACATCCTTTGAAGGGATTCGCGCATTTTGCATTACAATTTTCAATATTTTTCGGTCAAGATTGTCTATTTTTTCCATTATTATTTAGGTTTAAGGCAAATAATTTTTACTGTTATTAATATATGCAAAGGTAGGCATATTTTTTTAAGAACAAAGCATTTTGTCAGAAAATATTAGAAAATTGACATATTTTACTACAAATTACCCCAATTTTAATTACTTTTCGGCGACTCCCATTAATCTTTGCTCAAGAAACCTTAACACTAATAAAGCGACCACGGTGGAAATTCACCATGGTCGCTTATGTTGTTTAAATAACTTTCGTTACGTTTATCCCTACAGGATATTATTTCTCAAATTTTTTCACAATCACTGTAGCATTGTGACCTCCAAACCCGAATGAGTTAGAGAGCGCAGCACGCACAGGGCGTTCTTGAGCTTTGTTGAATGTGAAGTTTAAGCGATAGTCGATATTTTCATCATCATCCCCATCTTCATGATTGATGGTAGGAGGAACGATATCGTTCTCAACTGCTTTAACCGAGAACATTGCTTCAAGAGCACCGGTAGCTCCGAGAAGATGACCGGTCATCGACTTAGTCGATGAAATGTTAAGGTTATAAGCATGTTCACCGAATACTTCAGTAATAGCTTTAATTTCAGAAACATCACCAACAGGGGTTGATGTGCCGTGAACATTGATATAGTCAATATCCTCGGGCTTCATGTTGGCATCTTCAAGAGCATTACGCATAGCCAAAATAGCACCCAAACCTTCGGGATGGGTTGCTGTAAGGTGATAAGCATCGGCAGAAAGACCTCCACCTGCAACCTCAGCATAAATTTTAGCACCGCGTGCCAACGCGTGTTCAAGTTCCTCAAGCACGAGTACAACCGAACCCTCACCCATCACAAACCCGTCGCGACTCTTGCTGAACGGACGTGAAGCCGTTGTGGGGGAATCGTTACGTGTTGACAATGCATGCATTGAGTTGAAACCACCTACTCCGGCAGGATAGATAGCAGCTTCAGCACCACCGGTTACGATAGCGTCAGCTTTACCCAAACGGATAAGATTGAACGCATCAATGATTGCATTGTTAGATGATGCACAAGCCGAAACGACACCAAAGTTAGGTCCGTGGTAGCCATACTCCATCGAGATATGTCCCGATGCAATATCTGCAATCATCTTGGGGATAAAGAACGGATTGAATTTAGGGCCATTCTCTTTATTGATTGCATAGTAGCCGGCTTCTTCCTCAAAAGTGTGAAGTCCACCGATTCCTGCTGCTACTATAACACCGATACGATCGCGGTTGAGATTTTCGCCCTCCTCGATTTTTGAATCTTCTACCGCTTGACGTGCAGCTGCGAGGGCATACTGCGCGTAAAGGTCGAGTGTACGAACCTTCTTACGGTCGAAAAGTGCGTTGCCGTCGAAGTTCTTCACTTCGCAAGCAAACTGAGTTTTGAACTTTGAAGCATCGAAATGCGTGATAGGACCTGCGCCCGATACACCTTTCTTAGCATTTTCCCACGTCGTTTCAACGTCGTTGCCAATGGGTGTAATGGCACCTAAACCTGTCACTACAACTCTTTTTAACTCCATTATTCTTAATATAAAATTGTGTTAGAACTAATTTTATGACTGATTATTTCGCAGCTTCGATGTATTTAACAGCGTCACCTACAGTTGCAATCTTTTCTGCGTCTTCGTCGGGAATTGTTACTCCGAATTCTTTTTCGAATTCCATGATGAGTTCTACAGTGTCAAGGCTATCAGCACCGAGGTCGGTAGTGAATGCTGCTGCTTCTGTTACTTGGTTTTCGTCTACACCGAGTTTGTCTACAATTATTGATTTAACACGAGATGCAATTTCTGACATAGTCGTAAAGTTTTAAAAATTATTAATAGTTTCTTAGTTTAATTCGCTTTGCAAAGTTAAGCATTTTATTATAAATGACCTACTTTTCCGACGCAAAATTACTAATTACTATGATTTTCCGATACTTACAAATGCAAATATTTGTTAACGAGGCTATAACTCTTTTTAATACGCGACTTTTAATATTACAATCCTGTTACACATTCGACTATTTTTGTTTATCAACTCTGATTTTATCTTTTTTAGACGAATCTACATTCAATCCCATCTTGTCATCCCACCCTCTCTCAAAACAAATAGCTATTTATAATTTTGCTCGATATATCTAAGCTTTCCCTTTAAAATTTCAACCATTGCACATCCGACTATAAAAGATAAAATAGCTCGTAATCATTCAAATATTGAGACTATTAATAAGTACCTATTAATAAAATATATTGATAATATTAGTTATGAAAAAATCATTTTTTTAGGGTAAATGACTATTACATTTATTTTTTTACTAAATTTGCGCTTCAATTTAATCAGAATAATAATATTATTGTATAATTAAACCATACAAACCGACACAGATGAGAAAGTGGAAAATTGAAGACAGCGCCGAGCTTTACAATATCAAAGGGTGGGGCCGCCAATATTTTACCATCAATGAGCGTGGACATGTTGCCGTAAACCCGAAAGAGGGATATGCGTCAGTTGACCTTAAAGAGGTCATGGACGAATTGCAATTGCGCGATATTACAGCTCCGGTATTACTTCGTTTCCCTGATATTCTCGACAACCGCGTTGAAAAGATTTCAAATTGTTTTAAACGTGCGGCTCAAGAATATAATTATAAAGCGCAAAACTTTATCGTATATCCGATTAAGGTAAATCAAATGCGTCAAGTTGTGGAAGAAATTGTGAGCCACGGCAAGAAATTCAACATTGGATTGGAGGCCGGGTCAAAGCCGGAACTGCATGCCGTGCTTGCTACCAACATTGCCGATGATGCTTTGATTATATGCAACGGATATAAAGATGCTACTTATATTGAATTGGCCCTTCTTGCACAAAAGATGGGACGTCGCATCTATCTCGTTGTTGAAAAGATGAACGAGCTAAAGCTTATTGCCGACATTTCTCGTCGAATTAAAATACGTCCTAACATCGGTATTCGCATTAAGCTATCAAGCACCGGTGCCGGCAAATGGGAAGACTCAGGTGGCGATTCTTCAAAATTCGGACTTAATTCCTCTGAATTGCTTGAAGCTCTCGACTATCTCGAACGTCGCGACATCAAAGACTGCCTTAAATTAATACATTTCCATATCGGCAGCCAAATAACTAAAATTCGCTTTATTAAGAATGCGTTGCGTGAAGCGATGCAATTCTATGTTCAACTATCAAAAAGCGGATTCGACATTGACTTCGTCGACATTGGTGGCGGGCTTGGTGTTGACTACGATGGCACTCGCAATTCTGCATCTGAATCCTCAATGAATTATGCGATTCAAGAATACGCTAATGATGCCGTTTATTCTTTGGTAGATGCCTGCGAGAAAAACAGCATCAAACATCCGAATATCATCACCGAAAGCGGTCGCTCGCTAACAGCCCATCACTCAGTTCTCGTTTTTGAAGTTTTGGAGACTACTACCCTCCCTCAATGGAAGGACAATGAGGAAATTAGCGATGATGAACATGAACTCGTTAGAGAACTTTACGATATATGGGATAAATTATCTCCTCAACCTCGACTTTTTGAAAGTTGGCACGATGCACTGCAGATACGCGAGGAAGCTCTCGATTTATTTTCGCTGGGGCTTATCGATCTCCGCACTCGCGCTATGGTTGAAAAATTATTCTGGTCAATAGCTCGCGAAGTAGGCGACATCGCTCAGACTATGAAACATGCGCCCGAAGAATTGCGCAAAGTTTCACGCATGCTACCCGACAAATATTTCTGCAACTTCTCTCTATTCCAATCGCTCCCCGACCATTGGGCTATCGACCAACTATTCCCCGTTATGCCCCTATCGCGTCTTGACGAGAAGCCGTCGCGCATGGCAACGCTTCAGGATATGACATGCGATTCCGATGGTAAAATTGCCCATTTTATCTCCGTGCAAGGTGGTAGTGCCGATTATCTTATGCTTCACCCTCTAAAACAAGGAGAACCTTATTATTTAGGAGTGTTCCTCGCCGGAGCTTATCAAGAAATTCTTGGCGATATGCACAATCTCTTTGGCGACACCAACGCCGTGCATATCAGTGTCTACAAAGACCGCTACGAAATTGACAAAATCATAGATGGCGAAACAGTTGCCGAAGTTCTCGACTATGTTCAGTTTGACCCCAAGAAATTGGTGCGCAATGTAGAAGGTTG
>JAFXHY010000040.1 GCA_017536215.1 Muribaculaceae bacterium | reverse complement strand
TCATCATTGGTTTCAAGGGCAAATCCTACAAGTATTTGCTGTGGCTTTTTATTTTTGCCAAGCGATGCGGCAATGTCCGGATTTTTTACTAATTTGATTTCCGGAACATCATCTTTTTCTCGCTTTATTTTCTTATCGGACACTGTTGCCGGTGTATAATCTGCTACTGCCGCCGACATAATCGCGATATCGCTATTCGCAAAATATATCATACTTTGTTCATGCATCTCACGTGCCGATTCCACTTTTACAACTTCAACCGATGCTTCCGTCGGAGTAATCCCTACAGGTCCTGATATCAACACAACTTTTGCTCCTCTTCGGGCAGCTTCATCGGCTATTGCATAGCCCATCTTACCGGTTGAATAATTCCCGATAAATCTCACCGGGTCTATCTTCTCATAAGTCGGTCCTGCAGTTATCATTACTTGCTTCCCCTTCAATGGTTTGGGCATATTGAAAAATTCATCAAGAACTTTAACGATATTTTCAGGCTCTTCCATTCGCCCTTTACCTATAAGATGAGATGCAAGTTCTCCCTCTGCCGGTTCGATAATATGATTGCCATATGATTTAAGCAACGCGATGTTACGTGTTGTCGACGGATGTGCCATCATATCGAGGTCCATTGCAGGAGCTACAAATATCGGAGCTTTTGATGAGAGATATGTTGTCACGAGCATATTATCGGCAATCCCATTTGCCATTTTCCCTATTGTTGATGCCGTCGCGGGTGCTATTACCATCGCATCTGCCCACAATCCGAGGTCTACATGAGAATGCCATTGACCGGTGTTCGCAGTAAAGAATTCACTTATCACCGGTTTCCCCGATAATGTTGATAATGTTACCGGACATATAAATTCTTTGGAATTGGGTGTCATTATTACCTGAACCTCTGCGCCACGTTTAACTAATAGGCGCACCAAAGTCGCTGTCTTATAGGCTGCTATTCCTCCGGTTATCCCAACTATTATATGTTTTCCTGCTAATGACATATCTATTGCCTATCGTTGAACTTTAATTTATTTCCACCGAGAAATCTCTATGTTATTTACCCGATGCCAATTTTATTCGCGTAAATACATTTTTTGTGTCTTGAGAAAAATCTCCTTGCATTATCCAGCTATAGTACCCGGGATCGCTGTTGAATACTTCTGCAACAGTTTTGCCCTTGTGCTTGCCGAAATTGATGGTTTCTACACCTTGTTCGTTGTACACTATTCGTCCCATCAAGTCAACATTTCGTTTTTGAGATGAATATTCCGACAACTTTTCAATGTCGTTGGGCAAATCACCATATCTGTCTAATTGAGCTTTAAGCACCTCATAGGTAGCTCGGGTGTCGGCAAGTGCTGAATGTGCATCAGCTAAATCTTTAGTGCAATAAAACTTATATGCAGCCGAGAGTGTGCGTTGCTCTTTCTTGTGGAATATTGTCTGTACATCAACAAAGCGTGCCTTACTGAAATCAAAGTCAACTCCAACTCTCGAAAATTCTTCCGATAGCATCGGTATATCAAATCGGCTTGAACCAAACCCTGCGATATCACACCCCTCAAAGATTCTGGCTATCTCGCGTGCTTTCATCTTGAATGTCGGTTCATTTTTGACATCCTCATTTGAAATGTGGTGAACCGATTGTGCTTCTGCCGATATTGCTTTCTCCGGATTGAATCGGTAGTTATACTCTTCCTCCGCGCCATTAGTGCCAATCTTTATTATTGACATTTCAATGATTCGGTCGCCGGTAATTGATAATCCGGTTGTCTCTAAATCAAAAAATATTATCGGTTTCTTCAATGAAAGCTGCATATTGAGTCTTTTTTAGAAGTTGTTTACAGTCATTGGCATTAACAACATGAGAAGATCCGAACCTTCAGCATTTTCTTCCGGGATAAATACTCCGGGACGGCTGGGATCGCTAAGCTTTATGACAATATTATCGGTTGTCAATGTATTGCAAATTTCGATAAGATATGGTGCGCTGAATCCGATAATCATTTCATTCCCGGTAAATGAGCAAGGAAGTTCAACACGACCTGACGTGCAGAAATTGTTGTCCTGTGCTTTCATTTCCAAATTTTCCGGGGTAATACGGAATTTTACAAGACCATGTCCTGGATCTACAAATACTCCAACTCGACGCAATGCATTAAGCATTGAGTGACGGTCGATTGTCAATGAATACGGATTGTTGGTCGGTATAACTCGATTGTAGTCGGGATATACACCTTTGATAAAGCGACAATTGAATGTGAATGTTTCACTTTCTATTGTTGCCGACTTTGTATCAAGTTTCACTGTTACTTTCTCCTCCTTCGCAAACGCATTCTTGATGATTGTTGCCGGCTTAACCGGGATTATACATGAAGCGGTTATACCGGGTGCGGAGATGCTGTTGGTGTAGCGTACGAGTTTGCGGGTATCGGTTGCTACAAATGTGATATAATCAGGCTTGATATCAAATAAAATACCCATCATTTGCGGACGTAAATCATCTGAACCTACGGCAAACAAGGTGTTGTCAATGCCCATAACAAGTTGCTCTACCGGACATTCAAATGTCAATGGTTCTACATCTTGTGCTTCCTGTTTGGGAGTTGGATATTCATCGCCATTTATTCCTACAAAGTTGAATTTGTCACCGGGATACTCTATCGTGATTGCTAAATTGCTGTCAACAATAAAATCTACATTCAATTCCGGCAACTCTTTGAAAAGTTCTACGCATCGACGTGCATCTACACAAAAACTACCGCGTTCCCCCTCAAATCCTTCTATTTTTACTCGTGCAGTTAGAATGTTTTCAAGGTCGGATGCGGTAATTGTTGCCCAATTGCCGTCTACTTCAAATAAAAAATTATTCAAGATTGTCATCGCATTTTTTGAATTGATGACCTTGCTCACTGTGGATAATGCGTTATAAAGCGATTTGCTATGAATTTTAAATTTCATAATATTGGGGTATTACTTGTTTATCAATGGTTTAGCATATTAAATACCATATTAATGCAACTTAATGATATTCTTTTACAAATTTAAGAAATAAAATACCTGTTTGCAAGTTTTTTGACCACTTTTGTTATCTGATGTAAATAACTTTGTCCCCTTGCAGGATTAGCTCTCAGTATTAAATTCTTCAACTTCCATCGATGCCAATTCCCACACCGACATTGCGTTCTCAAGCTGCTTGGTGCGTTGCGCATGAAGTGTGTACAATTCGGGATTAGTATCCCCCTCGGCAAGCTTTTGCTCAATTTCTGCAATTTCCCCTTCAATGCGTGCAATTTCCCCTTCAGCTTCCTCTACTTTCTTTTGCAAGCGTTTAAGTTGCTTCTGCTTCTCTCGTTGCTCTGCATAGCTGATGCGACGTGGTGCTTGTGTGGGCTGGTTTGATGTGGCTTGATTTGCGCTTGCCGACGGTTTCTGCTCTGTTTTCTTCTCTTGCTGACGAAGGAGGGTCGGACTTTCCAATTCTTGGAGTGACTCCATCTTTTTCTTATCCAAAAATTCATATATGCC
>JAFXHY010000039.1 GCA_017536215.1 Muribaculaceae bacterium | reverse complement strand
CTTTTGTGTTACCATGATTGCTACTCCAAGCACGGCACAGTTGGTCGTAATTAATGGGAGGAACACTCCCAGAGCTACATACAATCCCGGAGACACTTTCTTCATAATGATTTCGAGCATTTGCACCAACGCTGCGATAACCAAAATGAATAGTATTGTCTGCATATACTCCAGATGTAGTGGTCCCAAAACGTAGTTCTGCAACAATGAGGTCACCAACGTGGAGATTGTTATAACAACTGTCACAGCAATTCCCATCCCGATGGCATTCGGCAGCTTGTTTGAGACGCCTAAGAACGGGCATATCCCCAAGAATTGTGAGAAAACAATATTATTGACAAATATTGCGGTTATTATGATTGCTAAATATTCAAGCATATTGGCGGAGTGATTGTGTTATGATTTCTTATTTTGGAAATAACGATATATTGCGATTAAGAAGCCGAGTGTAATGAACGCTCCCGGGGCGAGAATGAACAACAATGCCCCGTTGCTTTCGGGAAATATTTGGAGTGATGCAATGCTACCACTTCCCAAAAATTCGCGAAACGCACCTAATATTGTGAGCGCAATTGTAAATCCAAGTCCGGAACCGATGCCGTCGGCTATCGAAGATACTACGTTGTGGCGTGAGGCAAAGGCTTCAGCACGTCCGAGCAATATACAGTTGACTACAATCAATGGTATGTAAATGCCGAGGCTTTCATTTAGCGCCGGGGTATAGGCTTGCATTAGCATTTGCAACAGTGTCACGAAGGTAGCAATAACTACAATGTAGACGGGAATACGTATTGTGTCGGGTACAAGGTTTTTGATTGCGGAAATTGCGCCGTTGGAGCATATTAGCACTCCGGTAGTGGCGAGTCCCATTGACATTCCGTTGATGGCACTCGATGTTGTCCCCAGCGTCGGACACATTCCCAACAAGAGTACAAATGTCGGGTTCTCCAAGACAGCGCTATGATATATTGTTTTAAAAAAGTTCATCTTGCGTGGGCTATTTCGTGGATTGTTGATAATAGGTCATTGCTCCCTCAGCGGCGGTGTTGATTGCTTCAAGGAATGCTCTCGATGATATAGTTGCAGCGGTGATGCCATCAATCTCTCCATTGTCTTTGGTCACTTTCAGTACTTTATTTATGGGGTTGCGCCCTACGACGCTGCGATTGCTGTCGTTGCGAAACCATTCATTCATTTTAGCACCGAGCCCCGGTGTCTCAGCGTGAGATATGACATTGTAACCAAGGATATTGCAATCACGGTCGAAACCGGTCACTATGGTGATTTTTCCTGAAAATCCATTGTTGGAACTGCTTTCTACGGCACATCCGATGAGTTCCCCACCGCGCATCGCAGGATAGATGACCACTTGCTGATTGTCGACCATAATCTCCGTTTTCTCTGCCGACGGGTCATTGTCAAATCCGGAAACAACTTGTGATATTGCTCCTACGAGCTTTTCCTTTGCAGCTTTTTCGCGAGCTTCGGCTGTTGACTGATAGAAATATCCTAATAGGAAACCGGCAATCATTGTTGTGACGGTTAACACAATAACCATATTAGGAAGTGTGGATTTTAGTTTTTTCATTTCCCTCCTCTCCTTTCTCCGAATAGTCGTGGACGTGTTAACTTATTAATCAATGGTGTGCAACCGTTCATTATCAGTATTGCAAATGAGATTCCTTCGGGATAAGAACCATAGTGACGGATTGCGAAGGTGATAATTCCTATCAACACTCCGTAGATTATCATCCCTTTTGTTGTCATCGGTGATGTGACATAGTCGGTGGCCATAAAGAATGCACCCAAAAGCATGCCTCCCGATAGGAGCTCGATGGCAATATTGTTGCTTGTGGCAATTGCGAGAATGACAACCGATGCTATTATTGATAAGGGTATTATTAAGCGTATTATTCGGCGGATTGTTAGATAAATCCAACCTGCCACGAGTGCAATCGCTCCTACTTCTCCAAGCGAACCTCCCATTTTTCCTATCGCAATTTGATAGATATCAATGCTTGCCGCGTCAACTCCACTTTCTTTCATTGCGCTCAGGAGGGTGGCTCCGGTCAGCCCGTCGGGCGACAAGGGGAGTGGCCATGTTGTCATTTCTACAGGGAATGAAATCAAAAGGAACACTCGACCTACGAGCGCCGGGTTGAATATATTTTGCCCTGTGCCACCAAATGCCATTTTGCCTACACCAATAGCAAAAACACCTCCGATAAATGCCAATGGCAGAGGAATTGACGATGGTAGCGTCATTGCCAATAGCAAGCCCGATAATATAGCTGTGCAATCTTTAATTGTGTCGCGTCGACCGAGCATAAAGCGGCTGCAAATGTATTCCGTTAATACGCAAGCTATTATCGTTACAGCAGCTATCGATAGTGAACGCCATCCGAATATCCATACCCCGCAGGCAAAGGCGGGAATAAGTGCCAATATCACTTCAAGCATGACGCGTTGAGTGGTGCGTTGCGACGTCACATGAGGCGAGCCGGTCACTATTATTTCTTTGTTCTCCATCTAATTATAGATTGTTTTAATTTTTCCTTGCAATAGCTTTCCCTACTTTAATCCAATCAACAAGTCGACGACCAGCCATGCAGCTATAGCTACAACAGCCACATTCCATACAGTCGAGTACATGATGGGCTTTGAGGTCCTCTTTACGCGATAGTTCGGCCAATCGTGCTATAAGATATGGCTCAAGTCCCATAGGACACACCTCGACACATTTGCCACAACGCACACATGGAGTTGTTTCGCGAATTTGAGTTTCGTTGGTGTTGAGCATCAACAGTCCGCTCATACCTTTTGTTGTGGAGCCTTGAAGTCCACCAATTGCGCGTCCCATCATGGTGCCTCCGTTTACAATCTTGATTGTAGTTTCGGGCACGTTGCCAAGTTGCTCTATAAGCTCTTTTACCGATGTCCCGATAGGCACACGATAATTACCACTCGCCACAAAATCAGTTCCGCTAATGGTCATGACGCGCTCAACAAGGGGTACTCCCCATACCACGGCATAATATACGGCCAATGCTGTCGATACGTTATGTATGATCACTCCTTGTGAAATAGGTAACTGACCTGATGCAATTTCGCGATTTACGAGTGCTTTTGTGAGCATTTTTTCTCCACCTTGCGGATAGCGTGTGCGCATCGCTACAATGCTGATTCGACTGTGGTTGCGAGCTGCGATTGTCATTTGTGATATTGCTTGAGGCTTATTGTCCTCAATTCCGACAATACACTTCACATCTTCACCAAGTGCGCGAAGCATTAACTCTATTCCGGTGATAATCTCAACCGACATTTCTCGCATAATAGCGTCGTCGCAGGTGAGATAGGGTTCACATTCAGCACCATTAATTAGCAGGTATTCACAATAAGGCGAGGAGGGTGGAGGTGCCAACTTGGTCGCGGTAGGGAATGTCGCTCCTCCCATACCTACGATACCGGCATTGCGAATGGCGTTTAAGATATCTTCGCGACTTAATTTGTTGATATCATTTACTCGTGGTGTGGCGTCACAGATGCTTTGAAGGTCGGAAGCGTGGTCGGCATCTGAAGCTTCGATTATAATTCCTTCTGCTCCGTGGCCATCGGCAGTTTCTATTTTCCCTATACTTTTGACAATTCCGGAAATTGGAGTGTGAACATTTGTTGACACTGGACCTTGTGCCTCTCCAATGAGAGCAAACCGATCCACATGGTCCCCAACAGCAACTACGGCTTTTGCAGGCTTGCCGAGCGATTGACAAAGACTAATCTCGACACGTCGAGGCAATGGTATATCTTTAATTGCTTTGCCCGAGGTAAGTTTCATTTCAGCCGGGTGGACTCCTTTATTACCGAAATTGATGGTTTTTTTGAAGATATTCATTGACTGTTGGTTAGACGGTTGTGATATTCTTGGTTTTTATAATTTCGCCGAATGCGGTAATAGCTTTTGTGGGGCACCCTTCGATACAATCTCCGCAACCTATGCATTTTTCGGGGTCGATTGTGGCAAGATTGTTGGCTACGGTTATCGCTCCGTGTTGACAAGTGCGAGCGCATTTACCACAGCCGATGCATGCTACTGTACACATTTTGCGCGCAATGCCTCCCTTTTCGCGGTTGCTGCAAGTGACAACAACAGGTGCTATTTCTGTTTTGATTTCGCGTATTAGTATCAAGTTTTGCGGGCAAGCTTCTGCGCAAGCTCCGCAACCTACGCATTTCTCCAACGTAATCTTGGGCATTTGTGCATCTTCGTCCCAAGTCATTGCATCAAACGGGCATGCTTTAACACAATCGCCCCCTCCGAGACAACCCCATGTGCAATATCCGGCTGGCATAGCGAGCGTTTTGGCTGAAATGCACGATTTGATTGTGTCGAGATTGCGCCCTACAAGACGATTGCATTTTGTGCCATTGCAACGTACAAAAGCTTTCTTTGTTTGTGCATCTTTTGCTGCCAATCCCAACACGGATGCTATCTGCTTCATTCCCTCGGCTCCTGCCCCGGGACAATATAGTCCATCTAAACTTCCGCTTTTGCAACATTCTACGGCAAAGTCGTGGCATCCCTTTCTACCACATGCTCCGCAGTTGGCTCCCGGAAGTATCTCCTCGATTTCGGCTATGCGTGCGTCCTCTTTAACATTAAATTTTTTTGCTACGAGATAGAGTACGAGAGCCGAAGCTAATCCCACTACTCCGAGTACTATCATAGCAAGATATTGTTCTTCCATTTTTTATTGCCCGGAAATATTGAAGTTATTGTTTCCTGTGATATGACCTTAGTCTGTGATTATTGATTGGATTATCCATTCTACTTTATTGTCGACTTTGCAACGAAACAACCATAGAACGATGTAATAAATTATAACAAGACCCAATGCGAGCAGTCCGGTAAAGCCTTCATCCCATCTGAATAGTCTACCAAGGATTAATCCGGCAAGTAGGGCAATACATGGAAGCCCGGCCATGAGTAGCCATCCTTTGAACCACTCTTTGACTCTTCCTAAAACCATCACTCTGTCCCCTTTTTTCACTGTTAGACCCGGCTTTAACTTTGCCGGCAGGGTTGGAGAGTATGATTGTGTTGTGCATATACCTGCAATGTGACAACCTTCGCAACCATTCGTTTCGCAACTGAGTTTGACCCACGTTTTTTTGCCATGAATTCTGACAACGATACCAC
The DNA here is from genome assembly GCA_017536215.1 of Muribaculaceae bacterium. Taxonomy (GTDB): domain Bacteria; phylum Bacteroidota; class Bacteroidia; order Bacteroidales; family Muribaculaceae; genus JAGBWK01. The sequence continues at coordinate 123 of JAFXHY010000039.1, read as the reverse complement.
TTTTTACCGATTCGCTTAGTTCCATGTTTATTGTACCATTAGTTATGCAAATTTACTAAAAATCACCAATATTAAATGCGCTAAATTCATACATATTTTGCGTATTAATATTATTTAAACAAT
>JAFXHY010000038.1 GCA_017536215.1 Muribaculaceae bacterium | reverse complement strand
CTCTACAGGAAGTTGTTTTGCGAGATTTTCGAGATATTCTCTTACTTCGGTCATCTGCTCATTGACAATAACTGAGATGCATTCAGCACCACAGTTGACAAAAATATCAATTAGTCGCCCAATCATCGGACGTCCGTTGAGAGATACCAATGGTTTTGGAGTAGCAACACCCTCTTGTTGCAAGCGTGAGCCTTCACCTGCGGCTATTATTGCAAAATTCATTTGATTGGTTATAAAGATTAACTTACAAAGGTAATAAATTTTTTTTACACATCAAATACTATGCGCACCGGAGGGGTAGTTGCATGTGAAAAGCTGTAAGTTTAAATATAGTGTTATAAATAGCTAATTTGCGAAGAAGATGTTACGGAGAATACAACTTCGCTACCATGGAGAAGTGGCATGTTGTCTCTGATGTGTCCGATAGGAGCATCAAATGCAATGGGGATGTTGAGCCCATATAACATTGGCGCAATCATATCGTAAATGTTGCTGAAATTTTTATCGGCTTCGTAGAGGGTGAATTGCCCGATAATCAATCCTTTAAGCGAGCTCAAACGCCCGGTAAGTCGAAGTTGATAAAGTATGCGTTCTATCTTGTAGATAGGCTCGGCAACATCTTCAATAAATAATATTGCGTCGTTGAAAATGTCGTAGTGTGTGCCAATAAGAGCTTGTAGTACGGCAAGATTTCCCCCCACAAGCCTTCCTGTCGTTGTCCCTTGTCGATTGAATTTATGCCCGGGGAATTGCAAATTCGGACGCTCTCCCCGTAGCATGTTGAGAAGCATTGAATTGAAAGGAGTATCAAGAGGTTCAAGAGCGAGAGCTTTGGCCATTGAGCCATGAATACTAACAATATTATGTTTTGACATAAGAGCGTGTAGCGCTGACACGTCGCTGAAGCCAATCAGCCATTTTGGGTCAGCTTCAATGTTGAGCGAGTCAATTGCGTCGAGCAGATGCACACACCCATATCCGCCACGACTGCATAGGATGGCTCGAACTGTGGGGTCGAGTAGCGCATCGGTCAGGTCGGCTAATCGATTTTCAATGCTTCCGGCATATGAGCCATATGTACTAAGCGCGTGGGGCATGATTTTAACATTGAAATCGAGCGACGATAGAGACGAGGCTGCACGTTCAACGAGAGCCGGGTCAATAATGCTTGCGGGAGATACAATTGCTATAGTGTCACCTTTCTGGAGTGGACGAGGGAAAATAGGCATGATATTAACTGTTTTAGCTAACTTGTACTTTTAATCCGGCATTAATGAAGCGTTGAGCAATCTTTTCCAATTCGTCGCGTTGGACTTTTTCCAGATGCTCAGCGGGAGTTTTGCGGTCGATAGAATAGAGCATAACTTCGCGCGGTGCTATTTCTTTGCATGCATTGATGAGAGCCTCGATTTCGCAATCGGTAGTGTTGTCGATGGTGACGCCATTGTGCTTGCCTCGTAGCATCATGGTTTGCACAATACATTGTCCGTCAAATTGTTTCATCCCTTCTATAACATCGGCAACGCGATACCCCGGACTAACCGGGCGGTCAATGATTTTCACTGTCTCATCAAGTGCGGAATCGAGTTTGAGAATATTGTTGTCGACTTTTCGAAGAGCTTCGACTACGCTTGTTGATTGCAAGCGAGTAGCATTTGATAATACACTTACCTTGGCTTCGGGATAATATTTGTTGCGTAATAGCAATACGTCGTCAACAACTCCGTTGAAATCCGGGTGTAATGTAGGCTCCCCATTACCGGAGAAGGTGATAACGTCGAGTTGTAGATTATCGTTGCGCATTTCGGCAAGCTTATCTTCGAGGAGTCGCGCGACTTCGCTTCGAGGCGGAATACCTTTAGTGCCGGGCCCTTGAGCATTAAATCCGGCTTCGCAATAAAGACAATCGAAAGAGCACACTTTGCCGTCGGCAGGCATTAAGTTTACACCAAGCGAAGTCCCAAGACGTCGGCTATGTATTGGCCCAAATATTGTGGAAGTGAATAAAACAGTTTGCATTAGAGTTGTAAATCTAAAATGAATTTACATATAGCATGGACGCGATACATCGCCTCCGCATTTCCCGAATTGATGAAAACTCGGTAGCACGGATAGATTGCATCGCGTTCACTGCGATAGGGAATAAAAGGGCTATTCCCTAAAGGTAATGTATTAAACGGTGAGAATTTCTTTTTCTTTAGCAGCGAAAAGCTCGTCGATTTTTTTGAGATATTTGTCGTGAAGTTTTTGAGCTTGACCTTCAGCATCTTTTTCAACATCTTCGGGCATTCCTTGTTTAACTGCTTTTTTCAATCCGTCAATCGCGTCGCGACGAGCGTTTCTAACCGATACTTTAGCTTGCTCGGCTTCGGCCTTAGATTGTTTAACAAGTTGTTTGCGTCGTTCTTCGGTCAACGGGGGAATAGAAAGGCGAATGACTTCTCCATTATTCTCGGGCATTATGCCAAGTTCAGAGTTGATAATGGCCTTTTCAATCTCTTTGAACATAGATTTTTCCCAAGGAGTAATAGTGATAGTACGTGCATCGGGAACAGCAACGTTGGCAACATTGGAGATAGGAGCAGCACTGCCGTAGTAGTCAACACGAATTCCGTCAAGAATTTTGGGGTTGGCCTTGCCGGCGCGGATATGAGCGAGGGATTCATCGAGATAAGCCACAGCCATTTCCATTTTCTCTTCAGCCGGGTCAAGGTATGTTCCGGGATTTGTCATAATTTGTAGTATTCAGATAGTTAAACAAAATGAGTATTAATAAACGAGAGTTCCGACAGGCTCGCCGTCAAGCACCTTTTTCAAATTGCCGGGAGTGTCCATGTCAAAAACGATGATAGGCAAATGATTTTCTTTGCAAAGCGCAGTAGCCGTGAGGTCCATGACTTTCAGTCCGCGAGTGTATACTTCGTCGTAAGTAATCTCAGAGAAACGAGTTGCGGTGGGATCTTTTTCCGGGTCGGCGGTATATATGCCATCTACACGGGTGCCTTTAAGCATCACGTCGGCTTCAACTTCAATTCCGCGCAAAGCCGAGCCGGTGTCGGTAGTGAAGAATGGGTTGCCGGTTCCACCGGCAATAATAGCTACTTCACCTTTATTCATGGCTTCAATGGCACGCCATTTGCTATAATGCTCACCAATGGGATACATGTTGATAGCTGTGAACACCCTTGCCGGTTGACCGATAGCTTGTAGAGCTGAAGATAGAGCTAAAGAGTTGATTACAGTGGCAAGCATGCCCATTTGGTCACCTTTAACTCGGTCGAAACCTTTAGAAGCGCCTTGCAAGCCGCGGAAAATATTTCCACCTCCAATGACGATGGCAACTTGCACGCCTCCGCTTACTACCGCTGCTATTTGTGCGGCATATTGGTTGAGACGATTGGTGTCGATTCCGGAACCATTGCCCGCTGCCAATGACTCTCCACTCAATTTGAGCAGTATTCTATTATATTTTTTTCTCATAATGCTTGTTTTTAGCTTATTTGGGGAATTTATAATTCCTTTCACAAATATAAATATTATTGTAATATCTCACAAATCTATTGCTGTAGAAATTTTTTTGACGTTAGCTTTTTAGTTATATTTGGAATAAATTTCCAATATGCGTTCACTCGCTTTGAAAAATATTCAAGCAAGCTTGATATTTCTCGCTCGTTTGTTCGTATATTTGCAAAGAACTTACCAACGGATATGAAGATAGGATATGACGCCAAACGTGCGGTAAATAATAATACCGGACTTGGCAATTACAGTCGACTTGTTATAGAGACCATCGCAGATTCAGGTGATGATACATTGATGTTGTATGCTCCGGCATTGCGCAACAATCCGCGCTTGATGCCACTGCTTGAGCGTGAGAATGTTAAATTTTGCTTGCCGGATACTAATTTCGGCAAACGATTCTCGTCGATATGGCGTTCAAGAGGCTTGAGCAAGCAGTTGCAACGCGATGAGATTGAATTGTTTCATGGATTAAGTAATGAATTACCTCTTAATATAGCGTCGACAGGTATCCCATCGATAGTTACAATTCATGATGTTATTTTTCGCCACTTCCCGCATTGCTACAATTGGATAGATCGTAAAATCTACGACTATAAATTTCGTAAGGCGGCAGAAAATGCTACTCGAGTAATTGCTATCTCGGAGTGCACTCGTCGTGATATTATAAATCTATATAACATAAATCCGGATAAGATAGATGTCGTATATCAAGGGTGTGACCCGCAATTTTCGCGCCCTGTCGATAGTGGACAGGTGAAAAGAGTAATGAATAAATATGGTATCGACCGCAATTATATAATCGGAGTGGGGACCGTAGAGGAGCGTAAAAATCAGCTTTTAACGGTAAAAGCACTCCGAGGACTCCCCCAAGATGTAATGGCAGTGATAGTGGGGCGTCGTACCGGGTATGCAAAGGAAATAGATGCCTATATTTCGACGCATAAACTACAAGATAGGGTGAAATTTGTTGAGAAGGCAGATTTTGCAGATTTTCCGGCACTCTATTCGGGAGCATTGTTTTCTTCTTATCCTTCGCGCTATGAGGGGTTTGGGATTCCGGTGATAGAATCGTTGAGTGTTGGTACTCCTGTCATAATTGCATCGGGCTCATGTTTAGAAGAGGCTGCCGGTCCGGATGCTCCGGTCGTTGCCCCCGATGATGTAGATGGTTTTATCGCCGCAGCCGATAGCATTATTCATGATCAGAATAATCAAATGAGATTGTCGGTGTTGGGTAAAAAATATGTGGAGCGTTTTTCTCAACAATATTTTGCCGAAGATTTGAGGGAATGTTATAAACGAACGATTGAGACATTTGAGCGTTGATATCTATAAAATTGAAACAGTAAAGAATTTAAATAGATTAGATATAAAATGAAAAGATTACTCGTAATAGGAGCAGGAGGTTTTATCGGCGGATTTATAGCCCGTCAGGGATTGGAACGAGGTTACGATGTTACAGTAGCTGTGCGTCAATCTACATCGCGTCGTTATCTGACAGATGAGCGATTAAAATTTCTTGTACTTGATTACGGAGATGCAGAGGCAGTGGCTGAAGCGATGAATCAAGCATTGCCAAATGGGGAGCGTTGGGACTATGTTATCCATAATCTTGGAGCTACAAAATGTGCAAATTTCCGAGATTTTGATACAATAAATTATCGTTATCTTGTAAATATAGTTGAGGCATTGAAGAATACGGGCAAAATCCCGGAGTGTTTTTTGTTTATGAGTTCGCTCAGTGCTATGGGACCGGTAGATGAAAAAACATATCGACCGATAACGAATGCAGATGTGCCTCACCCCAATACTCGTTATGGCCTTTCAAAAATGAAAGCAGAGGAGTATTTGCGATATCGCTCGGAGTTGCCATATATTATATTCCGTGCCACCGGAGTCTATGGACCGCGAGAGAAGGATTATCTGATGATGATAAAAAGTATTGATGGGCACATTGATGTTGGTATGGGTTATCGGAAGCAGTTGTTGACGTTCATATACGTAGATGATTTGGTAGGAGCAATGTTTGACGCATTGGCCGCCGGAGTCAGCAATAAAACGTATATTATATCAGAGCCCCGAAGCTACACTCAGAAACAGTTTCGCTCAATGGTAGCAGATGCATTGGGAGGTCGTTGGGTACTGCCTTTGAAATTGCCAATGTGGGTAGTTCTTGCAGTGTCAACGTTGGCAGAAAAATTTGCGGCATGGCGAGGCAAAGCGTCAACGCTCAATCGTGATAAGTATAAAATAATGAAGCAACGCAACTGGAGTTGTGATGTCAGCGAAGCGCAAGCCGATTTCGGATTTCATGCCGACTATCCATTGGAACGGGGCGTTCGCGCAACGGTTGATGCTTATCTCGAGGAGAAGAAAAAATCAAAAAAGTGACCGATAAAAAAGGGAATGTGTAGACTAACTTTTCAGTGACTCTTTAGTGTATAACGCAAGAGCAATTAGTCTACTGGCATAATTAAAAATACCGTTGAAATCTACGATAGCTAATACAAAGAAGTAAATGAAACAGCCCAAAAGAGTCCCCGGATGGATGCTGCTTATAATAATACTTTTGGCGCTTCCTGTCATAGCATTTCCAATCATGCTTTCGCATTCGGGCGAAATAGCAGAAGGAAATAAGTTGTATATGTGGCTTTATCCTGCCTATGTTTTTTCTACAGCTATTCTTGCTTATCAATGCTATGGTAGAAGGACTGAAATGACTTGGATATTGCTTGCCTTGATGTTGCTCACCCATGCGGCAATGTGGGTGTTGGCTAAAGGTGATTGTTATTTATAGCCATTTAGTCAACTTAAATTGGTGGATTGAGATATTTGTTGTATTTCTTTGGAGAGCTGATAATGTCGACAGCTTCGTTAAATATTGGGTTGAGCAAGGGATTGACGATTTGGAAATATGTAGAAGTGTCAAATAAGTCTCTCCCGATAATTCCTTTTATAATTGCTGTAATAAGGTTACGGCTTCGCGCATATTCTTCTTCGTTGAGAGGCACACCATCTTTCTCCCCCTGAGCAACAAATGCATTGAGAATGGAGTCGTCAACAAAGAAGTTTTCAATAAATTTGCGACTATTGTCGTAGTTCTTTTTCAATTCATCTCTGTTATCGTTGGTGTAACTCAAACAGAAAGAGTTGAAAATTCCTTTTGCCATTAAGTCGCGATAGTAATCGGTGTAGAGTGTAGTGTCGAGTGGAACAAATTTGTCGGGCATAATACCCCCACCCCCAAATACGATGCGATGACGCTTCAAAGTTGTATATTTCAATGAGTCGGGGAATGCAATGCTGTCGGCACTATAAAATTCACCATGGTCGTATCGGTCTTTTAAATCGGCAGCATAGTCGTCCGCTTTGCCAAGTTCGTAGGGTTTTTGAATGACGCGGCCTGAGGGTGTGTGATATCGCGCAACAGTCAATCTAATCATCGAACCGTCGGGGAATGGGAACGGACGTTGTACCAACCCTTTGCCGAAAGTGCGTCGACCTACAATCACAGCACGGTCGTGGTCCTGAAGCGCCCCGGCAAGGATTTCGGATGCTGAAGCGCTATATTGATTAACCATAACAACGACGGGAATGTTGGCATATTTTCCATTAAGACGAGCTTCGTATGTGGCAGTGCCGAGTTTGGGAGACTCGGTGTAGGTGATAAGTTCATTTTTGTTGAGGAATAACTCGGCAATTTCAGCTGCAGCTCCAAGTATGCCACCACCATTATCTTCAAGGTCGAAGATTAATCTTTTCATTCCTTGTTTTTTTAACTCTGATAGAGCCTTGTCTACTTCATTGAAAGAAGTTTCGGCAAAGCGCGACAATCGAATGTAGCCGATATCACCGGTTACCATGTAGTATGCGTCGACAGAGTTAACGGGTATGTCGTCGCGAGTGATGCGGAATAGGATTGGTTCTTCAACATTACGGCGTTTCACGGTCACATCAACTCTGGTGCCTTTAGGGCCACGCAAGACTTTCATTATCTCTGAGTTTTTTTTACTTGCCCCTGAAATCAGAGTGGTATCGGCTTTTAAAATTTTGTCGCCGGGAAGTATTCCGACTTTTTCAGAGGGACCGCCGGATGTGGTTTGAATGACGACCAATGTGTCGTTCAGCATATTGAACTGTATTCCAATACCGGAAAAGTTGCCTTCGAGTGGAGTTAACAGCTCTTTCGTTTCTTCGGCATTGGAATAAAGGGAATGAGGGTCGAGTGATTTGAGCATAGCTACGATTGCCTCTTCAGCAATTTTGTCGCTATCAATGCTGTCGAGGTAGAAAGCTTGTATAAGTCGGTTGGTATATCCAATCTTATCAAAGCCTTTAAGTTGATTTTCGTTAGCAGCGAAGCAACAAGTTGATGTTGCTATTGCAATCAAAAGAAAGAAATATTTGAAGTGATTCATGTTCGTAAAAATGCTCATTAGTAGTAACGTCGGAAAGTAGTGGTAGGTTCGTTAATTGAACACTATGGTTTTGTTGCCATAAGGAAGAATTTTGTGCTGGAGATGCTTCTCAACGGCACGTGCAAGAACGATTTTTTCGAGGTCGCGACCTTTTTTAACCAAGTCGTCGACAGTGTCTTTGTGAGTAATACGTACAATGTCTTGTTCGATAATAGGTCCGGCATCTAAGTCGGCAGTTACGTAGTGGCTTGTTGCTCCAATGAGTTTTACTCCTCGTTGATGAGCAGCATGGTAGGGTTTCGAGCCAATGAATGCCGGAAGGAAAGAGTGGTGGATATTAATAACTCTATTTGGGTATAGACGAGTGAAATTGTCGGATAGAACTTGCATGTAGCGAGCAAGAACAATGAAATCAATATTATATTTTTTGAGGATTTCAAATTGCTTTGCTTCGGCTTCAGGTTTGTTCTCTTTCGTTACGGGAATTAATTCAAAAGGAATTTCAAATTGGTCGGCAATATATTTCAAGTCGGGGTGGTTGCTTACGATGACCGGGACTTCGATATCCCATTCCTTCCATTCACCGGCACGATAGCGAGCTAAAAGGTCGTAGATGCAATGCGACATTTTTGATACGAATATTGCCATGCGTTGAGGTGTTCCGGTGAAATATAGATTGTAGCTCACGTCAAAACGT
>JAFXHY010000037.1 GCA_017536215.1 Muribaculaceae bacterium | reverse complement strand
TGCCATAAGGCATATGTTGCAGCGATAGCATTATCGTTGCTGTTCGGTTGATGCAGCACAATGGTTAATGACAAGCGAAGCAAGGGTTATCCCGAAAGTAGCAGTCACTTGCATAAGAGAGCCATTGGTTGTGGGTTTTGATATTTTATCGGTTGAAAAAGAGTCGGTGTTTACCCCGCGATTTTCAACTATTTCATCGGAAAAAACGACTTTGAACTTCCGACGAGGCAATGAGCCGGAACGCTTAAACCGAGCTCTCAAAGCCGCTGCAAGTCGGCATCCTTTAGCATTCCAAAATTCGTCGACACGGATGCGGGTAGGGTCGGTTTTGAGGGCAGCACCCATTGAGGAGAAGAAACGACAGCGAGAAGATGTTGCACGAAGGATGAGCAAAACTTTATCGCGCAAAGAGTCGATAGCATCTACTACATAGTCGTAGGAATTGAAATCGAAAGAATCGGCAGTATCAGGGGTGTAGAGCATATTAAATGCATTTATCTGCGCGTCGGGGTTGATAGCGAGCAAATGTTGCTTCATGACCTCAACTTTAGGTAGACCTACGGTGGAAGGGAAAGCCGGTAATTGACGATTGATGTTGGAAGGGGCAACGTTGTCGAAATCGACAATATCGATATGATAAACTCCGGAGCGAACGAGAGTTTCCGCAACCCAGCTTCCAACGCCCCCCATGCCGAGGATAATGACCTTGATATTGCGCAAGCGCTCTACGGTATCATTTCCAAGCAAAAGCCGGGTTCGGCTTGTCCATTGTTGCAAATCTGTTGTATTCATCACAACAAAGATAGTACATTTATCGTTATGTAAATATAATAATACAAAATTTATATGGAAAGTAAGTCAGTCAAAGAAACATTACTAACTCGCCGTTCAATACGACGATTTGAGCGAGAAGCTATAACACCCGAACAGTTGGACTATATCTACGAGGCAATAAGAAACACTCCGACAAGTTACAATGGGCAACAGTTCACTGTAATTGACATTGATGACCATGGATTGAAAGAAGAGCTCTACGAGATAATCGGACAAAAACAGATTAAGACATGCAACCATTTTATGGCTTTTTGTGTAGACTACAATCGTATCGGCAGTTTCGCGAAGGCTGAAGGGATTGAAATGCCGGCATTTCATGACACCATGGATGGAGCAATCGTTGGAATCGTAGATGCTACGCTTGCGATGATGAGTGCGGCAGTAGCCGCGGGGTCAATAGGTTTGGGTTGTTGCTGCATAGGATATGCTCGCACCGCCAATCCGGCAGCCGTTGCAAAATTGCTCAATCTACCTAAAGGGGTATTCGTGGTGTGCGGGTTGTCTTTGGGAGTTCCCCGAGAGATGCCCGACATGAAGCCAAAAATGCCGTCGTCGCTACTTATACACAAAAATAGTTATCGCCAAGATGATATGACCGCAGAGCTTCAAGACTATGATGCTTTGATACGAGAGTACAATGCTACTCGTGCCGGTGGGGCTTCGGATAATGATTGGGTGCGCCATATTCTATCATATTACTCAGAAGCGATGAAATATGAGATGCTCCAAGCCATAAAAGAACAGGGATTTGATATCAGGAAATAAGCGCGTTGTTAATGAATTAATGGCCTCCCCCGGCAAGTCGCCGGTTGGAGGCCATATCTTTTTCTCAACTCAGCAATCAGCTGTCGGCTGAGGGTCGCTTGTCCCATGACGGACGTGCCGGGTCAGGAGCGACAAGTGCTTCATCAAGAGATATGCCGAGAGCATCGGCAAGCATGCGTCCATACTCCGAATCAGCGTTGTAGCAGGCTCTGACATGACGCTGCTTTATGAAAAGAGGAACACCCTCCATCTGAGCGGCAGTGTTACTACACGTGGCCTTTTTGTCATCGTCGCTCATAAGGCGCCACAGTTTGCCGGGCTGGGTGTAGTAATCACTATCATACTCACGCTCGTCGTAAGAATAGGCGTCGCCATAAAGCGGCAACGGCGGCTGCACCTGCGAGGGTGTCTCCTTCCATTCACCAAAGCTGTTGGGTTCGTAGGCCAGCGTGGCGCCGTGGTTGCCGTCGGTGCGCATCATGCCGTCGCGGTGATAAGAGTTGACAGGACACTTCGGGCGATTTACGGGAATCAAGTTGTTGTTGACCCCGAGTCTGTAGCGCTGTGCATCACCGTAGGAGAATAGACGTCCCTGCAACATTTTGTCGGGGGAGAAACCGATGCCATCGACTATATTGGCTGGATTGAACGCCGCCTGCTCGATTTCGGCAAAGAAGTTTTCGGGATTGCGGTTGAGTTCGAGAATGCCGACATCATGCAGAGGGAAATCCTTATGATACCACACTTTGGTAAGGTCGAAAGGATTTATATGGTATTTGCGAGCTTCATCTTCAGTCATGAGCTGTATCTGCAACTTCCACTGCGGAAAATCACCGCGCTCGATGGCGTCGAATAGGTCGCGCTGATGCGACTCCCGATCTTTGGCAATAATGGCTTCCGCTTCCTTGTCGGTGAGATTGCGGATGCCTTGGAGTGTGCGGAAATGAAACTTTACCCATGTGCGCATGTTGTTGCTGTCGATGAAGCTGTAGGTGTGACTTCCAAAGCCATGCATGTGGCGGAACGAGGCAGGAATGCCGCGCGGTGACATTGTGATAGTAACCTGATGCAGAGCCTCGGGAAGTAGCGTCCAGAAGTCCCAGTTGGCAGTCGGATTACGCATGCCTGTGCGAGGGTCGCGCTTAATGGCGTGATTAAGGTCGGGGAACTTGAGCGGGTCGCGCAGGAAAAACACGGGAGTATTGTTGCCCACGAGATCCCAGTTGCCTTCGTCGGTATAGAACTTGATGGCAAATCCACGTATATCACGCTCTGCGTCGGCAGCACCGCGTTCGCCGGCGACGGTGGAAAACCTGACAAGGCATGGAGTTTGTTTGCCTACTTCGGAAAAAATCGATGCACGGGTAAATTTCGAGATGTCGTTTGTGACGGTAAACGTACCGAAAGCACCCGAGCCTTTGGCATGCATGCGCCGTTCAGGGATTACCTCTCGGTCGAAATGAGCGATTTTTTCAAGATACCACGGATCTTGGACGATTACCGGGCCGGGGCGTCCGGCAGTAGGTACATTCTGGTTGTCGGCGATAAGGCGGCCGTTTTCAGCGGTTAGTCTTTTCTTATCCATACAATCTTATTTTGTTAACAATCAATGTTAGTATCAGTTATAACATCGTCGCTGCTGAAAGAGTTTGTCAGAGATGGTGTCTTAACGAGTTTTAACGGCAAAATAATTTTGAACAGTTGCTTGTTTTGCTTATTTTTGCGCTATGGCAAACAAAACAGACAAGACACAGACAACTGCCGGCGCTCCGCTCAGAATATTGCTGATGGGAGATGCGAGCAATTACAACAATTGCCTTGCCGCAGGATTAAGGCGGTTGGGGCATGATGTTGTTGTGGCATCAGATGGGTCGCATTGGTTGGACACCGAACGGGATATCGACTTGTCGCGACGGTTGCCGGGGAAAATCGGAGGTCTGATGCTTTGGTTGAAAATCAAAAGTTTATTAAACCGTAAGTTGTCGGGGTATGATATTGTATCGGTCTATGGGACATGCTTTGTCACGCTCCGGCCAAATCGATTACACCAAATTTTTGATTATTTATTGGCAAATAATCATCGAGTACATGTATGCGTAATGAGTGCCGACACGCATTATGTCAACACATGCTTGGGCAACAATCCTCCAATTCGATATAGCGAATGGCACATAAATGGAGTTCCGTCGGATTATGCGCGAGCATGTGAGGCTGATATCATGCGATGGAATGCACCGGAGTTGTCGGGATTGTGTAATGACATCTACAAGCAATCGGCGGGAGCTGTAACAGCGCTATATGAATATAATGAGATATGTCGAAGTATTATTCCGGATGAAAAGTTGGCATACGGAGGAATTCCAATCGATACCACTGAAATCGGCTATATAGGAACCAACCCAAGCGGTAGAAAAGTCAGAATATTCTTAGGTCGTCATGCCGAACGAACGCTTGAAAAAGGGACGGATAAATTGCAAGTCGCAGCTCAACGTGTAGTTGCAGCACATGGTGATATTTGTGAACTTGACATAGTAGAGAATCTGCCCTACTCCGACTATTTGAAGCGCCTCCAAGAAGCGGATATCGTGCTTGACCAATTATATTCCTACACACCTGCCACCAATGCATTGCTTGCTATGGCGATGGGTAAAACAGTAGTGAGTGGAGGGGAGCCCGAGTATTACGAATTTATAGGAGAATACGATAATCGACCTATTATTAATGCCGTACCCGACGACGATGAAGCGCTATTTCGCTCGATTGAGAATGCAGTAATGCACCCCGGAGTATTGACCGATATGAGCTCAAAAAATCGTGATTTTGTGATTAAGCATAATGACGTGATGGTAGTAGCCCAACGTTATCTTGATTTCTGGAAGAAGAGTTTATGAAAACATCGAATAATAGTCGCAAACTTGATGTGTTGATTGCCACGCATGGCGATGACGGTCTGAAACGAGTAGCAGAGATGTTGCTCCCCAAAGTAGAGGGGGTTCATTATGTTGTTACGTGGCAGAAGCCTAATGAGGAAGATTTTCCGACGAGTTTGTTGCGCGATGACATCGAGGTGCATAAAGAGATGTCGCTTGGCTCAAGCAACAACCGAAACGCGGGATTGGCGAGTGCTGTTGCGCCCTATTGCCTTATTGCGGACAATGACTTAAGTTATACTACTGATGGTCTTAACGCTGTGATAGATAGTTTGGATACACACCCCGATGTAGATGTTGCGACATTTCAACATAGTGGCGAAGAGGTATATTATCCAAGCGAGGAGGTAGACTTCAGCGAAAAAATGCCTAAAGGTTATAGCGTAACATCGTTTGAAATAGCATTTCGCCGAGAATCAATAGGAGGACTGTGTTTTGATACAAATTTTGGTATCAATGCTCCAATGGCGAGTTGCGATGACCCACTCTTTATACTTGATTGCCGACAAGCCGGGTTGAAATGCAGATTTTTTCCGATTACAATAGTAGAACATAAGGGGGTGTCGATAGGCTACCGAGCAATCAGTGACCCGCGAGTCATGATGTCGCATGGAGCCTATATAAGACTTGCGTATGGGATATGTGGCTATGCACGAGTACCACTTTTTGCATGGCGCAGATGGCGCAAGGGATATTATCCGTTGTTAAAAGGATTGCGCGACGTCACGCGAGGATTTTTCTCAAAATATGTAGGAGAGCATAAGTCTAAATTCAAGGAGGCAATAAGCGGAATTTAATTGGAGCATATCATATAAAGAATAAGCAACGGGAATCGGGTTGAAGCCCAAAATCCGTTGCTTTTGTTGTATCCCCGTGGGGAGTCGAACCCCAATCGTTGGAACCGGAATCCAATATTCTATCCATTGAACTACGGGGACATAAAAATTCGCAGCTCTATCAGCATGACGAATTACCGAAAAATATAATTTGAGTAGTGCAAAATTAATTGTTTATTTGTATTTTTGCAAATCAATCATGAAAAACGTATAGTACCCAACTATACCAAAATAATGGTTAGTACCCCACAAATACAATAGCAATATATGAATGTAAGAATCGAGGAAAGTTGGCGAAAGATATTATCGGAGCAATGGGACAAGCCCTATTTTGAGGAGTTGACCGATTTTGTTCGCCAACAATATGCAACAACTACCGTCTATCCAGCAGCATCGAAAATATTTGCTGCATTTGATGCGTGTCCTTTTAATCAGGTCAAGGTTGTAATCCTCGGACAAGACCCCTATCATGGCCCCGGTCAAGCCAATGGGCTATGCTTTTCGGTAAATCCCGGGGTGCCATATCCACCTTCACTTATCAATATTTTCAAGGAGGTAGAAACCGATACCAGAGCAGAGCCCCCGGTGAACGGAGATTTGTCGCGCTGGGCCAAACAAGGAGTTTTTTTGCTCAACTCAGTCCTTACTGTAGAGCAAGGGCGTGCCGCATCTCACGCATCGCGTGGATGGGAAACATTAACCGATGCAGCCATTGAAGCGTTGTCAAAAAATCGAGAAAATATAGTATTTTTACTTTGGGGGAATTATGCAATCAATAAAGGGAAATTGATAGACCGTAGCAAGCATTTGGTACTGACGTCGGTGCACCCATCTCCCCTATCGGCACATCGCGGATTTTTCGGCAACAAACATTTCTCTCGTGCCAATGATTATCTGAAGTTACACAATATAAGTCCGATACAATGGTAAGATTGAGTTTAATCATATTATCATTTTTTACTGCGCTAATCTCCATTGCCGCAGATACGATGACCGGGATTTTTGATAAAAAGTTTCACACGCTACGTATCGATGTAAACGAAGATTATATGGCTCCCCCGGTGATACTCATGGGGACAAATGATGTTCTCACCATATCATTTGACGAGCTTGCCGAGAATCATTCATATTTGCGATATTCGTTGGTGCATTGCAATGCTAATTGGACAGAATCATCACTTGTTGAATCGGAATATCTTGATGGATTTAATTTCGGAGATATTGAAGATTACGAATACTCGCGCATGACAGCAACGCATTATATCAACTATCGCATATCGCTACCCAATGAACGATTTCAATTTAAGGTGTCGGGGAATTATCTACTCAAAGTATACCGCGAGGAGGACCCCGATACAACGATTCTACAAGTTAGATTCATGGTGTCGGAATCGACTGCAAAGGTTAAAGCCGATGTATTGAGCGTGACAGATATTGATTATAATGATGCACATCAGCAGGTGTCGGTAATGGTAGATGCCACCAATGCTGAAGTTGACGATATTTTTAATGATTTAATGGTCT
>JAFXHY010000036.1 GCA_017536215.1 Muribaculaceae bacterium | reverse complement strand
GTTTAGAGTAGGGGCTGCAATTCTTTTATCGGATGGGACCGTCGTGACAGGTTCGAATCAGGAGAATGTGGCATATCCCTCGGGGACATGTGCAGAGCGCACGGCTTGTTATTATGCGGGTGCTAATCATCCAGAAGCACGCTTAGAGAAGATTGCTGTGGCAGCTCGAGGAACAGATGGAGAGGAAGTGCGGTTGCCGATTCCACCATGTGGGGCATGTCGTCAGGCATTGTTGGAGTATGAAAAGTTGGCGCAACATGATGTAGAGGTGATACTTGTGGGTCGCGATTGCATTTATATATTGCCTTCGGTAGGGTCGTTATTGCCTCTGGCATTTTCTGAGTTTTAACAAATATTACACAAGAAGGATATTGACAAAAGCCGATTTGGCGAGTCAAAAGAATAAAAGATTTAAATAAAAGGAAGGAGGAAGTTATGAGAAGTAGAAAAGTTGTATTGCCTCTCTCTATTATATTTACGCTAATGCTGTCGAGTTGCACGGGGTTGCTATCGACAACATATATAGATGATGACCCATATTGGTATGCCGGGGATTATGCTCCGTATTATTGGAGTGATTATTATGGAGGGCCTCCCGGACCGCCACCACCACCGCCATCACACAAACCTCACCCGAAGCCTGATAAACCAGGCCATCATCCCGACCATCCGGGCGGAGATCATAAACCCGGAGGACCGGATAAGCCCGGAGGAGGGAATAAACCGCACTCACCAGAACGTCCCGGAGGGGGTGGTGCCGGTAGGAATCCCGGTTCGCCGAGTCAAGGAGGATTTCGCGGACAAAAATAAAGATACAAAAAGAGCAACTTTGGTTGCTCTTTTTTGTGCTGAATCGTGATTGAGAGAGAATGAGGAGATAAGATGTGAGGGGTGGGAGACGCTCACTCCATAGGGATAGACAAAGGAGAGTGAGGGGGCTCACACTCCTTTGTGATAGTGGTTGTATGAAGATATTCTAATTTACTCTAATGGTTTTAGTTAATACACCAGAGGGGGTTGTTACTCTTATTACATAATAACCTTTGGCGAGAGGAATTGCGATAGATTCGGAGAAGTTGATATTAACGTTGCAGATGCCGTTGAGTGTGTATGCCGCAATGTTGCATTGCTCAGATGTAGTAGTGTTGACATTGAGCAAACCTTGCGCGATGTTCAGTTCGACCGGAATTTCAGTGAGAGTAGGTTCTACATCGCTGCTTCCATTGTCTGGCATAGCAACCGGTACGAGCTGCCAATTTCGATGCCCTTGCGACACGTCGCTACCATAATTGGCAAGAACAACCTTGGTGCCGGCGGTAGTCTTTTTGTTCTGAAGTTCGAACGATTGACCGTTTTCCGCGCAAGTAATCTTATAGCTGTGGTTTTCGATGTTGTCGAAAGTGAAAGTTGACGCGTTGTCGCCCTCGGTAGTGGATAGAGAACTTCCTGATGCATAAAGTTTTATCCCGTCGGCATTGGTTAGCGTGTAATGCCCAGAGCCGTTGTCGTCGAGTTTCCACAATTGAGAGCCTGAAATTGAGGCAATTGCAGCGTTATCGGATGTTGAGGCCCAACCGTCGGAGTAGGCTGGCGTGCTGATTGTGACGCTACCATTAGAAGCGGTAAGGGTCACGTTGCGGTTGTACTGCGGCTGAATCATATAGTATCCGCCGTCGTAGATTTCTTCGGTCAATACATTGCGTTCTTCAAGGGGGATGATAAATGTGGCCACACTTTGAGCGGGCATTGTGTAGCTAAGTACGCCGTTTTCGTATTGGCAAGCTGTTTTGAACATGCTTGCAGATGCCGAAGTGAAGTAAGCGTAAGGATGAATAGCCGGTTCGCAGTTCATTAGTCGAGCTTCGTGGCGCACGCTAACCTCTTTTTGGTTTAGAGCTACGAGGACGATAGTGTCGCCATGTTGGCTGACGGCCGCCAAAGTGTTTTCGTTGGGAGATGCGATGAAATGATAACCGGGTTTGATGAAACGAGTGACTTGCTGGCGCAAATAATAATTTTTCACACGTTCATATGTTTGATTCCCGAAACTTGCTTTTACCAAGCACCAACGTTCGTCCCATTCTTCGATGTATTGCCAATCGTGCCAAGATTCGCACTCAAGGTATCTAACATCGTCGAACAACCGTTTAACCATTTCTAAGCAACCTTTGTAGCCGTCGCTATAAGTGCTTAGCGGCCCGGATTCGCTCATCCAAAGCCGTTTGCCGGCTTCGCGCACTAATGAGTTGAATTGAGAGCAAGTTTGTGGCGTTGTATAAGTGTCGTAGGAGTGAGTGTTGAATTGTCCTACCATGTGGAGAATATTAGAGCTTTTGAATTGATTGAAACTTGTAATTGCTGAGGACACATTCGTCTCGTCGGAAGCAGAAATCACAGTGTTAAGCCCGGACTCTTGTAACATGGGGTATAGGACCTTTATGAAGTTGACCTGAGAAGTCGGGGAGAACTTGCATCCTTCTTGGTCGCCGTTCTTTTTCCAGTAGTTGGTGTTTGGCTCGTTGAAGGGTTCCAAAGTGCGGAATTCAATGCCGTATACGTCTTTGTAGTGCTTGCAAACGTCGACGAGGTAGCGAGCGAATTCTTCGTATTTATTAGAGTTTAAGTTTTCCGAAGCAGTCAAGCCCAAGAGTCCGCTATTGCCGGAAGCGCACCCGCTGACCGTCATGTAGTAAGGGGGAGTGTTGCTGTAAGCTTCAAAAATAGCGTCGGGTCGCTTTTCTTTAATTTTCAGCATAATTTTACGTTGCGCGGCATCGCGGGTCCAGATGTAGTCGCCGTTGGAAGAATCTTTAAACCCTTCCATCATGGCGCGCTCACCTTTACCGTCGATCATGTGGGTGTGACTTGGGTCGTCACCACCACCGATATTGTAGCGAAAAACGTTGTAGTTCAATCCTGTGGGGCTAACGAGCCAGTCGACAATTTTGTCGATTTTATCGTCGCTCCATTTGCCGCACATATTTGCCCACCAGCTAAGTGAGACACCCCAACCTTCGTTGATTTGGCGACGAGCGTCGGGGTTGATTAGGTATACTTCAGACTCAGTATCTTGGGCATTAGTTTGGGGTGTGGCACTCATTAAGCATAGTACTGCAATAATTGGTGCGATTAAGTATTTTTTATTCATGTTGTTAGGTTTAGGTCAGTTTTTTACAAAAGTAGAAAAATATATGTATAAATCAAATAGTAATAAGTTGATTAATACGAAATAGCAAGCAATTGCTACGTGACAGCAAAAAAAGGAGAAAAATAAAAAATCACCTCAATTCATAAAGAATGAGGTGATTTTTTATGTGGTGTTAATAACGTTTATGCTTCAGCGTGGGGTGCAACATTAATGAAGCGACGACCATTTTTGCCTTCAGAGAAAACAACAACACCGTCGATCAAAGCGAAGATTGTGTGGTCTTTACCCATACCCACATTCAAACCGGGGTGGTGAACAGTGCCACGTTGACGCTTGATGATGTTGCCGGCTTTGCATTTTTGACCGCCAGAAATCTTAACACCGAGTCGTTTGCTTTCCGATTCACGACCGTTCTTTGAACTACCTACACCTTTTTTATGTGCCATTTCTTTTAAGATTTTAGGGGTTATGCAATAACGTCTTTAATCACGATTTTGGTAAAATACTGACGGTGACCGTTTTTCACGCGATAGCCTTTGCGGCGTTTTTTCTTGAAAACGATAACTTTGTCACCTTTTACCAAGGGAGTAGCAACTTCGCATACTACCTTTGCACCTTCTACGGTAGGAGCACCGACTTTAACGTCACCGTCGGCATCTACGAGAAGCACGCGGTCGAACTCAACTTGAGCACCTTCCTTCACTTCTTCGCCGAGATAGTGTACATACAAGAACTTGTCTTTTTCAGCTTTGAACTGTTGTCCTTGAATTTCTACAATTACAAACATTTTTAATTATATGTTTTATTGGTTACTCCGTCGGGTGGGTCGTCAAAAAAAGAGGACGTCCGCTTCCATTCAACCCGTTGCGGAAAAATTTAAGCACACAAAGGTACGACATTATTTTTAGTCTACCAAATATTTTTTGTTTTTCGTTGAAAAATAGTGAATTAAAAACGATAAATGAGGTGGATAATGGGATTGTGTTATGCTAAATAATGGGTAAATTGGGTAGGCTGGGAGTGTTGGAAGTTGAAAAATCGGGTAGAAAAAGAGAGAAAAAAGTGAGATTTTGCGAAAAGAAGTTGTAAAATCAAAAAAAAAGGTTTACCTTTGCAACGCAAAAGCCCAGATGGCGGAATCGGTAGACGCGCTGGTCTCAAACACCAGTGGGGCAACCCATCCCGGTTCGATCCCGGGTCTGGGTACAAAAGGAGGCAGAAACTCTAAGTTTCGGCCTCTTTTTTTGTGTGTATTTTGGGCAAACTTTTTATCCATTTCCAACCGCAAATAGTGCAAATATAAGAAAATCAATTAATTGCCCCGATTTTATCTACTAATTTTGACCAATAAGCCAACTTCGCACGATATGAGGGCTAGTAAGCCCTCATTCCATAGGGGCTGACGCGGTGGGTACTCAATTCATAATTCACAATTCATAATTCATAATTGGTGATTGAGAGGGTCGGCGTGGAATTTATGACTGATTATTGTTTGAGGGTAAATGGGATTGATTTGAGAGATTCGGGGGCGGAGCTATTGCCATAGTGAATGATGTAGTCGCCGGGGAGCGGTAGCATCTCTTCGTTAGCGGGGTCGAACCATAGGAAGGTGTCGTCGGAGAGGGTGAATTCAAGTTTCTTTGTTTCGCCGGGGCGGAGGTCGACGCGGGCGAAGTCGCGGAGTTGCATTTTGGGACCCTCGGTGTCGGCCGGTCGACTTATGTAGATTTGTACGGTTTCTGTCCCGGCAACTTTGCCGTTGTTGGTAATCGGCACGATGAGTGTTTTGACACCTTTTTTATTTTTGATTTTAGCTTTTCCGATTTTGAATTCAGTGTAGCTTAGACCATGCCCGAAGTGGTAGAGAGGAGTACCTTGATAGTAGCGATATGTACGGTTTTTCATGCTATAATCGAGGAAGTCGGGGAGTTCGGCTGTTGAGGAGTAGAAAGTAATGGGAAGTTTGCCGGATGGGTTGTAATCGCCGAGGAGAACATCGGCGACAGCGTCGCCACCTGCTTGTCCGGGATACCAAGCTTGCAGGGCAGCAACAGCGGGGACAGCCTCGTCGGTGATAGCGACAGCAGAGCCGGAATAATTAATGTAGACCACTTTTTTGCCTGCATCGCGCAGAGCTGCGAGGATTTTGCGTTGAGCGGCCGGGAGTTCGATGATTTCACGGTCACCACTACGGAAACCTTCAATTTTGACGGGCATTTCTTCTCCTTCAAGTTGAGGGGAAAGTCCACCGGCAAAGAGAACGACATCGACATCGTTCAATTGGTTGATAATGTTATCGGGATTGAAAGGAGCTTGTCGCCCGAAGTCGACCGACATACCGTTGTTAGCGTAGTCTACGCAGTGGTATGCAATTCGAATGTTGTAGGTTTTTCCTTTCTCGGCTTTGAACTTGCATGCTTCGACGTTTTTGACGTTTTCGCTCCATAGGATGCATTGCTCGTTAATGCCAATCCAAATCCAACCAACAGATTGCACGTTGAACGTGATTTCGGTAGTTTCGTCGGGGATGAGTTGAGTGGTATATTCAGCAGCGAAGCCGCTTAGGGGAACACCGGGCGCCCAAACGGTAGCACCGGCGGATGAAAAATTCAAAGGGTTGGAGCAGAATCCGGTGACGTCGGGGGTTCTGTTTTTATTGTTGTCGTTCCAATATTTGGCGTCGAACCCCGGGAGCCCATTGGAGGCTTTTGTTTGCGAGAAGAAACTTTCGATAATTTTGTCGGAGGTGTGATTGACACCGGGAACGTATTTGAGATGGCCGGCAGGTATTCGCTGTTGTAGCGCAGAGAGGAGGGTAGAGGTGGAAGAAGGGAAGCCGTTGTAGTTGCCCCATTGCATGATAGAATCGTTGGCGTTAGGCCCGATAAGCCCAATTTTCAAACCTTTGTCAAGAGGCAGAGTTCCATCGTTTTTGAGCAAAACGATAGATTCACGGGCAATTTGTAGAGCTAAGTCTTTATGTTTTTTTGAGTCGATGACATTTTCGGGAATTGAAGTCCAAGCGACGAGCGCATCGTCGTCGAGCTCGCCAAGTTGGTAGCGCATTTTCATTACACGAGTGACCGATTTGTCGATTTCATCTTTGTTGACAATCCCATTTTTTACGGCCTCGATAAGCGCATTGTAGACATTGCCACATTCGAGGTCGGTTCCGGCACGAACAGCGGTAGTTGCAGCATGCTGAGCGTCGGGTTCTGTTTCATGGGTGCCATTGTTGAAGAAGTCGCCAATCGCGCCACAGTCGGAAACGACAACGCCGTCAAATTTCCATTCATCGCGCAGGATAGTTTGCAATAATTGATTGCTACCGCAGCATGGCTCATCTTCGTAGCGATTGTAGGCGCACATCACTTGCTTGACGTCGCCGTCCACGACGAGTGCTTTGAAGGCGGGGAGATATGTTTCCCAAAGGTCGCGAGGTGATATGTCCTTAGCGTTGAAAGAGTGTCGGCACCATTCGGGACCGCTGTGCACGGCATAGTGTTTGGCGCAAGCTAATAGTTTGAAGTGGTTTAGAGCGTTTTCGCCACGGAAGTTGCCACCTTCAAAAGCGTCGCCTTGCAGTCCGCGCACTACGCTCAGCCCCAAACGAGAAGTCAGGTAGGGGTCTTCGCCGTAGGTTTCGTGTCCACGCCCCCAGCGCGGGTCGCGATAAATATTAATGTTTGGCGTCCAGAACGTCAGGCCTTGGTATATTTTAAGAGGGCCTGATTTTTTCCAAATGTTGTTTTTCGCTCGCGCTTCATCGGATGTTGCAGTGAATACATCGAAAATGAGTCGGTCGTTGAAAGAAGCAGCCATTCCGATAGGTTGAGGGAAAACGGTGGCGAGTCCTGCGCGCCCGACGCCGTGGAGAGCTTCGTTCCACCAGTTATATTGTTTAATGCCCAATCGAGGAATGGCGGGAGAATAGTTTTGCATCAGAGCCGCTTTTTCTTCAAGAGTCATTTCCGCCACAATGCTTTCGGCACGTTGTTGCGGAGTGGCAGTAGGGTTGTTGTAGACTTGGGCGATTGATGCGAGGGGAGTTATTGCGCTTAAAAGAATAAATAATTTCAGTTTCATGATAAAAATGTTAGGTTTCCCACAAAGTTATAATTTTTTGGGGAAACCTAATATATAAATAGCGCAATAATCAGATAGAGTGATGAATAGATTAGTTGCACAGATATTAGCTGTTGAGTTGCCTGTCGGCAGGAGTGTCGGAGTTGTTGTCGTTGATTTGAGCAGCTCGATGATTGTAAGCTCTGATGCCAATTCCCTCAAATAGCGAAGTGATGGCAAAAAGAATCATTGCGATACCAGAAAGTAGAGCTACAGTAGATTGGTTGTCGTTGTTGCGCAGTCCCGGTATAAAGAAGAGCGCGCAGGCAATAGCGACAATTATTGTGGGCAAAATGTAGAGCCAACGGTCGAAAGTAACGGGACGAAGACCACGCAAAAGCATGAAAATGTGGTATAGACCTCCCAATAGGAAGAAAGTGGCGAAAATATAAATTAGTGGAGTGCGGAAAGTTTCCGGAATGAAGCACATCATAGCCCCGAGGATAATTGCCGAGATAGAAACCGTCCAGTTGACAAATCGAGACCATGCAGATTGTTGCCGTTGGTCAGATTTGGCATTGTCATGGTCTTTTTCACTGCTTCTTTTTTTCTTGGAGAGAAAGAGGGAGAAAGTGCTTACTACACCGGGAACGATAAAAGCGATACCGGTGAAAAAAACGAGCGAGTTAATGAAGTCGGGGCGCCGACAAGCAGCAATGAAAAGTATGCCAACGCCTATGATTATCAGATTGATGATAGTAAATCCGCTATGTTTCATGATAGTAACTGAGTGATAGAGTTAAAAAAGAGGGAGTAAATATTTAACGGGAAATAGGTATAAAAGGTTTTATTGCGGAGTCATTTCTCCACATATAGGAGACGCCATTTCACGCACAACAGTAGCTTGATCGTAGGATTTAGCGAGGAGGTGCATGAGTTTTGTTATAGCGGCTTCTGAAGTAATATCATGACCGGAAATAGCTCCTGCTTCGAGGAGTCGGTTGCCGGCATAGTAACGACGGCTGTGAACTCCCCCGGCTATGCATTGGGTGACGTTTACAATGATTTTGCCTCGGTCGACAGCTGCACGTATTGAATCATAGAACCATTGAGTAGTAGGCGCATTTCCGGCTCCGTAGGTGCGGAGAACGATAGCTTTAATCCCGGGATTGGCGAGTTGATATCTCAATGAAGCATCGGAAAGACCCGGAAAAAGGTCGATAAACATCACCGAGGTGTCCATCGCTGTGTGAACTTCGAGAGGTCGATTGTTTTTTGGGCGACGCAAGACGTCGTGATTGAAGTTTATGCCAAGACCGATTTGAGCCAATGGTGGGTAGTTGTAGCTTTTGAATGCGTTGAAGTTGTCGGCACTTTTCTTAGTGGCACGGTTTCCCCTCCAAAGATAGTTTTCGAAAAGGATAGCAACTTCACGAATCATAGGACCATTGTCGACAGGGTCGATAGCTGCCGCGATTTGCAAGGCGGTGATAAGATTTTCTTCGCCATCGGTACGCACTTCACCGATTGGAAGTTGCGAACCGGTAATAATTACGGGTTTATCGAGATTTTGAAGCATGAAAGAGAGGGCGGAGGCGGTGTAGGCCATGGTGTCGGTGCCGTGTAGCACTACGAATCCGTTGAACTCATTATAGTGCTTCTCAATCTGCGTTGCGATGTCGGCCCAGTTGGAGGGCTTCATATCAGAAGAGTCGATAGGAGGGTCGAATTGAATGTGCTCAATGACGAAGTCGAGCATTTTAATTTTAGGTACGTTGTCAATCAGGTGATTGAAATTGAAAGGACGCAATGACTTAGTCGCGGCGTCTTCAATCATACCGATTGTGCCTCCGGTGTATAGGATTAAAATGCGTGGCTTCATGGTTACATCAAAATACAAATTTGTAATAATATCTCGAAAAAAGTTGCGTTAGCAAACTTTAGCCCCGGGGGTTAGAGGCCCTTCGGGCGTGATAACGGTTAGAGAACCGTCGGGGTTTTCAGCCGATAAAATCATGCCTTGCGATTCAATGCCTTTGAGTTTTCGCGGAGGGAAGTTGGCGATGAAGCACACTTGACGTCCCACGAGGTCTTCGGGTTTGTAGAATTTCGCGATACCGGAAACGATAGTGCGTCCACCCATTCCATCATCGATTAGGAATTTGAGTAGCTTGTCGGCTTTAGGCACGGCTTGACATTCAAGTACTTTCCCGACGCGAATGTCGAGTTTTAGGAAAGTGTCGAAGTCGACGGGCGCAGCTTGAGGCTCCGGTTGCCAAGCTTTGAGTTTGTTTTGCTCTTTTATTGTAGCAAGTCGGTCGAGTTGAGCTTGTATAGTTTCGTCCTCGATTTTTTCGAAGAGTAGTTGGGGCTCGTTGAGTTGAGTTCCGGCAGCGATAATGTCGGATTTGCCGAGTGTTGCCCAAGCTATTTCGTTGAGAGATAGCATGTCGCGGAGTCTTTTGCTCATGAATGGAAGGAAAGGCTCGAAAGCGATTACAATGTTTGCGCAAATTTGGAGCGAGACGTTAAGGATTGTGGCCACGCGCTCCAAGTCGGTTTTCGCGAGTTTCCAAGGCTCGGTTTCTTGCAAGTAGCGGTTGCCGATACGAGCGATGTTCAACGCTTCTTTTAGAGCTTCGCGGAAGTGGAAAGTTTCGAGTGCATTAGTGAGCACTTCGATAGAATTGTTGATTTCATCGAATGCGGTTTTCTCTACCTCGGTGAGTTCTCCGGCTTGAGGAACAACGCCATTGAAATATTTGAAAGTCAACACCATTGCACGGTTGACGAAGTTTCCAAGGATTGCAACTAACTCAGAGTTGTTGCGAGTTTGGAAGTCTCGCCAAGTGAAGTCGTTATCTTTAGTTTCGGGAGCGTTGGCAGTGAGTACGTAACGAAGTACATCTTGCTTGCCGGGGAAATCTTTCAAGTATTCGTGAAGCCAAATAGCCCAATTTCGAGAAGTAGAAATTTTATCACCTTCAAGGTTAAGGAACTCGTTGGCGGGAACATTGTCGGGTAGTTGGAAGTTGTCGCCGTAGGCCATCAACATAGCGGGGAATACGATGCAGTGGAACACGATGTTGTCTTTTCCGATGAAGTTGATGATGCGGGTGTCGTCGTCCTTCCACCATTTTTGCCAAGAGTCGGGCAGGAGTTCGATAGTGTTAGAGATATAGCCGATAGGAGCATCAAACCACACATATAGAACTTTGCCGTCGGCACCTTCAACCGGCACGGGTACACCCCAATCGAGGTCACGGCTGACAGCACGAGGTTGCAGGCCGAGGTCGAGCCAAGATTTGCATTGGCCATAGACGTTGGTTTTCCATTCTTGGTGTCCTTTTAAAATCCAGTCTTCGAGGTTGGCTTGCCAGCGGTCGAGAGGAAGATACCAGTGTTTCGTTTCGCGCAAAACGGGAGTGTTTCCAGTAATCGCGCTTTTTGGGTTAATAAGGTCGGTAGCGTTGAGGGAAGTTCCGCATTTTTCGCATTGGTCGCCGTATGCGCCTTCAGCGTGGCAATGAGGACACTCTCCGGTAACGTATCTATCGGCGAGGAATTGGTTGGCTTTCTCGTCGAATAGTTGCATTGAAGTTTTTTCGATGAATTGGTTGTTGTCGTAGAGACGACGGAAAAATTCCGATGCAGTTTTGTGATGAATATCGGAAGAAGTTCGAGAGTAAATGTCGAAAGAGATACCGAGCCCTTCGAAAGAATCTTTAATAATGGAGTGGTATCGGTCGACGATATCCTGAGGAGTAAGACCTTCCGCTTTAGCTTTAATAGTGATAGGCACACCATGTTCGTCGCTACCGCCAATCATCAACACTTCACGACCTTGAAGTCGCAAGAAGCGCGCATAGATGTCGGCCGGGACGTAAACACCGGCAAGGTGTCCGATGTGAACGGGACCATTAGCATATGGGAGAGCGGTAGTGATAAGGGTGCGTTTGAAATCTTTCATATCAGGATATTTAATTTATTTACAGAATATTATAGGAGTGGATGATGAGAAATGTCCACACTTAGTTCAATATAAGTACAAAGTTACAAAAAAAATTAGAGGTGAGTATGAATTTCGCGCATTTTTCGTGAATAAAGGGGGTAATTTTGTGAGAAAAAAGCAAGAGATGGGGAAAAGGAATAAAAAAGGGAATTTAAGGATGATGAATAGAGTAGATGAAATAATTTTTCCGTTGCCAATGAAAGGAGAGGGAGTGGCTTCCGGAATGAGAGTAGTGGAGTGTAGTAATTTGCGTCGCTCGAAGGATGGTCGCAATCTTGAAGCGGTGGGTAGTGTGATGAAAAATGAGAAGTTGTCGGGGTTGCCGAGTGTTGTGATTAGAGATAGTGCAGGAGGTAGAATTGGGATAGTGAAAACCGGGAATAGATTGCGTGCGGTAAAACTGACGGGAGAAGAATCGGGATATGATGTAGGAGGGGTGGCCGGAAATGTGTTGGAAGTAGTGATGACAGGTGAAGATAAGGGGATTGTTATGACCGACGCCGGTAGGTACAATTTGATGAAACGAGAGGGAAAATGGGTGGTAGAGGAGGAAGGCGCTTATCCGGTGCTGCATTTTGAGGCAGGCGATGTCATGCAGCTGAGTGTCGTCGCTGAGACGCGAGAATTGAAGGGGCTTTATGATACACGGTCGAGGCGATTGGTCGATTCAGATGCGGAGCGATTGAGGCAGGATTTGTTGCGCAGCTATAAAGAGCTTGTAGATAAGGCCAATCGCGGAGGGATGGAGTTGCAACCGGTACTTGCACGATATCGATTGGAGGGGGATGCCGGAGAGGTGTTGTATCGGTCGCCAATAGTGCAAGTAGGGGCATCGTCGGGAGTGCAGTGTGTAGAAGAATTGAGATGTGACTTGGTGGATAATAATAGCCGACGTGGTGAGTTGCGATTGTCGGCGGAAGTGTATAAGTTGCGTTTATGTGGGAGGTCGGCAAGTGAAGTCTCAGCCGGGAAGGTAAAGCGATTGGTTGTGGAAACATCGTTGCCGGTTCATCCGGTTGTAGGGAATGTGGTTGCTGCCAATATGTTGGAACAATCTGGGACAAATGGAGTTGCATTACGATGTTTTTTGCCGGGAGCTTCGGTGACAATGGTGTCGTCGCGTGAAGATGTGGCGCGTCGGTTGAGTCGATTAGCGTTGAAGGGGGATATAGCATTTCGGGAGTCGTTGGTTGTGAATAATCCATTTGCGTCGGGGAGTGAGATATCGTTGAATGTAAATGTGGCACGAAGCGGAGTGAATGGTGTGGACGCAGAGATTGCGGCTGTAGAAGAGATGTTGCGCCGGAGTGTAAAGGTAGAGCCGGAGATGGCGTGTAAATGTATGTTGCCCAATAGGTTTGTGGCAGAAAGTGGATGCGTAGTCGGGGAATATATAGTGTGGGGCGGAGTCAGGGTTAAAGGATTTCAAGGATATGGGATAGACTCATTTTCGACGACAGTCAGTGAATCGGGGGAGATACATTCATGGCGCAGTGTAGTAGAAACAGAGTTGTCAACCGGTAAAAGAAGGGTTGCTACGAGTTGGGGAACAGAAAATGCGCCGTTGAAGCTGTCGCCGATTTTGAGTTATCCGCGTGCTGATGCGGTGAAGATGCGGATAACGCTTGAACGGGACGGAATAGTATATAGAGGAGAGTTTTCGTTGCAGCCAAATGAGAGCCGAACCGGAGCGTATTATTTCAATGAAGATGGAAGGGAAATAGATTTGTCCGCGGTTGAAGATAGTTTTTCATATGCGATAGATGAAAAAGAAGATGAGCAATATGCCTCGTTGGTAGTGGTGTCGTCGGTAGGAAATCCGATGGAGAGTCGAGTGGGAGAGAAAGTAGGAACGGGAAGAGTGGTGAAAGTGTTAGGGGTTGACAGGCGAGGCAGTGCGTGGGAATTTGGGCGGCATCGCGTGTATGTCATGACGGAAGGAGGAATATATTTGATGAGTGTTGCATCGGAGGGGAAGTCGTTGATGTGTAATAGGATAGATCGTCGGGGCGTGATGAGCAAAGGAGGAGTTGCCGAGACCGACGATGACCGATATCCGGTAGTGTGTGTTGCCTCGGGAGATTTGATAGGGTTGAGTCGCGGGAATGTATCGACGCTTGAAGAGGGGATTAGCGAAGATAAATTAGGTTGGGATATATGTAATAAGGAGTTGTGGATAGCTGAGGCATCAGGGTTGACGCGAGTGAAAGGTGGATTAGATGGAGGTTGGCGCCAAGTGGATGGGATGACTGTCGCCGGATTTCAAGATAGCGGAGAGGGGTTGTTGATTGAAAGTGATATGGGGATTAGAGATACGGCACTTGGAGAGGAGAGTATGTCAACGATAGGATATAGGTTGAAATTTGAAATATCGGGATTGGACCGGTTGCATTGTGGACGGAAGTTGCAGCAGGTTGGGGTTGATATGCGAGGTGCGAAGGTTGTCGGGACACTGAGTGTTGCCGTAGGAATGCCCGGAATAGAAAATTCGGGCTATGCAGGAGAAATGTCGACAGTGGGAGATGTAGATATGCCGTTGGTTATGCAGATGGGAGGTTGTCGAGGCTCGGATGTAGAGGTGGTGTTGAGAGGAGAAATGCAAGCCGGTAGCGAATTAAGAGAGATGTTTGTAATTAAATCGTAGTTTAGAGAGCCATTTAAGGAAAAGTTTATTACTTTTGTAGTAGAAAAATTAACAAAAGAAGAACAAAAAAATCAGGCAAAAATGAAATTAGGAAAGATTAGTAAGCACGTAGGGTTACTGATGTTGTCGATGATGGCATTGTCGTCGTGTGGTGGAAGTGGCGGTCCTACGCAAGGAATGGAGGCAGGTCATGAATGGGTGGATTTAGGCTTGCCGAGTGGCACAAAATGGGCAACTTGCAATATCGGTGCTGCAGCAGCAGAGGAAACGGGTGATTATTTTGCATGGGGTGATACTATGGCAAAAAGAGAATGTGTAAGAGACAACTGCTGTACTTATGATAAGACTCCGTCGGAATTG
Source organism: Muribaculaceae bacterium (assembly GCA_017536215.1). Lineage (GTDB taxonomy): Bacteria > Bacteroidota > Bacteroidia > Bacteroidales > Muribaculaceae > JAGBWK01. Next base: position 5,576 of record JAFXHY010000036.1, on the reverse strand, counting down.
ATGGAAGCAGGAATATTAGATTCTACAGGAAATTTGTCAAAGGAATATGATGCCGCGCATAACATATGGGGTGGCGAGTGGCGAATGCCAACCAAAGCAGAGCTCGAAGAGTTGGTAAGAAATTGTAGCCCGACATGGACAACGCAGAATGGAGTAGATGGCTGTCTGTTCACAGGGTCGAATGGTAATATGATATTTTTGCCGGTCACAGGATTTAAAGATGCAACGACAATTGTAAGTGCAGAAAAATTTGGACACTACAGGAGCTCAACGGTGTATGATGACGAATTTAGGTCGTATGAATTGAGTATTGCTCAGCGCGGACGTTATGTTGATTGTAATTACCGTATGATTGGATTTGCCGTTCGTCCGGTGTTGAAAATAGAAAAATAATTAGTCCGTATAAACAGAGTCGAAAAATAGCAAAAGGGAGCTAAGAGGCTCCCTTTTGTTGTATCTGTCTAATGTGAGAATTAAATAAGTCGGATGCCGGCGGCGGCGAGTTGCTCAATTTGTTCTTCGGGCCAAATCGAAGCTTGAACTTCACCGATGTGGGCTTTTTGCAAATGGAACATACAGAGGCGACTTTGCCCTATCCCACCACCAATAGAAAGGGGATATTTCCCTTCGAGGAGCGCTTTGTGGAATTTGAGGTTGGCACGTTCCGGGCAGCCGGCTTTTTCGAGTTGGCAACGCAATGCTTTCGCGTCGACGCGAATACCCATAGAAGAAATTTCGAATGGGCAGTCGAGCACAGTGTTCCATAGCATAATGTCGCCATTTAGCCCGGTAGAGCCTTCACCATTGTCGGTGGACCAATCGTCGTAGTCGGGAGCGCGCCCGTCGTGAGGCTTCCCGTCGGCGAGAGTGTCACCTATGCCGATAATAAATACGGCGCCATATTTCTTAGTGGCTTCATATTCACGTTGTTTAGGCGAGAGATTGGGGTATTCGCGTTGCAATTCAGCGGCATGAACGAAAGTAATTTCGCGCGGTAGGGTTGGTGTAATGTGAGGGAAGCGGTGATATATCATTTCCTCAGTATCGAGCAACGCAGTGTATATTTTTTTGACAATATCTTTAAGGAAAGAGAGGTTGCGTTCGGGGGCTTCGATAGCGCGTTCCCAGTCCCATTGGTCTACGTAAAGCGAGTGAAGGTTGTCGAGGTCTTCATCGGCACGAATGGCGTTCATGTCGGTGTAAAGGCCAAACCCGGGCGCGATGTCGTAGTCGGCGAGTTTTGCTCGTTTCCATTTTGCGAGAGAATGTACCACTTCGGCATGTTGCCCGCCAATAGCTTTGACGTTGAAGCCGACCGGCGTTTCAGTGCCATTAAGGTCGTCATTAAGACCGGTTCCTGATAGCACGAAAAGAGGCGCAGTGACACGTCGGAGGTTGAGTGATTCCGAGAGCCGGTCCTGGAAGAACATTTTGATGTCCTTGATAGCAATCTCCGTAGTTTCGGGGAGAAGTTTAAGTTTGTATTTAGAAGGAATAATGACGGCCATAAAGCTAAGAATTGATCAATGATTGCAAAATGCAAAATAAAGTGGTGCAAAGATAAGCAAGATGATTTAAATAAGCAAATATATTAAACAAAATGACAACAATAAGCATAGAGTGGAATAAAGAAATGTAATATAGGGAAAAGTGGGGGATGAGTTTGTGGAGAAGATTATAATAATTATATGTGAGGTAAACCTCCAATATACTTTCGTTCGCGGTAAAAACATTTAAACAAGTTTCATGTTTTTGCTCACTTATTCGTATATGTGAGATAAATCTCCAATATACTTTCGTTCGCGGTAAAAACATTTAAACAAGTTTCATGTTTTTGCTCACTAATTCGTATATTTGTAAAAGTAAATAAGATTAAGTAAATCAAATGGCATAAAAGATTATATTATCATGAAAACAAGAACAATCATTCTTACACTTTTCGCATTTCTTTTTGGTAAGGCGCTTGCCCAAAATCCGGATCCACGCTCGTTGACGATTTATCAGATAATGGTCGCCTCATACCAGCACTCTCCTGACGGCGCACCGGGCTATAACGCAATGTGGGGCCCGGACGATGCTCGCAAAAATGGTAATTTACGTGGAATCATTAATGCGCTTGATTCAATCAAGTCGTTGGGCGTTAATGCAATATGGATGACTCCGATATTTGACAGTTCAACTGCAACCGGAGGAGAAAAGTTGCAGGCAACAGGTTATTTTACCAATAATTTTTTCAAAATAGATCCTCATTTCGGGACAGAAGCCGATTTTAAGGAGTTGGTAGATAAGGCGCATAGTTTGGGCTTGTACGTGATGCTTGATGGTGTATTTGGACATCATGGAGGAGTCACAACACCATCGCCCTCGGGCCATATGCTCGACACACAGGTAGTCTATTCCGATAGAGGGGAGCAGGGTGGATCCGGAAATATCGCATATCCGGGTTCTCTCGACTACATGACCGAGGTGGCTACATATTATATAGATAAGTATGGTATTGACGGATGGCGTCTCGACCAAGCATATCAAGCGACGCAAGGAGGTCATAATTATTGGATCGAAATGCGAGGCGCGGTAGAAAAATTGGTAGCAGAGCGTAAAGCACGTGGAGAGAAATGGGGCACGTTAGGCTATATGGTAGGAGAAGATTGGGGTAATGCAGATGTGATAAATCGCGGAGTATATCGCGATGGCGGTCTAATCAGCGCCTTTGACTTTGATGGCAAAGAAAGAATCTCAGGCCCGATGCAAAAGGTAGATGGTGCAGGATTGGAAAATGGTTGGGCCGATATAATCACAACGTTATCACCTCCCACCGCACGCGGTTATCTTAATGATGAAGTAATGCCGAATCTCTATTTGACAAACCATGACGGCTATCGATTGGCCGACCATTTCGACCCCGCCGACCCGCAGTATTATGATAAAATGAAGTTGCGCTATGGCATCTTGGCGGCATATTCAGGCCCGATAACCTTATATTATGGCGATGAGTTTGCAGACCGCTCTCTTGAGTCGGTAGGAGCGCAACCCGACAATATCGCTCGCACAACAGGGCATTTGTCGCCACGCAATGCGGGAGAAGCATCGTTGCGCGACTTTGTCGCTATGTCAATGAAATTTCGCGCGGAGAATCCGGCGATGTGGCGAGGCAATGCGGCATTTACAACAATGCGCGGACACAATGGCGCTGATATACTTGTAGTAACCAAGCGCGACCCCGAATCAAAGAATAAGGTTGCAATAATCTTCTCCGATAAGCCTGTCACGTTGAAGTTTCCGACATTGTCGGAGCCTGTCAAGGTGGAATCATTAATACCTAAGTTTGTGAAATTCTAATGGCACGAAATCTCCTCTCACGTTATATATGGCTCGTAGATACAATACGTCGATACGGGTCGATAACGCGCAGGCAACTTGATGAGGCATGGGTGCGTTCGGATAATTCCGATGGCGCGCCCTTGCCACGCCGAACATTTTATAATTATCGTGCGGCAATAGAGGAGCTTTTCAATATCTCGATAGTTTTTAATTCGTCGGACAACACGTATTCAATAAATGAGGATACTTCGGCTGAGGGATTGACAGATTGGTTGCTCAATTCGGTAGCGATGACGGATATGTTGAGTGATGCCCGCGAAGTGGCGGATAAAATATTTCTGGAGGAGGTCCCTTCGGCGCGAGATTATCTTCCCCCGATGGTCAAAGCACTAAAAGATAGCCGAGTGGTGGAGATGGACTATCATCCTTATACTCGACAGACGCCCCATCGTGCAATTTCTTTTCATCCTTATTTTTTGAAGATATTCCGTCAGAGATGGTATGTCACGGGGTTGAATGTTGGGGAAGATAAGATAAAAACTTATGCGCTTGATCGAATTGTGTCGATGCATGTCGTCGATGAACATTATAGTATTCCCGAATATTTTGATGCTGCGGCTTATTCAAAAGATAGTTTTGGGATAGTGTTTAATCGAGGGGAAGTGAAAGATGTGATACTACGAGTAGATGCGCGTCAGGCGAAATATTTTCGAGCGTTGCCGTTACACCATTCGCAGCGAGAGACATTGTCGGACGGATATTCACTATTTAGTTATCGCATGAAATTATCGGAAGATTTTGTCCAAGAACTTCTGTCGCATGGTTCAAGCGTGACTGTTGTGCGGCCGCCGGAATTGCGCGCGATGATAACATCGTCACTACGCGCCAGTCTTGCCAATTATGAAAAATCATAGAAGTAAATAATGTAGGAGTTGCAAACAATATAATAATGATAGTGTAATACCCTCATCACACTCACCCCAATGAAAAGAATATCATCGACACACTCCGGCGCTAATAAGCAGCTTTTTTCGCTTAATTTGATACGAGCGGTTGCTATTATAATGGTATTGCTACATCATAGTTTGCGCGATGATTTGAGCGAAGATTTTAAGTATCTACTTGACTTGGTCCTCGATGCTGATGCATTGCTATTTTTTATGATATCCGGGGCGTTGTTAATGCCGGTGAATGGTTCGTGGAGTGAATTTATCCGCCGAAGAGCCGTGAAAGTGTTTGTCCCGTTTGTGATTTGGACGTTGATATATGCGCTTAGCTATTATTCAGACGGATGGATAAATGATTACACTTTGGCAATGCAGATAAGGTGGAGTTGGTTGTCGTTTAATTTTTGGCCGGGTTGGTTTATTCCAACACTGATATCGTTGTATCTAATAATGCCTTTATTGTCGCCTTGGATTGCGACAGCTACGCGCAAGCAGTTTCACTATGTGTTGATATTGTGGTTGTTGAGTAGCGTGTTGCCTTATTTGCAACCGATAGCGGGCTTCGACTTGCGGTATACACCTTTAACACTGATGCTCAACGCAGTGCCATATGCTATAATCGGATATTATCTGACATATTATCGTAATCGGCAGCCGTTGTTGCCGTCGTATGTTGTGCAAGAGCCGGTAGATGGATTGACGATGTCGGAGGCACGTCGACATGCGCGCCGAATTCGATTGGTGGTGATGTATGCCATGATGATAGTCGCCGGAGTTGTGTTGCCATTTGTGTTGCGCGATTCGTTTGAGCAGGTAGATGTGCGCAGTATAAGTCATGAATGGACAGCGACTCCCGGTGTAGTTCTTTCTATATTCTATTTTTCTCTTTTGGTCAGAGTCAAGACGCTTGGTGTAATAGTCGATAAAGTGGTCAATACGGTATCGCGCTATTCATTTGGAATATATTTGAGCCATTCGTTGTTTCTAACGGTGTTGTTTCCGCGATTTATTCCGGAGATAATGGATTCTACGCCACTTCTGTTTATTATGGTGTTTGCGAGTTCGTTTGCGCTGACTTATTTGTTGAGAAAGATACCATTTCTCGGTAGGTATATCGGATAAAAAAAGACACAAAAAGAGCCGTTTCACAACGGCTCTTTTCTTTAAACCTTTATCTTAATCTAATACTATGAAAAACACACATACAAAAGAAGTAACAATTTTTGACTTGACAAAATGTTTTTGCATTTTTTTACCGATTATGTGCTAAAAAAAGAGCAAAAAAGGCCAAAATTGGAGTAAAAAGGG
>JAFXHY010000003.1 GCA_017536215.1 Muribaculaceae bacterium | reverse complement strand
GTTTATAATATCAGGCTTAATCAAAGGTTCCATCCCAAATTGTTGTTTGAGAATACAATTCAATATAAATTGGGTCTGAACAGCGCGCCCGACGACTCACTCCGCAATTATAGCATTTCTGAGGATATTTTCCAGATTAATTTTAAATTCGGTATCAAAGCTGCAAATCGTTGGTACTACTCAATGACATTGCAATTTAAAACGCAGTTGCTCAATAACTATTATAAAAACACTAATAACCTCTCAGCCTCATTTTTATCACCGGGAGAGCTCAACGTCGGTGTCGGTTTAACCTACGACTACACAACACCTTCCGGCAAATTTAAGGCTAATGCTTCGTTGGCTCCATTGTCCTACAACTTGAAAATATGTACCAACGAAAGAATTGACGAAACGCGATTCGGTATTAAGGAAGGACACACTACAGAAAGTCAATATGGTAGCAACATCGACTGTCGATTGGAATGGAAAATTGCTCATAACATTAACTTTTCATCGCGTCTGACCGCCTTCACCAACTATAAGTACGTGCAGGGCGACTTGGAAGGTACATTATCCTTCTCAATAAACCGATTCTTGTCGACTCAGATTTATGCCCACTTGCGCTACGATTCTACAACAGGACGACGCGACGATACCAAATGGCATAAATGGCAATTGCGTGAGGTGCTGAGTTTCGGATTTTCCTACACTTTAGGTCGTCTATAATACAACCCTATCGGCATGTGCAGATATCTTAAACTTTTCATAGTTTTATTGATTGGTGTCATGGCCGCCAAGTCGTTGCATGCCGAGCCTGATGAACTTCAGCGCTATCTGGCATCGATAGCGCAAGAAAGAGATTCTATCAACGTCACAAATGCCGATGCTTATTTCTCCGGCTCTCGATTAGCTCCAATTGAGGGGGTGTGGCGAATTTCGGGAAGTGAAGGCATATTTGCTATAATTGCCGCCCCGGAAACTATATTTTACAAATTAATTGTTGTTGACAGCCCCGACCAAAACGTTATTCCTGGAACTGTAATGGGTGCTTGCACTGAAGCCGGTCGATTAAATCATTTTGATGCACGAATATTTACCAAAGGTACCCTTGAGAAGATGTCCTCTCCTAAGCGTTTCACAATCTCGTTATCGGAAGAAGGAAGATTGATTATTGTACCTGTAATCGACAAATTGAAGTTCAACCTCTGGCGACTTTTGCCTTATATGTTTCGTAATAGTGTGAGGCACGTGAATAATCGCCCCGACAATCTTGATGGCGCAATTAAAATTTTCCCTCCTGATTTATCAAACCCTTTGGCTCCAAGATATTTATGAGAATACTGACCGTCATAGCATTGATAGCGTGCGTAGCAATAGCTACACTTGATGTGCAGGCTCGGAAGCAGCGCACAACGCGTAGCAACATCAACGGGCGCTCAGCAACAATGGGGGCGAGTGTCGAAGCAGTGGATTCATTTGTAATCCCCGATAGTGCAGAAGTGCTACTTTATGGCTACGACAAGCCGTTGCGCAGTCATCGTGAAACGGTTTTTGTTACCAACAATACCCGACACGGAATTATAGCAGTAGCCATCACCGCGCAATATCTTGATAGTAAAGGGCGTCAATTTCATCAAGCACATCGACGTGTTGTAGTTGAAATACCGGTCGGAGAAACTCGCAAGGTTGATTTCCCGTCGTGGGATAAACAGCAATCTTTCTACTATGTAGGGTCGAAGCGCCCGCGCACGTCGGCAACTCCCTATGACGTGGCTCTTTCGGTCGATACAATTTTTGTCAATACTAAATAACAGAATAATATTTAACTATAATATTTCGAAGCATGCAGATAAAAACTCCTATTGAGATTACAGATGCCGCAGTAGCAGCAGGAAATGCCAAAGTGGCGCGTACGATGCATCAACCGGTGTCGATACTTGTTTCGGCAATGCTTGCCGGGGCTTTTATCGCTATCGGAGGTACATTGTCGTTGATTGTTGGCTTTGGTTTTCCTGAAATCACAGCCGGAAATCCCTCATTGCAACGTCTATTGAGCGGTATGATGTTCCCGATAGGGCTTATCCTTGTTGTAGTGCTTGGAACGGAGCTTTTTACCGGGAACAATGCAATGTTGATGCCCGGCTATATGAAGCGAGATTTCCCACTTTCGGCTGTTGTAAGAAACTGGTCGATAGTCTATATAGGGAATATGATAGGCGCTGTTGCGTTCACTTGGCTCTTTGTACATTTCGTAGGTCTTACAGCCGGAGAGCCATATCATAGTGCCGCTGTAAATATTGGTGTAGCTAAAACATCTATGACGTGGCCTGTTGTGCTTGTAAAAGGTATAGGAGCCAATTGGTTTGTGTGTTTAGGCGTGTGGCTTGCCCTTTCAGGTCATTCCTTCGTCGAGAAGGCTCTTGGTTGTTGGTTGCCGGTAATGGCTTTCGTCGCACTTGGCTATGAGCACTCCATTGCCAATATGTTCTATTTGCCACTTGCAATGATGGAAGGAGCACCGATAAGCATAGACACCTGTCTGACCAATAATATTTTACCGGCAACAATCGGTAATATAATTGGGGGTGCAATATTTGTAGGCTGTTTGCACACCTACCTTCATCATCGTCGCAAAGCCTCTTGAGCCTCACCCTTAAATTTTTTTCAATCATATTTGTAACAATCCGTTTAGATGTGCGTCTTTTGAGTGAAAGCAATGAAAGATGAACTTCTGACATCGGTATTTATGCGTATCAAAGGACGTCTGCGATTGACCGCCCAACGCATTGTAAACGACGATTCTGTAGATGATGCTCTACAGGAGGCGTTTATGCGACTGTGGAATCGACGCTCCGACTTTGATTCTTCTAATGTTGTAGAAGGTGTAGCGGTTACTACTGTGCGCAATATATGCTTAGATACCCTTCGCCGAAATGCAGTGCGCCGTCATGACGATATCGATGAGACATCATATGTGGCAACTATTATCGATGATAGCTCGGACGATGAACAAGAGAAAAGAGAGCTTTATGGCGAAATCTCGGCTCTTATAAATAGCCAATTGTCGGAACGTGACCGCAGAATTCTCTACCTTCGCGACCGCGATGGGTGGGAAATGGATGAAATTGCACAAGAAATGGGCATTTCTGAGGCTAATGTGCGTGTGATTCTTTCGCGCTCCCGAAAAACGATACGTCAAATCTATCTCAAAGGAAAACACTGATATGGAAACAATTAAAAATACCTGCAATCGAGAAGTTATGTTGCAACTTATTGATCGTTATTTTGAGGCGGAAACTTCCCTCGAGGAGGAACGCTATCTTCGTAGACTATTAGTTGAAACCGATTGTGACGACCCCGCTGTTGAGGCTGCTCGTGCCGTGATGGGTGTGTTTGCTGTTTGCCGTAAAATTTCCGATACTCAACAGCTTAATACTGCAAGTAGTCCCAAACGTAGATTTGGTGGCGCTAATTGGGCCGTAATTTCTGCGGTGGCTTCTGTTGCTATCATTATCGTGGCGGTTGTTTCCTTGATGAATATTGGTCAGAGAAATCATCAAGATATGTTGTCGGTGGCTTCCGCAGGGGATTTGCATGACTCCATTGCGCAGCTGAATTCAATAGAAAACACTCTTGATGGGCATCATAATTCTGTGGTGGCGGCGGCGATGACAATCAACTATCCGGAAACTTCCGCCGAAATTGATGCGTTGATTAAGAGTGAATTAGGACTTATGGCTGAAGCTCAAAATTCAGTGTACGAGTCAGTTGTAAACGACTTTACAACTATCTCGTCAATAATGAAATAATTAAAATACGATAATAATGAAAAGAATCATCTCTCTATTGATGCTTTGGGTAATTGGAGCTTCAATTTCGATTGCCCAAGACCAACTGAATATTGCGAAGATATTTGATGGTAGGTATCATGATGAATCGCGGGCAAGCGAAACGCAAATTTCAGGCGATAAGTTAAGCCCGTATTCACTAACTCTTTATAGGTCTTTGACTCTAACGGATATGCCCGAGGAGGCAGCTAAAATCGAGCCATTGGTGACCCGAGATGGGGCTAAAGCTATTGACCGCGAAGTCTCTTATCGAGATGGTGGATTGTACTATGGATTTTATCAATTGCAATGTCGCGGAGCAAAGCAATGCTATCTATTTTATCTTAATCAAAATAGAGCTAAGGGTAATAAGATTATTATTATATACCTTGAAGGTTTTGCCTCTCCGGATAAAATTAAGTCGATGTTGAAATAAGTATTCTCGCTCTTTATTAGACAATCAGAAAAATTTCCAATTATTATAATATGAAAACAAAACTTACAGCAATCTTAGCAATTGTGAATATCGCATCGGCTATGTTTTCGGCTCGAGCTGAAATACTCCCGGCCGACACCCTCGCTATTGTTAAAGATGCTCACAGCGTGTTGGTGACTCGCTCGGCCAATATGAATACTATCACTATCATGGGGCAAGGCGAAGATGATGAATTCTATTATTCCTACACTTCGCAACGTGTTGACACGGTGGCGGAAGTCCCTAAGGGTGATGACGAATGGGGACTGTCTTTACCATTCCTTCGAGAAGTTGAACGCAAAAAAAGTGAAGTTGTTTGGCTCGGAAACACACAGATTGGTATATGTATGCCAATCGATGCGCCAGCCGGTTTTGACCCTTCTATCGACCTTGGTATCGGTAAGGTAGTCGGAATTAAGTATACCCCTTGGAATAAAGGTCCTTTCTTTTCTTTTGGCGTGGGTGTCTTTGCTCAGAAGTTCACACTTCACAACAAGTCGATGTTTGACAACGTAGGGAAGTCGTTGGTGGTTATCGGGTTGCCTGAAGGGGCTCGCGACTCTCATGTACGTCTTTATAATTTTGGATTTCAAATGCCATTCACAATAACACAAAATCTGTATCGCGGTTTCAGCTTGTCGGCTGGCGTAGTGATGAAATTCAATACCTACACAACGGCCTCAAATAAGTATTCAATCGACAACCGCTCCTATGACACATCGTTCAAAGGGCTTCAGCAACGCATATTGACCTACGATATCTATGGCGGACTTGGGTGGGATAATTTTAGCCTATATTGTCGCTATTCGCCGTTATCCCTTTTTAGTCGTGGCAACGGTCCGCAGTTTGAGGTTGTTTCATTTGGTTTAAATCTTGGTTTCTAATAAGTGGATTATGAAAAAATACATATTAACATTATCGCTTGCCGTCGTAGCTACAACCGTAGCTACCGCTAATGAGATTAATAATAATGTTGAACCGGTTGATACTATGCTGAGCGTTAAAAATGTCAACCATGTAGTGATAACCGAAAGCCCGGAAGGTATTCGAGTCGGTATAAAAGGATTGGATAGTGACGACCAATTTCAAAATAGCTACGTAATTCCCTACGAAGCCAATGCAGTTATTAAGTCGCAACAAAAATTCACTATGCCGTTTTCGCTCTTATCCAAGCATTTTGATAATGTCGTAGGCCTTTTGGGTGGCGTTCATTTCGGTTTTACAGGCGCGGTCGGTGCTCCCGATTTTATGGACACTCAAATGGGTAAATCCTTCGAAATAGGCCTTGATGACTTAATCTTTTATAGATATAAATTTGGGGTGGCTAAGCGCAATAGTGTGCAGATAGGAATGAGCGTTAACTGGCGCAACTATCGAATGACAGGGGAAAATCGCTTTGCAATGGCCGACGATGGCTCGGTTGTCATCACCAACTATCCTGATGCAACCGACGGCTGCTTTTCGCGCATCAAAGTATTCTCTCTCGCATTTCCCGTGTCATATGCCTATACCTCTCCGGTGAAGGCTATTGGCAAATCAAATCTAGGATTTAAACTGTCGGCAATATTCAACTGGAATTCTCATGCATCTATGTTGACTAAATATGAATTGGCCGATGGTACAAAAGTTAAAGAGAACTATGATCATATAGGGCATCAAAAATTCAGCATTGACATGATGCTTAGCGTGCAAGTCGCCCCCTCGATAAATTTATATTTCAAATATACTCCCTACAATCTTTTCAAATCGGGTAGTGGCTCTCCTGAATTCCAAACTATTTCCACCGGTATAGCAATCGGGTGTTTTTAAGCCCCGATAATATAATAAAACACAGCCACTTGGTATCAACTAAGTGGCTGTGTTTTTTGTAAATAGAATATTTCTTATATCGAACTCACGTTAAAAATACGAAGTATCGTATTTCGACTTTATTCGCTTCTACTTGTATATTTCTAAGAATTCAGCTGTTGTGTATTTATAGCCTAAAGGCCCATAGTCGCCCAATGCTATATGGGCCATCTGCTTATCGGGGTTGGTGATGCTGTTGTATGGGTCGCCATAGGGGGTGGGGGTCATGGTACTCATTGAGTATTGCCATGTCTTATCG
>JAFXHY010000035.1 GCA_017536215.1 Muribaculaceae bacterium | reverse complement strand
ACCTACATTTGTATGACAAACCTAATTATTTTCTCATCGCATGAAAAAAAACATCGTTATCGCAGCCACGCTATGGCTGTCGACTTCTATCTTCTCTTATGCCGAAACTCATCTCTCCGACTATGTAAACCCCATCATCGGAGCTTCAACAAATACCACTATTGCTCATGCCGAACATGGTCTTGGCAAAACATTTCCCGGAGCGACAACTCCATGGGGAATGACCCAAGTCAGCCCTAACACTATTACCGGAGGGGATAATGGCCCGGGCTACTCCTATGAGCATACTTCAATAGAAGGTTTTGCCTTAACACAACTCAGTGGGATAGGTTGGTATGGCGACATGGGTAATTTTTTAGTAATGCCCACCGTCGGGCAGCTTCACACTTGGCGAGGCGAACTTGATAATCCCGATGCCGGCTATCGCTCACGCTACGACAAAAAATCAGAAATTGCCAAAGCCGGATATTATGGTGTTAGGCTATCCGATTACGATATACATGCCGAAGTCACAGCCACTCCTCATGGCGGAGTAATGCGTTTCACATACCCCGAAGCCGACACTGCCCGCGTGCAAATCGATTTGGCGCGACGTGTTGGAGGCTCGTCTACTCGTCAACGAATTGAAGTCCTTAACGATTCGACCATTAGAGGGTGGATGCTTTGCAACCCCGATGGTGGAGGTTGGGGCAATGGAAATGGCAACGCCAACTACACCGTATATTTTTACTCTGTCTTTTCACGTCCCATGACCGACTATGGCGTGTGGACCGCAATTGTTCCTCCGGGAGCCAATCGCAAACTTGAATCAGTAAATTCCGAAGAATTTCGACAGCGCACCTCAAATGCAGAAATAGTTCGCAACATTAAAGCCTACGAAGGCAACCACCTTGGTTTTTTCACAGAGTTCCCAACCAACAATGGGGACAATGTAACCCTTCGCACCGCTATTTCATTTGTCAGCATGGAGGGCGCGGAGGCGAACTTCAAAGCCGAACTTGCCGATAACTCCGATTTCGATTATTATCATCAACAGGCGATTACCCTTTGGGACAATGCTCTTGAAAAAATCACCGTCGAAAGTAAATCAACTGAGGACCTCACTATTTTCTACACATCTCTATATCACACAATGATTGACCCGCGTTGCTTCACTGATGTAACCGGTGAATTCCCCGGTGGAGATGGAAAACCTCACATCACCGACCGCTATACTCGTCGCACAGTGTTCAGCGGATGGGATGTATTCCGCAGTCAATTCCCATTGCAAACTATTATAAATCCCGAAGTTGTCAACGACATAATAAACTCTTTCATTGACTTGGCAGAAGAGAATGGCACAGGATATTATGACCGTTGGGAGCTACTCAACGCCTACTCCGGTTGCATGATTGGAAATCCGGCAATCTCAGTGATTGCCGATGCTGCAACAAAAGGCATAAATGGCTTTGACCTTAAAAAAGCCTATGAACAATGTCGACGCACAGCCGACACTATCGGGCATTACCCTCAAGGATATTCCCCCAACTCAATTTCAGAAACATTGGAATATGCCTACTTTGATTGGTGCGTAGCTCAAATTGCTCGGCTCATGGGAGATAACGCTGCGGAGAAAGAGTATCTTGAACGTAGCCAAGCATATCGCAAAATTTTTGACAGCGAAAAGCGCTGGTTCCGCCCTCGCAATGCCGATGGTTCTTGGGCTGATTGGCCTGAAAAAGGGAGAATGCAGGAGTGGTACGGATGTATTGAATGTAATCCCTATCAGCAAGGTTGGTTTGTGCCTCACGATGTCGATGGCATGGTCGACTTGATGGGTGGACGCGAAGTGGCTCTCGCGGATTTACAATCAATGTTTGAACAGACTCCCGTTGAATTCTGGTGGAATGAGTTCTACAATCATGCCAACGAACCGGTACACCATGTCCCATTCCTATTCAACCGCCTCGGCAAGCCGGAGTTAACGCAACATTGGACCAATCATATCTGTCGCAAAGCATATCGCAACGCTGTAGATGGTCTTTGCGGAAACGAAGATGTAGGACAGATGTCGGCATGGTACATTCTTGCGGCGTCAGGGTTCCACCCTATTTGCCCCGGGCTTCCGGAATACGAAATAACATCTCCCCTATTCGACCATATCACTTACAATATGCCCTCCGGACGACAATTTGTCATTACAGCCGACCGCCCGTCGGCCGATGCAATCCTCATTGAAAGTGTCACTCTCAACGGCATGCCTATCAATGGGACAACAATTACTCATGAAGATATTATCAATGGTGGAACTCTTCATTTTAAACTTAAATAAGCAACCGCCAACTTTCCGATAAACACATTTTAGATTCACACAAAAAACGTCGGCCACTTAGATCACTCTAAATGGCCGACTCTTTCATCGCATTATATTTAGGAGTTGTTACAAGAAATAATACTATTTGATTTTTAGGTTATAATATT
>JAFXHY010000034.1 GCA_017536215.1 Muribaculaceae bacterium | reverse complement strand
GCTTGTATGCGTTTGCCGGGTACTGATGGTAAAGCCAAAATGTCTAAATCTCTCGGCAATTGCATCTACCTTTCAGATACTCCCAAAGAAGTTGCTAAGAAGGTCAAAAGCATGTACACCGACCCACTACATCTTAATATCGACGACCCCGGACACCTCGAAGGAAACTGCCCATTCATTTATCTTGATGCATTCTCTAAGCCCGAGCATTTTGCCAAGTATGCCCCTCAATATGCTAATTTCGATGAGATGAAAGAACACTACACTCGTGGAGGATTGGGAGATGGCACAGTAAAGAAATTGCTTATCAGCATCTTGGAAGAAACGCTCGCACCGATGCGCGAACGTCGTGCCGAGTTTGAAAACAACATTCCGTTGGTCTACGACATTCTTCGCGAAGGTTCTATAAAAGCTCGCGAAGCAGCTGCTAAAACGCTCGACGATGTCCGCTCTGCTATGCGTATTAATTATTTCTCCGACGAGGAATTAATTAAAGCTCAATCCGAGAAATATCGAAAATAATCATCTTAGTAATCTCACTAACGGACTTCGGTCTGAACGCGTTTTAATATTATAAAGAAGGGTTTTAGAAATTTCTAAAACCCTTCTTTATAATATTATCATTCTGCAACGCCCGATATATACTAATTTCTATCTTTAACCATAAAAATACTATGCTTTATCACTTTTTACTTCAACATCTGCGCCAACCCGACTTTTTATAGTATCTGCTTCGTGATGCGAGCCTTTGGGTTTGGGCATCTTCAACTTCAATTCATCAAAACCGAGACCATAAACTCCATTAACATTAGCTTGAGTTACTAAAGCATCTTTATCTATCGACTTGATGATACGATGAATTGTAACTGCCTCTATTTTGCGACACATTACGAGCAACACTTTTACTTCCTGCTTGCTGTACCACCCCATGCCGTTGAGTACCGTGCAACCGCGATGTGCGTCATTGTTAATTGCTGTTGCTATTTCCTCCCAATGTCGAGGGGAAAATATGATAAATTGCACTGCCTGGCGATTCGTATTGATTACTTGATCGGCCATCATCGACACTATCATAAGCACTACAAATCCATAGACCAAACGCTCGATACCGTCATCCATCCCGAATATAATCAATGATGATGAAATGATACAGAAATCACAATATTGCATCGTGCGCCCTACTGAAACATTCGTCTTTTTCGCCATCATTGCGGCTACTATATCTGTTCCTCCCGACGAGCCATTATGCGCAAAGGCCAGTCCTAAGCCGATTCCGCTCAATATTGAACCGATGGCGATACTCATAAATATCTCATCTTTTATTAACGGCTCCGGGAACAACGGCATTAGAACACCGACCGCAAGCGACACCATTGTAACTCCAAATATTGTCCTGACTACAAATGTCCTGCCTACTATGTGATATGCAAAAACTAACAAAAGTATATTTACAACATACATCGTAACGGCTACCGGTATGCCATAGCCTAACAACTCCTCTGTAGCATAAAACACTACCTGACCGACACCTGCCATTCCACCGGTAATCACATCATGTGGAGCGATGAATGCAGAAAAGCCAATACCATACAAAAAAATGCCGAAGACTATAAAGAAATAGTCTTTAGCATTTACCCATATTTTTGGATTGCTCAGTTTCATTTGATTCTATTTTGCTGTGCTTGTCATGTTTTATATTGAGAAACTAAGTATTTTTTGGAAGCTCTATTTTTAGAATTCCGCCAAACATGTTAGTTCAAGTAGCAAAGTTATAACTTTATTCACAATATTACATATTTTTCTATTTTAATTTTTTATTTTTAATTATTACGATTAGTAGTATAAATATTACAATGCCGATAATTAGATAAGTTTTGTCAATCCCTACTTTTACTTCGGTTCTCACCTCTTGATTCTCTGCAATCTCTGTTTTCTCTGCTACATTCTTATATTCCACATTTTTATTTTCCGATGCTATCTCCTTAACCCCTTGACGTCCTCTGATTAGCTTCTCTCCACGTATTACCACTATCCCGCCACCCTCATTGTCTTGAATTTCTATAACCGGGTTCTCTAATACTAAATTCTCATCTATTGTTGCGTTAACACTTATTTCTCTTTCCAGTTCTTGCCTTGCTTCTATCCCCTTCTCAACATCAATCACTGCGTTCTCAGTCGCTTCTTGTTTTGCACGACAACCAGTCACGATTTCGATTAGTATTAATACCACTCCAATTTTTATCCACCTCATCATTTCTGCCATTCTTTGTGCACATCAAAACATGGACATTCTTTGTTGGCAAAATCTCGATGCCCATACACCTTTGCTCGTGGATAACGCTCCCGCAAATCCATTATCAACTCGGTTAAAGCCACTCGTTGTTCATCTGTGCGAGTATCTATTGCCTCTCTTCCATCACTCGACAGCCCCCCTACATAGCATATCCCTATCGAATGTGCATTATGTCCTTTGCAATGCGCGCCTACCTCATTCTCTTCTCGCCCTATCTCTATATCACCGTTTAGACCTATCACATAGTGATAACCGATACCGTTCCATCCTCTCTCACAATGCCATCGATGAATATCGGCAGCTTTTACTTCCATTCCTCGAGGCGTCCCACTGCAATGCACTATTATCTCATTAATCTGTCTCATTTTTATTCTATTTTAAAAGTGTATAAATCTTTTCTTTCAATTCTTTGAGATTCCCTCCTATTTCAAGCAATTCTTTGACTTCATTGCGTATCATATCCTTATCGTGGGTAGTTTCAAGTACCGATTTTAGTTCACAGAACACACAATAACACCCAAACACCATTGTCAATATCGGCACACTGATAACAACCGATGCCAACATATCAATGCACGACATACACGTCAACGGCAAAAAATAATTCAATGCTTTACTGCACGTACGCTTATAACCTCGCGAGTTGATTTTATGCCCCAACTTTCGTGACTTTCTAACTCCGGTTATCAAATCTGCACCCATCGCCACAAGCACAAATACATAGGTCAGTACTATCCAAACTCCATGTTCAAAAAAATGCTCGATTAAAAATTCCCTCATAGCTCTGTTTAGTTTAATTATTATTATTCCCATTTATGATTTCTTTCACAAAATTACTCCATCACCTCCTCCGATATGCGTCAAATTCATACTCCCTTTTATTCCGAAAGTTCGCAATAATAACAATTCTTTGTGTCCCACCAATTAGCCACTATACTATAGGTTTCCTCCCGCCCCCGGCTCCTTTTGACGACTACATAAAAAAACGAGAGGTTGTGCGATGTCTCGCACAACCTCTCGGGTCAAATATCACAAAGTTATGTTTTAAGAAATTTCTTTTTACTTAACTTATTCTGCGCGTAATTCATGTTGCACATCTTGAGCAACTGTAAACACGCCTTCTATGTCATCTTTGCTTCCTACAACAAGACGTTCGTATTCGCGAAGACCTGTACCGGCAGGAATCAAGTGACCGCATATCACATTTTCCTTCATGCCCTCGAGGGTGTCGGTTTTGCCATTGATTGCTGCCTCGTTGAGCACTTTTGTTGTTTCCTGGAATGATGCAGCCGACATGAAGCTTGAGGTTTGTAGTGCAGCACGAGTAATACCTTGAAGTATTTGCTCTGAAGTTGCTGGCACTGCATCTCTAACTGTAACGGTGCGAAGGTCGCGACGCTTAAGAGCCGAATTTTCATCACGAAGCTTACGTGCTGTAATAATCTGACCGGCTTGTAGCGTTTCGCTATCTCCGGCATCGGTAACTACCTTCTTGCCCCAGATACGATCGTTCTCTTCCATAAAGTCACGCTTGTCAACAACTTGTTGCTCAAGGAAACATGTGTCACCCGGATCAATGATATTGACTTTACGCATCATCTGGCGCACGATTACTTCAAAGTGCTTATCGTTAATTTTCACACCCTGCATACGATATACGTCCTGAACCTCGTTAACGATGTATTCCTGAACTGCGGTCGGGCCCATGATATTGAGGATGTCGGTAGGCGTGATAGCTCCATCCGATAGAGGAGTACCGGCACGCACGTAGTCATTTTCCTGTACAAGGATTTGTTTTGACAACGGCACCAAATATTTCTTCTCTTCTCCGATTTTTGAAGTAACGGAAATTTCGCGATTACCACGTTTCACTTTGCCGAATTTAACCTCTCCATCGATTTCAGATACGATAGCCGGGTTCGACGGATTTCGTGCTTCAAAGAGCTCTGTTACGCGGGGAAGACCACCGGTGATATCGCCGGCACCACCTGCTGCGCGTGGTATCTTAACGAAGATTTCTCCTGCTTTAACTTCTGCACCTTCTTCAAACATCAGATGTGCGCCTACAGGAAGTGCATATGTTTTGAGAATATTACCATCGTTATCTACGATATTGACTTCTGGTACTTTCGTACGGTCTTTCGATTCGATAATAATCTTTTCTTGTAGACCTGATTGCTCATCGCGGTCAACTCGATAGGTAATATTTTCAACGAGGTTGGTAAATTGTAGCTTACCGGGAACCTCACTGACAATAACTGCGTTGAACGGGTCCCATTCGCAGATTACGTCACCTTTCTTAACCTCTGAGCCATCCTTGAAATATAATTTCGAACCGTAGGGTATGTTTGCTGATGTTAGCATCATGCGAGTGTTGGGATCGATGATACGCATTTCTGCAAGACGTCCGATTACTACTTCTACTTTTTCGCCATTTGCTCCTACTTCATCGGTTGCTACAGTGCGAAGTTCTTCAATTTCGAGAACACCATTATAGCGTGAAGTCAATGTGGAAACTGCGGCAATATTAGAAGCAACACCACCGACGTGGAATGTACGAAGTGTCAACTGAGTACCCGGCTCTCCAATTGACTGAGCTGCGATAACTCCGACAGCTTCACCCATTTGAACGAGACGATTGTTAGCAAGGTTGCGACCATAACACTTAGCACATACTCCTCTCTTTGATTCGCAAGTGAGAACTGAGCGTATTTCTACCGACTCTATTGCTGAAGCATTGATGCGATCTGCAGCTGCATCATTTATTTCTTCGCCTGCTGCTACGATAACCTCTCCTGTTAGAGGATCTACGATATCATGGACTGAAACGCGACCAAGTATACGTTCGCCAAGTGATGCTACTACTTCGTCGTTGTTCTTTATCTCTTTGCAAACAAGTCCGCGCAATGTTCCGCAATCCTCTTCATGGATTATCACGTCGTGTGCTACGTCAACAAGACGACGTGTTAGATAACCTGCGTCGGCTGTTTTCAACGCCGTATCGGCAAGACCCTTACGTGCACCGTGGGTTGAGATAAAGTATTCGAGCACCGACAACCCTTCCTTAAAGTTTGACAAAATCGGGTTTTCGATAATCTGACCCCCTTCTGCTCCTGCTTTCTGCGGTTTTGCCATAAGACCACGCATACCGGCAAGCTGACGAATCTGGTCTTTTGAACCACGGGCGCCTGAATCAAGCATCATGAATACAGAGTTGAAACCTTGATTTGCTTCTGTCATCTGCTTCATGAGGATATCTGTCAAACGAGAGTTAACATGTGTCCAAATATCAATAATTTGGTTATAGCGTTCGTTGTTAGTGATGAATCCCATTGAATAGTTTGTCATCACCTCTTCTACTTGCGCATATCCTTCATCTACAATGGCTTGTTTTTCTGCTGGGATGATTACGTCGCCAAGGTTGAACGACAATCCTCCCTTAAACGCCATCTTGTAGCCAAGGTTCTTGATATCATCGAGGAATTGTGCCGAACGTGGTATACCACATTTCTTAATTACTCTTGAAATAATGTTACGCAATGATTTCTTTGAAAGAATTTCATTTACATAACCGATTTCTTTCGGAACATATTGATTTACAAGCACACGACCCACAGAGGTATTTTCTACAAGATGTGTAATCTTGTTACCTTCTGCATCAACATCTTCTACTACCACGCTTACCGGCGCATGAAGTGTTACGCGACCTTCGTTGTAGGCGATTTCAGCTTCTTCGGGGCCATAGAATTTGAGCCCTTCTCCCTTATCTCCCTTACGTAGTTTGGTGATATAGTACAAACCAAGCACCATGTCCTGTGAGGGCACTGTGATAGGCGCTCCGTTTGCAGGGTTAAGGATATTGTGTGCTCCAAGCATAAGCATTTGAGCCTCAAGAATCGCTTCATTACCAAGAGGCAAGTGTACCGCCATCTGGTCTCCGTCGAAGTCGGCGTTGAATGCCGTACATGCGAGCGGGTGGAGTTGAATTGCTTTACCCTCAATAAGTTTCGGCTGGAATGCCTGAATACCAAGACGGTGAAGTGTCGGGGCACGGTTAAGCAATACGGGATGTCCTTTCATTACGTGTTCCAAAATGTCCCATACCTCGGGCTTCTTTTGGTCTACCATCTTCTTCGCGCTCTTTACTGTCTTAACTGAGCCACGTTCGATAAGTTTACGAATAATGAAGGGTTTATATAGCTCGGCAGCCATGTTTTTGGGGATACCGCACTCGTGCATCTTAAGTTCAGGACCTACAACGATTACCGAACGTGCTGAATAGTCAACACGTTTTCCGAGCAAATTCTGACGGAAACGACCTTGTTTACCCTTTAAGCTGTCACTTAATGATTTGAGCGGACGATTTGCTTCTGTCTTAACGGCCGATGACTTGCGTGAGTTATCGAGCAATGAGTCAACCGCCTCTTGAAGCATACGTTTTTCATTACGCAAAATTACATCCGGAGCCTTAATTTCAATAAGACGTTTCAAACGGTTGTTACGGATGATTACGCGACGATATAAATCGTTAAGGTCAGAAGTTGCAAAGCGACCACCGTCGAGGGGCACGAGAGGACGCAACTCCGGCGGAATTACAGGCACTGCCTGCAATATCATCCATTCGGGTTTGTTGCGAGTGCGAGATGTGCGGAACGATTCAACAACTTGGAGGCGTTTGAGGGCCTCTGTCTTGCGCTGTTGTGATCCATCTTTGGCTGCTTGGTCGCGCAATTTATATGATAAGCTATCGAGGTCGAGACGCTGAAGTAGCATATAGATTGCTTCAGCACCCATCTTTGCAATGAATTTTTCAGGATCGCTATCCTCGAGAGATTGATTCCCTTTGGGAAGTTTATCTAATATATCAAAATATTCTTCTTCCGTTAGAAGGTCATTAGTTTCTACACCTTCTACAACACCGGGTTGTACTACTACGTAACGTTCGTAGTAAATAACGGCATCAAGTTTCTTTGATGGTAGACCAAGGAGATATCCGATTTTGTTGGGAAGTGAACGGAAATACCATATGTGTGCAACGGGAACGACGAGTTTGATATGACCCATGCGCTCGCGACGTACTTTCTTTTCTGTTACTTCTACTCCGCATCGGTCACACACGATACCTTTATAGCGGATACGTTTGTATTTTCCGCAATGACATTCGTAGTCCTTTACCGGACCGAAAATGCGCTCACAGAAAAGACCGTCGCGTTCAGGTTTATACGTACGATAGTTAATGGTTTCCGGTTTTAACACCTCTCCGCTTGAGTTCTCAAGAATTTCCTCGGGCGATGCAAGTCCGATGGTTATTTTTGAAAATCCGGATTTTGATTTATTATCTTTTTTAAAAGCCATATTCTGTAAAAAAAGCTATTTATATTTTTTTTGAGGGAGCCCGGCAGAATGGATTTTACAACATTCTGCCCGGCATCTCTGATATGGTTATCGCTATGTTTGTCAAGTGGGGTATCACTCAAGCTTGATGCTTAGACCAAGACCGCGTAGCTCGTGGAGTAATACGTTGAGCGATTCTGGTATACCCGCCGGTGGCATGGGGTCGCCCTTGACTATAGCTTCGTAGGCTTTTGAACGACCTGTGACATCGTCACTCTTTATTGTAAGGATTTCTTGGAGTATGTGTGATGCGCCAAATGCTTCAAGCGCCCAAACTTCCATCTCTCCGAAACGCTGACCACCAAATTGCGCTTTACCACCAAGAGGTTGCTGTGTGATAAGTGAGTACGGACCGATTGAACGGGCGTGCATCTTATCTTCAACCATGTGACCAAGTTTAAGCATGTAAATCACACCCACTGTAGCCGGTTGGTCAAAACGTTCTCCGGTGCCACCATCATAAAGGTAAGTCTTACCATAACGTGGCAAACCTGCTTTGTCGGTCCACTCGTTGAGATCATCAAGAGTTGCTCCATCGAAAATCGGAGTCGCAAACTTCTCGCCTAACTCGCGGCCGGCCCAACCGAGAACGGTTTCGAAAATCTGACCAAGGTTCATACGCGAAGGCACACCAAGCGGGTTAAGAACGATATCTACAGGAGTACCATCTGCAAGGAATGGCATATCTTCCTGACGTACGATTCGAGATACGATACCCTTATTACCGTGACGTCCTGCCATCTTATCGCCGACGCTGATTTTGCGCTTTTTAGCAATGTAGACTTTTGCCATCTGCATGATGCCGGAGGGGAGTTCGTCTCCAATTGAAATATCGAATTTCTTGCGACGAAGCTCTGCATCCACCTCTTTTGATTTGCGCAAGTAGTTGGCGATAGTCTGACGGATGAGTTCATTGGTATGTTCATCGTCAGTCCAATTACTCAATGAGATTGTGTCATATTCAATATCCTTGAGTGCTGCTGCGGTGAATTTTTGGTCTTTTGCTATTATGTCGGTTCCCAAGAAATCTTTCACACCTATTGATTTGCGTTTCTCGGTCAACTTCATAAGTTTTGACACAAGGATATCCTTGAGCTTGTCGAGCTTCTCTTCGTACTCTTCGTCAAGTTTCGGAAGCAATGCATTGGTAGCTTTGTTTTTCTTTGTCTTGACAGCACGTGAGAAGAGGTTTGTTCCAATAACAACACCTTTAAGTGAGGGAGATGCTTTAAGTGAGGCATCTTTCACGTCTCCGGCCTTATCTCCAAAGATTGCGCGAAGCAATTTTTCTTCGGGGGTGGGGTCTGACTCTCCCTTTGGTGTAATCTTACCAATCATGATATCGCCGGGAACTACATGTGCTCCAATACGGATGATACCACGTTCGTCGAGATCCTTGGTTGCATCTTCGCTGAGGTTGGGGATATCGGATGTGAGCTCTTCCATGCCTCGCTTTGTTTCTCGTACTTCGAGTGAATACTCGTCAACGTGAACTGAGGTCAAAATATCCTCTTTTACTACGCGCTCATTAAGCACAATAGCGTCCTCGTAGTTGTAACCCTTCCAAGGCATGAACGCCACTTTAAGGTTGCGACCAAGTGCAAGCTCTCCATTCTCTGTTGAATAACCTTCGGTAAGAATATCTCCCGTCTTAACTCGTTGTCCCTTTTCGCATATCGGACGAAGGTCAATTGTGGTGCTTTGGTTGGTTTTGCGGAATTTCGGAATTGAATATTCTTTGACTGCACTTTCAAATGCAACAAATTCTTCCTCTTCCGTGCGGTCGTAACGTATACGAATACATGTTGCATCTACATATTCGATAACACCCTCTCCCTCTGCAGTAATCTGCGTACGAGAGTCACGAATTAGCTGACCTTCAAGTCCGGTACCAACAATCGGACTTTCAGAACGCATCAAAGGAACTGCCTGACGCATCATGTTTGAACCCATGAGCGCACGGTTTGCGTCGTCATGCTCAAGGAATGGAATCAATGATGCTGCTATTGATGCAATCTGCGTGGGTGATACGTCCATCAATTCTACATCCTTCGGCGCTACAACGGGGAAGTCGGCATCAAGACGTGCCTTAACGCGCTCGCGGATAAATGTACCATCTTCATTGAGAGGTGCGTTGCCTTGGGCAATAACTTTTCCTTCTTCTACTTCTGCTGCGAGGTATACAACTTCATCGTTGTTTAGATTTACGCGTGCATCTTTAACCTTACGATAGGGAGTTTCTATAAAACCGAGGTCATTGATTTTGGCGTAAACACAAAGAGATGAAATAAGACCGATGTTAGGTCCTTCTGGCGTTTCAATCGGACAAAGACGACCATAGTGAGTGTAGTGAACGTCTCGAACTTCGAAACCGGCGCGCTCACGTGAAAGACCTCCGGGACCGAGTGCCGACATACGGCGTTTGTGTGTCATTTCTGCCAATGGATTGGTCTGATCCATGAACTGCGACAACGCGTTCGTTCCGAAGAATGTATTTATTACAGATGAAATCGTCTTTGCATTAATAAGATCGATGGGAGTAAACACCTCATTGTCACGCACATTCATGCGCTCGCGGATTGTACGCGACATACGAGCCAACCCCACGCCAAATTGGTTATAAAGTTGTTCGCCAACTGTTCGTACACGACGATTGCTTAGGTGGTCGATATCATCAACATCTGTCTTTGAGTTAATTAGCTCTATGAGATACTTGATAATCTCGATAATATCCTCTTTCGTGAGGACTTTTACCTCCATCGGAGTAGTGAGACCCAACTTCTTGTTAATACGATAGCGTCCCACCTCGCCAATATCATAACGCTTTTCTGAGAAGAATAAGTTGGTTATGACTTCGCGGGCGCTGGCATCATCCGGTGGCTCAGCGTTACGCAATTGGCGATATATATATTGAATAGCCTCCTTCTCTGAGTTGGAGGTATCTTTTTGCAATGTATTGAAAATAATCGAATGATCCGACGCATTGGCATCTTCCTTGTGGAGGAGTATGTTTTGTACACCGGCTTCGAGAATCGCGTCAATATGCTCTTCTTCAAGTACTGTTTCACGATCGATAACTATGTCGTTACGCTCAATTGAAACAACTTCACCGGTATCTTCATCAACAAAGTCCTCTACCCATGTGCGAAGCACACGCGCTGCAAGTTTTCTACCAACAGCTTTCTTGAGGTTGGTCTTATTGACCTTAATCTCCTCTGCCAATCCGAAGATTTCGATAATGTCCTTGTCGCTTTCCAAACCGATAGCACGCAACAACGTTGTCACGGGCAATTTCTTTTTACGGTCTATATAAGCGTACATGACGTTATTGATGTCAGTAGCAAATTCTATCCATGAACCACGGAATGGAATTATTCGAGCTGAATATAGTTTTGTACCATTAGCATGTATGCTCTGTCCGAAGAACACACCCGGTGAACGATGCAACTGAGAGACTACAACGCGCTCTGCACCATTGATGACAAACGTTCCCTTTTCTGTCATATACGGAATCGGACCGAGATACACATCCTGTATTACGGTCGCAAAGTCCTCATGATCCGGGTCGGTACAATATAATTTCAACTTGGCTTTCAAGGGTACACTGTATGTAAGGCCGCGGTCGAGACACTCCTCGATTGTATAGCGAGGTGGATCGATATAATAGTCCAAGAACTCAAGAACGAAGTTGTTGCGAGTGTCGGCTATAGGGAAGTTTTCCGCAAATACCTTATATAGGCCCTCGTTATTTCTTTTTTCCGGAGCTGTCTCCAATTGGAGAAAGTCGTGGAATGATTTTAATTGCACCTCAAGAAAATCAGGATAGGGTAGGTGATTCTTTACAGATGCAAAATTTATACGGGGTTTTTCTTGTGATACTGACATCTATGTAATATTGCGTAGATTAGTGAACTTGAATTAATAATGAACACAATAAGGTTAAGAATCATCTTACGATGACTCTTAACCTAATCGCCTGATTATCAGGCAATATTATTTCAGTTCAACTTCAGCGCCAGCCTCTTCAAGTTGTTTCTTGAGGCCTTCTGCATCGGCTTTAGCGAGACCTTCTTTTACTACTGAAGGTGCACCGTCTACCAATTCTTTAGCTTCTTTCAAGCCAAGACCGGTGAGTTCTTTAACGAGTTTTACTACACCGAGTTTGCTTGCGCCTGCGTTTTTAAGAACTACGTCAAAAGCGCTTTTTTCTTCAGCGGCGGGTGCGCCAGCTGCGGGTCCGGCTGCTACTGCTACTGCAGCTGCTGCAGGTTCGATACCGTACTCTTCTTTGAGAATTTGAGCAAGTTCGTTTACTTCTTTAACTGAGAGGTTAACTAATTGTTCTGCAAAAGCTTTCAAATCTGCCATTTTTGTATGATTTAATTTGTTTATTTACTTTTTTATTATTCTTTATTTGATAATGTCTCAAGGATACCATGAAGTTTGTTGCCACCTGATTGAAGGGCTGATACAACATTCTTGGCGGGAGATTGCAACAATGCGATAACATCGGCGATAAGTTCGTTTTTGCTCTTGATTTTCGACAATGTCTCAAGTTGGTCTTCACCCACGTAGATAGTTTCCTCTACAAAAGCCGCTTTGAGGCGGGGAAGGGGTTGGTCCTTTTTCTGCATCTTCTTGAGCAACTTTGCAGGTGCATTGCCTACATTTGAGCAAAGCAACGAAGTTGAACCATGAAGTACAGAATACATTTCGCTGAAATCAAAATCAATGCTCTCCAATGCTTTGTGTAGAAGCGTGTTCTTGACAACTACCAATTTGATGTCATCTTTGAAACATGCTTTACGCAATTCACTTGTAGCTTCTGCATTTAGACCTGCAGTTTCTGCAAGGTAGAAGCAGCTATAGCTACTGAGAGTTTCTTTGATTTGTTCAATTATATTTGCTTTATCTTCCTTTTTCATTTCTTAGTCTCGTTAAATGATTAAACGTCAATACTCTTGGTGTCAACCTTTACACCGGGACTCATTGTGCTCGAAAGATAAACGCTCTTGATATATGTTCCCTTAGCTGCTGCAGGTTTTAGCTTGATAAGTGTGTTGATGAATTCGCGAGCATTGTCTTTCATCTGCTCTGCGCTAAATGACACTTTACCAATTGAAGAGTGAACGATACCGTTTTTGTCAACTTTGAAGTCGATCTTACCTTTCTTAACCTCTTCTACTGCCTTTGCAACATCTACTGTCACAGTGCCGCTCTTAGGGTTAGGCATCAATCCGCGAGGACCCAAGACGCGAGCCACTACACCAATTTTACCCATTACAGCAGGCTGTGCGATAATTACATCTACATCAAGCCAACCGCCCTTTATCTTTTCGATATATTCTTCAAGACCTACATAGTCGGCACCCGCTGCCGTAGCTGCTGCTTCTGCATCGGGATTGCAAAGCACAAGCACTTTTACTTGTTTGCCGGTACCGTGGGGAAGTGTTACTACGCCACGTACCATTTGATTGGCCTTTCGGGGATCTACGCCAAGACGCACGTCAATATCAAGTGAGGCATCAAATTTGGTATAGGTGATTTCCTTTACCTTTTCTGCCGCTTCCGCAAGTGTGTACGCCTTCCCAGCTTCAATCTTCTCTAAAGCCAACTTCTGATTCTTTGTAAGTTTACCCATGTCAATTGAAGTTTATTAGTTATTTTCAGGGAACGCCCCTTTTACGGTGATACCCATGCTTCTGGCCGTTCCGGCAACCATCTTCATCGCAGATTCTACCGTGAAGCAATTCAAATCAGGCATTTTATCTTCAGCAATTGCTTTTACCTGCTCCCATGTGATCTCTGCAATCTTCGAACGGTTAGGTTGTGCCGAACCGCTTTTCTTCTTTGACGCCTCAAGCAACTGAATTGCTACAGGAGGGGTCTTAACAACGAAGTCAAAGCTCTTATCTGAGTAATATGTAATTACTACCGGAAGCACTTTTCCTGCCTTGTCCTGGGTGCGGGCATTGAATTGCTTGCAAAACTCCATGATATTGATACCCTTAGAACCCAAAGCAGGACCTACGGGCGGCGATGGATTTGCTGCTCCACCTTTAATCTGCAATTTGATCTGTCCAGCAATTTCTTTAGCCATTTCTAATTACTTTTTAATTTAGTTTATTCTTGCATAAATCGTGTTAGCCTTAATGTTCGTAACCACATTACGACTCACGCAACTCACGCTCTACCTGCGAATTTTCCAACTCCAATGGAGTCTTTCTTCCAAAAATCTTAACCTCTACCTTCAATTTCTTCTTCTCGGGATAAACCTCAATTACTTCCCCTATGAATCCGGTAAATGGTCCGTAGTTCACTTTTACGCTCTCTCCGACCATGTATTCTACCACATTCTCTTCAGGAATCTCATTGAGATCATCGGCATGTCCAAGCATTCGCATAACTTCACTTTCGCGAAGCGCTTCGGGCTTGGCATCCTTTCCTCTACCCCTAAGAAAGTCGATTACGTTGGTGGCGTTACGCAACGTATGCATAACCTCACCCTGAAGGTCTGCCTCAACAAAAACATAACCGGAATAAAGGTTTCTTTCTTTTACAACCTTTTTCCCGTTACGAACAGTGAGAACCTTTTCTGTGGGTATCAACACTTGAAACAGATAGTTGCCAAGGTCGGTGTTGCGCATTTGTGCTTCGAGCAACTCCTTTACCTTCGCTTCTTTTCCTGAAATGGCACGCAAAACGTACCATGCCTTCTTTGATTCAGCCATTAATAAATCCACTTAGAGATTAACCGGGATATACAAATCCCACAATTTGTTGCCATACTAAGTCAATTAAAAAGATTATCAAAGCGATAATCACGGAAGCAAGCATGACTATGCAGGCACTCTTTATCAACTGCTTTTTGGTAGGCCAAGAAGTCTTATACCTAAGTTCAGCATATGACTCCTCTATATTCGTAAGTAGTTTTAATTTTTTCATTTTATTAAATTTTGCACGGGAAGAGAGGCTCGAACTCCCGACACCTGGTTTTGGAGACCAGTGCTCTACCAACTGAGCTATTCCCGTATATAAAAGTCAGGTCCTGCAAATCTATCGTTCGTCAGGAACCTGACTTATTTATCTTAGGTCACCTAATTATTTGACTGAGTTTATTAGTCAATAATTTCAGTAATCTGACCAGAACCTACTGTACGACCACCTTCGCGGATTGCGAAACGGAGACCTTGGTTGCAAGCTACCGGGTTGATAAGCTCAACGATGATTTCTACGTGGTCACCGGGCATTACCATTTCTACACCTTCGGGAAGTGAAATCTCACCGGTTACGTCGAGTGTACGGATGTAGAATTGAGGACGATAGTGGTTGTGGAACGGAGTGTGACGACCACCTTCTTCTTTCTTCAAGATATAAACTGAAGCTTTGAATTTGCTGTGGGGTTTAACAACTCCGGGGTGGCAAATTACCATACCACGTTTGATTTCTTTCTTATCGATACCACGAAGAAGAAGACCTACGTTGTCACCAGCTTCACCTTGATCGAGAAGTTTACGGAACATTTCAACTCCGGTTACGGTTGACTTCATGTCAGCACCGAGACCCATGATTTGAACTTCATCACCTACTTTTACGATACCAGTTTCAATACGACCGGTTGCAACTGTACCACGACCGGTGATTGAGAATACGTCTTCAACAGGCATAAGGAAGGGTTTGTCGATATCGCGGGGAGGTAATGGAATCCATTCGTCAACTTGTGCCATAAGTTCCATAACTTTTGCTTCCCATTCGGGTTCACCGTTGAGAGCACCAAGTGCAGAACCACGGATGATAGGTGTATTGTCACCATCATATTCGTAAGCTGAGAGAAGTTCACGCATCTCCATTTCAACGAGTTCAAGCATTTCTTCGTCGTCTACCATGTCGCATTTGTTCAAGAACACTACGATACGGGGAACGTTCACCTGACGAGCGAGAAGGATGTGCTCACGAGTTTGGGGCATTGGACCATCTGTTGCAGCAACTACGATGATTGCACCGTCCATTTGAGCAGCACCTGTTACCATGTTCTTAACGTAGTCAGCGTGTCCGGGGCAGTCTACGTGAGCATAGTGACGTTTTACTGTTTCATATTCAACGTGTGAAGTGTTGATTGTAATACCACGTTCTTTTTCTTCGGGTGCGTTGTCAATTTGGTCGAATGACTTAAGTTCTGACAAACCAGCCTTAGCAAGAACTGTAGTGATAGCCGCAGTCAAAGTAGTTTTACCGTGGTCTACGTGGCCAATAGTACCAATGTTAACGTGCGGTTTGGTTCTTTCGAATTTCTCTTTAGCCATAACTTTTGCTATTTATTTGATTAAATGATTAACTTTCAATAAGTTACCGCGATATCGCAAGGCGCTATCGGGGCTTTGGATTTTCGAGCCGATGGCGGGATTTGAACCCGCGACCTCTTCCTTACCAAGGAAGTGCTCTACCCCTGAGCTACATTGGCAAAACAATGTATGTCTGTTTTTTTGGAGCGGAAGACGAGGCTCAAACTCGCGACCCTCAGCTTGGAAGGCTGATGCTCTATCAACTGAGCTACTTCCGCAACTTAAGTAGTGGGCGAAGATGGATTCGAACCACCGAAGGTATAAACCAGCAGATTTACAGTCTGCCCCATTTGGCCACTCTGGTATTCGCCCTTACACAAACTTTTGCCATCACGACTCAATGCTATTACCGCATTTTCATTGTCGCAGAATTACCGTGCACCACCTCGGCCTTTCAACTTTAATGCCACACTGTCATTCTTTTCAAATTTGTCGCTTTCTGCTTTTACATCTTCGCTTGCTTTCACAAGGCAATCGGAGCGTTTCCGTTCCCGATTTACCGATGTAATACTTTTCGGCAAATTGCTTGTATTTTTTAGAGCCTCTTGTCGGATTCGAACCAACGACCCCGAGATTACAAATCACGTGCTCTGGCCAACTGAGCTAAAGAGGCATGTTTCAATTTTCTCTCACACTTCGGTCTTCGTTTGTGACCCAAATGCGGTTGCAAAGTTACGCAAAGTTTTTAAACCGCAAAACTTTTTCCAAATATTTTTTACGCTTTTTGCAATTTTTTTCTCAATTATTGGAATTTTTTTTGTTTCTCACCCCCAAAATCGCCCCAAAACACTTCAAAAAAGTTGTCCGACCCTGCTTTTCCTACATTTTCTATTACCCCCTTATTTTATTCTCTTACGCAGAAAATGCGGGACCGCATTCCTGCGGCCCCGCTTGTTTGTCGAATTAAATTATATTTGTTAACCTATTAATAAAATTCAGAGACTCCTTTAATCTATTTGCGTAATAATCCTCGAAAACACACCAAACAAGATTTAAGTTTCTCGGGCATCAATCCTACCTATCAAAATTTATTGACAAGTTCTTGTACTGAATGCCACCAACATCCAAACCATTTTTTCTTGTTCTTTGATATAGCCGGTCAGCAAGTCCACAGTAACATCATCACCGGCATCTGCAGCCAACACTATCAAGCTACGTTCTGTTGCAATCATATATTTATATGTAGCAAGAATATTTTCGATTGCAGCATGCCCACAAGTAACATCAGCTTCTTCTTTAACTTTTGCCACTTCCAAATATTTACTAAAACGGTTCTCAGGCACTCCGCCAAGAGTCAAGATGCGTTCCGCAATCTCATCTATCTTTGTCGCTGCATCATCATACATATGCTCAAATTTTTCATGCAACACGAAAAATCCATGCCCTTTGATGTTCCAATGCATGCCACGAAGATTAGTGTAATATACTTGAAAGTCGGCCAACAATTGATTCAACCCGGCAATTACATTAGCCACTTTATTTTCATTTAAACTTAAAAAGTCCATCGTTTTCATAATAAATATAATTTAGAGAGTTAATTATTCTTTTTTCTGTTTTTTTACAAAGTTAATACACAAATAATCGTTTGTCAAACAGATTATTTCTATCTTTGCATAGACAAATTCTATTTAATCCATTATAATTATTGATACACAATGACTTTACAACAATTAGAGTACATCATCGCCGTCGATCGCCTACGCCATTTCACCAAAGCAGCGGAATATTGCCGTGTCACTCAACCCACTTTAAGTGCAATGATACAAAAGTTGGAGGAAGAACTTGATACTCGAATTTTTGATCGTTCACAACAACCTGTTGTACCCACTCCAATTGGCGTTCACATTATAGAACAAGCACGCGAGGCAATTGTTCAAATCAACCGCATAAAAAATATGGTGGAAGAAGAGAAGCACTCTCTCAGCGGCTCTTTCACTCTCGGCATTCTTCCCACTATTGCTCCCTACTTGCTACCTCGCTTTTTCCCTCAACTTAGCAAAAAATATCCACAGCTTGACTTTCGCGTCATCGAAATGAAAACTGCCGATATGAAAGTCGCACTCACAAAAGGAGATATCGACGCAGGCATCTTAGCATCGCTTCCCGGACTCGAAGATTT
Source organism: Muribaculaceae bacterium (assembly GCA_017536215.1). Taxonomy (GTDB): domain Bacteria; phylum Bacteroidota; class Bacteroidia; order Bacteroidales; family Muribaculaceae; genus JAGBWK01. The sequence goes on along the minus strand of JAFXHY010000034.1, from coordinate 24,536 downwards.
CAATATACACCACATCTTATACGAAAAATACTACGCCTACATCTCGCGTAATAGCCCTCTTTTTGGAAACAAAATCATTCGCGTAGCCGACCTTGCCAACGAACTACTATGGATGCTCGACCAAGGGCATTGCTTTCGCGACCAGTTTGTCAAATTCTGCCAGTTCAAATCAGCACAGGCCTCTCAACAAGCCTATCAATTAGGGAGCATCGAAACCTTTATGCGAATGGTAGAAAGCGGAAGAGGCACCACCGTCATCCCCGAACTCGCACTTTCACAACTCAATGAATCCCAACAAGAATTAGTGCGACCATTCGCAATTCCAACACCTTCACGACAAATTGTGATGCTTACTGCCAAAAACTACGTACGTCACACCCTTCTCAACGTAATAACAAAAGAAATACAAGGTTGCGTACCCGCAGAACTTCTCTCTCTAAAACCAACTCAAAAAGTAATCTAATTGTGGGACACAGAAACTCTGGCTCATTCATTTTACTATAACACAATAGGCAACTTATGATTGCTTAAATTTCATTTACGAAATAACATGATTCTACAATTCGGTTTATTATTTGCTTTTCTCGCTTGCGGAGAACTCATCGTAGCTCTCACCAACATTCCAATTCCCTCAAGCATCATTGGCATGCTTCTTCTGACAACTGCCCTCAAATTTCGCATCATCAATTTAAAACACATTGAGCGCGTTGCCGACTTTTTAGTTCACAATCTTGGATTTTTCTTCGTACCCGCTGGGGTGGGACTAATGTGTTGTCTCGACCTTATAAAAGGGGAATTACTACCTATTGCTATTGCCACCATTGTCAGCACATTTATTATTATAGCCACAACCGGCTGGGTGCATCAATACGTTCGCAACATCACTTCACGCCATCAATCTCATCCTATAAATAATCACCACGATGGAACTGCTGACCAATAAATATTTCCTGATAGCTCTGACGTTTTGTATTTTTGTCGCGGCACAAATTTTGCAAAAACGCACAGGGATAAAATTATTAAACCCCATATTACTATCGATAGTCGTCCTAATATGCCTACTAATGGGATTAGGCATTGAATACGAAACCTATAATGAAGGTGGTAAATATATTGATTTTTGGCTCAAGCCTGCGGTTGTGGCTCTTGGCGTTCCCCTATATCGTCAACTTGAATCAATTAAAAAACAAATGCTGCCTCTTCTGATTGCCGAAATTGCCGGATGTGTAATAGGCATTATTTCCGTCGTGCTTATAGCCGAACTTCTTGGAGCTTCGCGAGAAGTAATATTGTCCATTGCTCCAAAAGCTGTAACAACCCCGATAGCCATGGAAATTTCAACCGCCACCGGAGGCATACCTTCACTCACCGCTGCCGTAGTAGTCTGCACCGGAATATTCGGAGCCATGGCGGGATTTAGCATGGCTCGTATAAGCCGGCTTCGCAGTCAAATAGCTACCGGACTATCGATAGGCACTGCATCTCACGCCGTCGGAACATCGGCCGCAATGGAACGCAGCCAACGTTATGGCGCCTACTCATCCCTCGGGCTGACGCTCAACGGGCTTTTTACTGCCTTGCTCGCGCCTTTCATTCTCAGTGTTTTGGGTTACATTTGATTACAGCTCAAATTCAAGCCCAATCCCAATATATCCATCTAAATCTACCTATATTTTTACGATTGAGAAGCAACCGACTCACATTTTCAACTTTAATAAAAAATATTGGCAAGAAAATCCCATTTCTCGCTCATTTTTTTGCTATATTTGCATAATTTCAACAATACATTGTATTATTCGACTTCATAATGAAACACTTTATTCTCACATTCTGCTTAGCCATGATGAGCATTATTTCAACTAATGCTCAAGCGCCATCGGCTAAAGTAAATAAAGTCTGGATCGAGCACAACTTGACTATCGGCAACCGCCCGGCAATGAGAGTATACTGCGACTTCACTGTCAACAACATGGTTAACAAGCTCGGATATATGGCAATTTGGGTTCAAGGTCCCGATAAAAAATGGCACAACATCAAAAGTGAGGAACGCACAAGTCGAGGTACGGCTTTTTTTAAAAAGACCTTCACGCCCAAACAAAAATCACATCACTACTCAGATTATAACTACACTATTGATCTTAATGACTTAAACTTATTAAGCGGGAAAAACAATTACAATATCGTTGTTACCATCCACAGTCCTAAAGGCTCCAATTTAGCTCAAAGCGACTACATCGAATTTACCGGCACCGGTGCTTCAAAGAGCAACGACAGAGTTGCCCCAAAAAATCACAATCATAACCACAATCATAACCATAACTCCGGCATCAAAACTTGGCGTGAAGAACTCGGATATGGCGGATTCGTTATCGTGAATGAATACCCCAACGGCTCTCAACAACGCATTCGCTATCGCCAATGTCCTAACTGCAGTGGTAGCACCATGTGCAAAATGTGTATTGGGCAAACAGCTTATTGCCCATTCTGTGAAGGCAAAGGATATATAGTTTCCGCCGGATATGGCACTATTATTCCATGTTATAACTGTCAGTCCACCGGAGCTTGCGCTATATGTGGCGGGACCGGCAAATGTAAAGCATGTGAAAATTCCGGCTACCCCGGCTATGTTATAGCATCTACAACCTACCTTGATGCTCAAGGGAATGTCACCAGCAAAGACAAGGTTGGATACAACGGCTATGACAATGACAACGATAGAGACAATAATAACAAGCAGATATGCCCCGATTGTGGTGGAACTCGGCTATACAAAGGGGGAGTAACTCCGGAATATGCCGAGCCAAATCGCCAACTTATTGGGATATATCACTCCTCCGGCTCAAGGTGCACTTATTGCGGACATTACGAGGAGCATTGGCACTCGAAATGTCCCACTTGCAAACATTATCCAGGCACAAAAAATCCATATAGATAAATCATTTGTTATTAACTAAACAAAGCAACATAATTAATTAGCCACAATACAACAAGCACCATGAACACTACAATCACATCGCGCTTGCAAGCACTACGCAACCAAATGAAAGCCAACGGCATCTATGCCACTATAATTCCACAGCTCGACCCTCATCAAAGCGAATATCTTGCCGCTCATTGGCAAGCCCGGCGTTTTCTTTCAGGATTCACCGGCTCGGCCGGAGACCTTGTTGTAACTCTCGACAAGGCTCTACTTTGGACCGACTCTCGATATTTCATTCAAGCTGCGCAACAACTCGACGGCTCTGAAATTATCCTTATGAAAGATGGTCTTGCCGAAACTCCTTCAATAGATAAATGGCTCGGCACCAACGTCCCCGACAGTCAATACGTAGGAATCGACGGCATGCTTTTCTCACATGCATCATATCAGAAACTGAGTCAAAGTCTTGCCTTCTACAATGTTGAATTGGTCACCAACTTTGACCCAATCGACACCATCTGGACTGATCGCCCGCCATTACCTCAGGACAAAATATTTATTCACGACATAAAATATGCCGGGCAATCTGCTTCCGACAAAATAAAAGCAATTATAGCCCAACTTAAAGCTAAAAATGTCGATTCAATGCTCATTTCAGCTCTCGATGAAATAGCATGGACCCTAAATATACGAGGCACTGACGTTCCTTGCAACCCGGTTGCCACTTCATTCCTTTTTGTATCGCCAAAAGGGTCAACCCTATTTATCGACCCGGCAAAAATCAATGATGAAATCATAGCCTATTTGCAAGAAACAGGAGTCACAACCGCCCCCTACTCTTCAATTCTCAACTTCTTAAGAGCGCTCCCGACTCAAAAAGTTCTTGTCGACGAAAATCGCACAGCACAGCGTATCTGCTCATCATTAGGGGCCAACCTTCACTTTGGCACTTCTCCAATCCCAATGCTCAAAGGGTGCAAAAATAACATCCAAATCGAAGGTACTCGCTCCGCAATGGAACGCGACGGCGCAGCTTTGGTAAAAGCACTTATTGAAATCGAAAAACGAATCGCCGATGGAGTTCCGACAACCGAAATCACCATTGCCGACATACTCAAAAAGCACCGCCAAGCGCAACCTCTCTTTTTCGACTTAAGTTTCGATACTATTGCCGGTTATGCCGCCAATGGCGCTATTGTTCACTATAGTGCCAACGAAGAAAGCAACGCTACACTACAACCCTCCGGTCTGCTACTAATCGATTCCGGAGCTCAATATTTTGACGGCACCACCGATATAACTCGAACAATAGCCCTCGGCACTCCTACACCACAAGAGAAAAGCGACTTTACACTCGTCATGAAAGGGCATATTGCATTAGGCACTGCCATTTTCCCGGAAGGCACACGCGGAGCTCAACTCGACGCCCTAGCCCGCCAATTCCTTTGGCAACACGGACTAAGCTACTTACATGGCACAGGACATGGTGTTGGTCACTTCCTCAACGTACATGAAGGGCCTCAGAACATACGACTAAACGAAAATCCGACACCTCTAACTCCCGGCATGATTACGTCAAACGAACCCGGTGTTTACCGCGAAGGTGTTCACGGCATTCGTTGCGAAAACCTTGTACTCACCGTGCCCGCTTTCTCAACTGAATTCGGTCGTTTCCTAAAATTCGAGACCCTCACTCTCTTCCCCTTCGACCGAAATTTATTTGAATTGTCAATGATGACTCCCGAAGAAATACGTTGGGTTAATGAGTACCACGCCACCGTTTATGCTCGCCTTGCTCCCCTTCTATCCACCGAAGAGCAAGAGTGGCTTCGTGAACGCACTCTACCTCTCTAAACTTTATTAATAATAACTTCATTACACTTTATAGAAATGTCATTAATCGTACCAGTTCGCGGATATACACCCCAAATAGGAAGCAACTGCTTCTTGGCGGAAAACGCTACAATCGTAGGCGATGTTGTCATGGGCAACGATTGCTCCGTTTGGTTTAACACTGTAATTCGCGGAGATGTAAACTCCATTCGCATAGGCAATTGCGTCAACATACAAGACGGCTCCGTGCTCCACACCCTTTATCAGAAATCAACAATCGAGATTGGCAACCATGTTTCAATAGGTCACAACGTTGTGATACATGGTGCTAAAATCCACGACTATGCCCTCATAGGCATGGGAGCTGTAGTAATGGACGATGCCGAAGTGGGAGAAGGCGCACTTGTTGCAGCCGGCTCCGTTGTTTTGTCACGCACTAAGATTGGACCAAACGAACTTTGGGGAGGGGCACCGGCCAAATTTATAAAAATGGTAGAACCGGAAAAAGCTCGCGAGATGAACATCAAAATAGCCCACAACTATTTAATGTACTCATCATGGTATGCCACTCCCGACATCGACCCAACCAAGCAACCATAGAAATTGCTGACAGAGAGAGAGTATCGCAAAATTTTTATTAGAAAAATATGCCAAAAAATCTCCTATATGTAACAACATATCGGAGATTTTTTTGTAAATTTGTCGCCGAATGGGAAGATTATTATCAATTGACTATGGCCGACGCCGTTGCGGGATTGCCGTCACCGACACTCTGCGCATCGTTGCCTCAGGGCTAACCACAATCGACACCTCAAAACTAATTGAGTTTATTAAAGGTTACGTTGAACACGAACCGGTCGATGCAATAATTGTTGGATACCCCACCACTATGCGTGGAGAGGAATCCGATTCAATGCGTTATATACGTCCCGGAATCGGGCAATTACGCAAAGCTCTTCCCAATATTGAAATTATATTCTTTGACGAGCGATTTACATCTGCCATAGCTCATCGCGCAATGATTGACGGCGGATTGAAAAAAATGGCTCGACGCGACAAAGCCATTGTAGATGAAATTTCAGCAACTATCATACTGAATGACTATTTAGAAAGCAGGCATTACAACAAATAAAACCCATTCAAAACAATGAATCTTCCCGTATACCTTTATGGACACCCGGTACTTCGTGCCACAACCGACGAAGTGACACCCGATTATCCCGACTTGAAAGCACTAATCGCGGATATGTTTGAAACCATGTACACCTCTGAGGGGGTAGGATTGGCTGCACCACAGATTGGCAAAAGTATTCGTCTGGTGGTCATTGATGCCGACCCCGTAGCTGAGACTTTCCCGGAATGTGCAGGCAGAAAGTTGGTGCTTATCAATCCGGAACTCGAAGTCCTCGACGGCGACAACGTTAGCCGTTCCGAAGGGTGCCTAAGTTTGCCCGGTCTGTCGGAAGACGTAAAGCGCGTTGAACACATCCGTCTAAATTGGCTTGATGAGAATTTCGAAGAACACGAAGAAGTTATGAGCGGATTTTTAGCTCGTATCGTACAACATGAATACGACCACCTTGAAGGTCGCGTTTACATTGATCACATCTCCCCCATTCGCAAACAGATGATACGTCGCAAGCTCACAAACATTGTAGAGGGACGCGTCAGCTGCAACTATCCCGTGCGCTACGCACCTCGCAAACGTAAATAATATTAGCCTAATACTACGAGAACCTATATTACCTCCCGACAATCTTAAAATATAAAACTATGGCCGACGATAAAAAAATTATATTCTCAATGGTAGGTGTTTCCAAAACCTATCCTCCCCAGAAACAAGTATTAAAAAACATATACCTGTCATTTTTCTATGGTGCAAAAATCGGCATCATCGGTTTGAATGGTTCAGGTAAATCATCATTGTTGAAAATCATTGCCGGTATCGACAAGGATTATCAAGGTGAAGTTGTATTTTCACCGGGATATTCAGTAGGATACCTTGAACAGGACCCCCAACTCGACCCCTCGAAGACCGTTATTGAGGTGGTTCGCGAAGGCGTGCAACCTATCATGGACCTACTTGCCGAGTATGATAGCGTTAATGCAGCATTCGGCGACCCGGATGTGCTTGAGGACCCCGACAAAATGGATGCCCTTTTAGCTCGTCAAGCCGAACTTCAAGATAAACTTGATGCAGCTGACGCTTGGAATATCGATTCAAAACTCGAACGCGCAATGGACGCTCTTCAATGCCCCCCCGACGATCAACCGGTCAGCACACTATCAGGGGGTGAACGTCGTCGCGTTGCACTCATTCGTCTTTTGCTACAACAGCCCGACGTGCTATTGCTCGACGAACCTACCAACCACCTCGATGCTGAGTCTATCGACTGGCTCGAACAGCATCTACGCCAATATGCCGGCACTGTAATTGCTATCACCCACGACCGCTACTTCCTCGACCATGTTGCCGGGTGGATTCTTGAACTCGACCGCGGTGAAGGTATTCCTTGGAAAGGTAACTACTCTTCTTGGCTCGACCAAAAGACCAAACGCATGGCCATGGAGGAGAAACAAGCATCAAAACGACGCAAAACACTTGAGCGCGAACTTGAATGGGTACGCATGGCTCCCAAAGCGCGTCAAGCGAAAGGTAAAGCTCGTCTTAACTCCTACGACCGACTTCTTAATGAGGACCAAAAACAAAAGGAAGAAAAACTCGAAATATTCATTCCCAATGGACCTCGATTGGGCAACAAGGTCATTGAAGTCAGCAATTTGAGCAAAGCATTTGGCAAAAAACGCTTATTCAACGACTTGACATTCTCACTCCCACCCAACGGCATCGTAGGTGTTATCGGACCCAATGGAGCCGGGAAAACTACCCTTTTCCGCCTCATCATGCAACAAGAGCAACCCGACGGCGGAACGTTTGAAGTAGGAGAAACAGTTAAAATAGCCTACGTCGACCAAACTCACCATGATTTGCTCCCGGAAAAATCGGTCTACGAAGTAATCTCACAAGGAGTTGAATCATTCCGCATGGGAGGACGCGACATTAACGCTCGCGCATACCTCTCAAAATTCAATTTCACCGGAGCCGATCAAGAGAAAAAAATTGGTGTACTCTCGGGCGGCGAACGTAATCGCCTGCACTTGGCTATGGCTCTAAAAGAGGAAGGAAACGTACTACTTCTCGACGAACCCACCAACGACATTGATGTCAACACATTGCGTGCACTCGAAGAAGGTCTCGACGACTTCGCCGGATGCGCGGTAGTAGTGAGCCACGACCGCTGGTTCCTTGACCGCATTTGCACCCACATCCTTTCTTTCGAAGGCGACGGCAACGTTGTGTGGTACGAAGGCTCATATAGCGACTATGAGGAATACAAACGTCGCATGAATGATGGCAAAGAGCCACCTCGTCGTCGCTACCGTAAACTCATGGAATAGCAAACATATCTGAATTTACTTTAACACTTTAATTTTTAACCAAAAAACACAAGCTTATGCAAAAATTCTTCTCAAAATTGCTCGTAGCCCTCATGTTATTGGGTTGTAGCACTATTGCAGAAGCTGCTTTGACTCCTAAGAAGGGGGTAATCCGCGTTAAGTTGCAACCTGAAGTTGCTGCTCAAATAGGGAATACTCCCCGCATGCAGACAATGGGAAATGTCAACACAGGCATCACCCCATTTGACGCATCAGCAAAGAAAATCAAAGTAGCGAGTATTCGCAGAATGATACCTTACTCTGCGAAGGATGAAGCTCAGCTTGCCGAATTCGGTCTTAACCGCTGGTACGAAGTTTCCTTCGACGAAAGCATTGCACCCGAAGAAGCAAGTCAAATTTTCAGCGAGACTCCCGGTGTCCAAATTGCCCACACCATAGTCCCGATGCAAATAGTAGAAGGCAATGGAAAATTCCGTGTAGCTACAGCTCAAGAAGTTGCAGCTAAGGCATCTTCAGCAATGCCGTTCAACGACCCGATGTTGAGCCAACAATGGCACTATGTCAACGACGGAAGCATTGCAGTAGGTGCAGTTCCCGGTGCCGACATCAATCTTTTCGAAGCATGGCAAACCACTACCGGTCGTAGCGATGTTATTGTAGCCATCATCGACGGTGGTATCGATATCAGCCACGAAGACCTTGCCGGCAATATTCACATCAACGAATCTGAAGCCAATGGCGTAGAAGGTGTTGACGACGATAACAACGGCTACGTTGACGATATCTATGGTTACAACTTCTGCACCAACTCTGCGGCAATCTATCCCCACGCCCATGGCACTCACGTTGCCGGTACGGTAGCTGCTGTCAGCAACAATGGGAAAGGTGTTGCCGGTGTTGCCGGTGGTAATGGTGAAGAAGGTAGCGGTATCCGCATGATTTCATGCCAAGTTTTTGATACACGCTCAGGCACTCAAGAAGGTGACTTCGCGGCTGCTATAATCTACGCAGCACGTCGCGGTGCATCAATCGCTCAATGTTCATGGGGCTGGGGCTCTCCCGACTATTATGAGCAGGAAGTACTCGATGCTATCGACTACTTCACCAAATATGGCGGTGGCGATAACCTTGCCGGTGGTCTCTGTATCTTTGCTACCGGTAATAATGGAGAGACAGGGAACTATTACCCCGCTTACTACGAGCCAACTGTTGCTGTAGGTGCTATGACTTGCTATCTTACACCTGCCGGTTACTCAAACTATGGTTCTTGGGTTGATATTGTAGCTCCCGGTGGTCTTTTGGACTACAGCGAGAAAGAAGGTGTACTTTCAACTCTTCCCAACAATCAATATGGCTGGAATGAGGGTACCTCTATGGCAACACCCCACGTTTCGGGTATCGCAGCTCTTGTTCTATCTCAACACGGCAAATCTACACTCTCAAATGAAACACTTCGCACTCAGCTCCTTTCATCGGTTAACGACTTCTACACTCCTAATCCCACAGCGGTAGGACTTTTCGGTAGCGGCTACATCGATGCCGGCAAAGCGTTGGTAATGGGAGATGGAACTGCGCCCGAACCAGTTGGTACAATTATTGCTACTGCCGGACAGGACAACATTCTTCTTGAATGGACTGTTCCCAATTCAAGCGAAGGCAGCGTCAATAATCACATTCTGTATTACAGCACAAGCGAATTTAATGCAACAGCTGACCTCTCAACTCTTAAGCGCATCAACATTGACACTAAATTCCTTGCGTCAGGCGAAGCCGCTTCTTATGAATTGACCGGATTAGAGCCATTAACTACCTATTATATGGCTCTGCAAGCAGTAAACCGCTGGGGAGATGCATCTGCGCTCTCTGAAGTAGTATCCGCCACTACAAATGCCGGTCCGAAAATGTCGGTCGACAAGACCTCTCTAACTATGACCATCGACGCTTCTACAAGCCTCGAAGGTAGCGCTATCTTCAATATCAGCAACAACGACGAAGGCTTGCTTAAATGGGAGGGCAAAATTGCAACAAAATCATTTAGCGCAGCCACCAGCTCTGTTGGTAGCACTCGTCCGATGATTGGCTCATTGTCCACTGCCAAAACAAAATTGGGCATCACACCATATGCTTCTACTGCAAGCGAATTCGTGACATCGGATTATGTAGCCGGTGACTTCCCAATGCAACTCCAATACTTCAAAGAATATTGGGCTTCAATTGGAGAGTCGGATAAGTCGCTTCCTAACTCTGAAGCTCAATGGTTTGTTGTTGATCCAGCTAAATATCCCGATGGGTTCAACCTCACTCACGTTGTTGTTGGTTCAACCTACGGGCAAAGTCCGACAATTCAAATATATGATGGTAGCAAAGCAATCAGCACGGCAACGCTTCTTGGCGAGGTTAAACCATCATATTTCTATAATGGATACCAAGTACAACTCCTCGAGCAAATCTATTTCGCGCCCGGTCAATCATTCTGGGTAGTAGCTCATTTCCCGGCTGAAAGCAATCAAGAGAACTATCCTCTCGGTCTTGCTAATGCTGATGCTTCTTATGGTTCTTACAGCTACATGAGTAACGACATGGGTGCGACATGGAAACTCCTAAGCGACGCTCTCAAAGGCAGTCCATACGAAGCTATGGGCAACGAAGTATCATGGGCAATCACTGCTATCAGCAAGAACCCCGCTTGGGACAAAGTGTTCACGCTTTCACCAGCTCAAGGGCAAGTTAAGTATGGTGAAACTCAAGAAGTAGCACTCAAAAACGATGGGCAGCAACTCGTAAACGGCACTTACAGATTCAATGTAGGCTTCACCACCAACGAAAGCACTGCCAACACAACCAAAATTCAGGCAACTGTAACCGTTAAAGGAAACGCTCCGAAAATGGCACCCGTTAAAGTGGTTAACTTCGGTTCTCTCTTGGTCGGAGAAAGCAAATCTATCGAGGTAGAACTCTTTAATGAAGGCTTCGGAACATTTACCGGGAAATACGGATATCTACAAGAATCCAGCGGCGGATTTAGCAGCTCTTCTGAGCACTATACAATTAAAGATGTCCCCGTACAAGGATTCCCGGCGCGCTCAACTTCAAAAATAACACTCGTATACACACCGCAGGCAGCAGGCAGCCACACCGGTACTATCACATTCAAGAATGTCAATGGAATTGAATTCAAGATAACAGTACAAGGTGTAGCCACCGACCCGGCTAAGATTGTTATTGAGCCCGAGGTGGTTGAAGTAGGCGACCTCGACGTAGACGCTTCTGCAGTAACTAAAGATTTCGTTATCAAGAATGAAGGAAACTATCCATTGGAATACGTATTCCCCAAATTCTCTAATGAGCAACTTGAAGCATCACATGGTAAGGCATCTCACAAATACGGCTACACCGCATTGACTAATCTCAATGGCGCAACCGACTTTGCCTACGATGGAAATCCCTCACTTCTCGGTGGCACTGACATCACTGCTAAATTTAGCGACGACGTGAAGAACTCTGATGCTATTTCTCTCGGTTTCGATTTCCCATTCTATGGTAAAACCTACGATAAAGTTTATATCAACAGCCTCGGAGGTATTTCATTCTCGTTAGGAGAACTTAGCTATTTCCCCCCGCTGAGCGAATCATCTGAAAGCCTCAATGGCATTGGCTACATCACAGCTTATGGCCACCAGCTTCAGTTCGGTCCACAATCTAAAGTTGTATATGCTAAGCAAGACGGCAAATTCGTAGTTAAATACGAAAATGTACTTGCTGTTAAATACGATGTTGAGACCTCTCCGATTTCATTCCGTATTATGCTCTCAGCCAATGGCGACATCGAAATTTTCTACGATGACTATGAACGCACCGAAATGGTATGGGACGACTGGTATGGAGAAATGGAATCCGACCGACTCTTCCAAGGTGGCTCTACATTATTCTGCGCAATCAAGGACCCGGAAGGGACCGACCCATTAGTGGTAACTTCTGCTAACATTGCCGACTACTGGGATAACAACGACGACCCCGCAGGCGATGTTTACAAGCAATTCGATTCTCAAAGCTCAATTAAGTTTGAAGCACCTGCGGCATACTTCGTTACTGCGATAACTCCGGCCTACAACATAGTAAACCCGGGCGAATCGGTAACCGTACAAGCGACTCTTAAGGCCAATGACACAATGTATGCAGGCGCTACAACCAACCGCCTCACCATTGAGACAAACGATCCCAAAGCAGCTACAGCCTACGTAAGCTTTAATGCCAACATCACCGGTGCCAACTTGGTAGCTGCCGCAACGCTTGAAAGCTATGAAATTGACTTCGGTCAAGTATTCCGTACATCAACCGCTCAGCTTCCCGTAATCGTTAAGAACAATGGAAAAGCCGCACTTGATATTACCGACATTGCTATCGCCAACGGTAAATTCACTATCGATTTGGCTACTCCATTCACCATCGAACCGGGAATGTCGAAGGATATCATCGTGACTCTACCCACCGACACAGAAGGGGTGGTTGAAGATGTTATCACAGTAACACCATCAGTAGGCGATGTTCTCACTGCAACTCTCAAGGGTGAAGTTGTCGGTTGCCCGAACATTGAATTGAGTCTAACCGACATTACAGAAACCGTTGCAAGCGGTGCTGAGTTGAAAAAAGAACTCACCATCACAAACAATGGCAACGAAAACTTGAAATTCTCTACCCTTCCCGGAGCATTTACCAACGTAACCAATGAAATCACCGACGATGCTCAAGTATCATATATCTATAAGAGCGCGGTTGATGGTGGCACCGAATATGAATGGGTGGATATCGAAACTACCGGTTTGGGTGAACAAAACAACTTCTCGTTCTACAACCAAAATGATTACGCAACTGTAACTCTCCCATTTGAATTCCCATTCTATGGCGAGAAGTATACTGAGATGTATATCTACAACACCGGATTTGTCTCGTTTACCAAACGCGACGACCAAAAGATTTGGCCCGAGCCTCCGGCAGTATTCCCCGAAGGTACTATCTACACCAATATCATTGCGCCTTATTGGGGTCTTCACACAATGGACAGCAGCAAGACTGCAGGTACCTACCACTACATGACTGAAGACGAAGTAGTTGTGTCATGGATGGAATATGGCAACACTATGAATATAGGAGTATGCTTCCAGCTCATCATGAAGAAAGACGGTTCGTTCAAGTTCCAATATAAGAGCTACGGCGAATATGCTATAATCTTTGATGCATTCGGCCTTGCCGGGGCAGCCAACGAAGATGGAACAGAAAGCATCGTCATTCCCGACCGCATGATTCAATTCAACAATGCTGTTCAATTTATTCCCGTTGTTGAATCAACACTTGCGCCAAATGAAAGCAAAACTCTCAGAATAGAAGTCAACACCGATAAAATGGCTGGCTCTTACACCGATGCTATCACTATTAACACTAATATCCCCGGAAGTGAAACTATCGAAATCCCCGTAAACCTCTCGGTTACAGGAGAAGCAAAAGTAGTTACACCGACAGAAATTGTTGAAGAACATGTAATAGGATATATGGATATGAGTGGTCCGGTAGCAGGAACATTTGGTAGCATGGGAACATTCGAAGTGCTTATAAATATCGAAAACCAAGGTACAGCTCCATTTACTGTTACAAATATCACCTTAGATCCTAAGGAGATAGCTCCACTTCCCGAATCTCCGGATGATATTCTCCCAATGTACGACTATATTTTCTACTACGGCATTGGTTACGATTGGATGACCGGAGAAGAAATTTTAACATGGAATCCATTCCAAGGTACACCTATCGAAGTTGGAGCAGATGGATTAAAGATCTCACTCCCATTCGACCCATATTGGACTCTCTATACAATTGTTGGTGAATATAAGACAACTCTTAAGTTGACTGTAGAAGGCCTCAACGACGTTACTGAAATAGCTATACCTATTACGGTTAACATTACAGATGTGCCATATGCTTATGTCAGCAAAGAAGGTGAAAATATACAAGAGGTACGTATTACCAATGCCGCTCCCGATTTCAAGAGCACAGAAACAATCAACCTCGCCAACATGGGAGCATACAAGATGACCTACGACATGTATCTCGACATGACCGGCGTAGGAGAAGAAGTTGAAGTTGGTGGTGGCGGTGGTATCGCTCCTATAAGCCACTCTGTCAATATTCTTGGTGAAGATGCGGTTAAGTTGCTCAGCGCAAATATTCAATCGGAAACAGCCATTACACCGTTGGCCAATGAGACTGACAATTTGTATGACGCACCGTCAACCCAGGATTTTGAGTACAACAACGCTCTATATTATCCGTCGTTGACAGGTATGCCAGCTAACTCATATGGCACAGGCAACACCTATGGATTGTATAAGGCCGCAACTCACTATGTGGCACCTGAAGGCGGTTTCAACATTTCTCACGTATACTTTGCAACAACGCTTACTAACACAAGCAATACCGGAGTTATCGAATCGGTGGTTGAAAATGTTGACTACCTCATTGAAATCGTGGCCGGCAACGACTACGAAAATGGAACCGTAGTTGGTAAAGGCACATTCCATATCGATGAAATGGTAGGTGCAAACTTCGTTATTGCCGCACTCGACAAAGCAGTCTACTTAGATGAGGGTCAAGAGTTCTACATCCGCATCACATATCCTGTTGGTGTTAAATTCCCCGCTTATTTATCATCTAAAGAGGAAAGCGTGGTATCTAACCGCTACATGGGTTATGTTGAAGGTTATGGATGGTTTGATGTTGCCTCAATGTTCAAAGACCAATACGGCTCGCTCGGTTATATCATGACCGCACTCGAAACCGTACCCGGTGAACCTTGGATTAAACTTCTCAACGAAACAACATCAGGCGAAGTTGCTATTCAAGAGTCGGTCGACATCAATCTCGCAATCAACGCAGCATCAGCTCCGTTGGAAAAAGGCAATAAAGCAATGCTCGTGATAAAGAGCAATGACCCGCAACAACCTATTATCAATCTTCCCATCTACTTGGACCTCAATGGCAAGCCGGTTATCACATCAGAAGCAGGAACTATCCTTGCGGCTGAAGGTACTACTACCCAAGCTACCATTAATATCCTTGATGTAGAAGGTGATAACTTCACATTCTCAATGGTCGACAATGGCAACCTTGCCAAAATCACCAACGTAGAAGGTGGCACTATCACTGAAGATGAAAATGGTGTTTACAACGTAGAAGGAGCTGACGCTACTACCGGAGTTAACGTAACTGTTGACATTACTCCCGACTATGGCGATGAAGGCTCTTACGCTATGTCATTCTTTGCAAAAGATGCAGTAGGCAACGAAGCACAGACCGACATTTCGTACACCGTAGCTCACACCAATCGTGCACCCGAAGCTACTGTTCTTGAAGATATCACTATTGAACAAGGTAGCACATCAGCAGTTCTCAACTTCGCTGATATGTTCACTGATCCTGATGGCGATGACATCACCTACCAACTCTATGTATCTTCTAAAACAATCATTTCAACATTCGTTTCCGGTACAAGCGCAATCTTTGTCGGCAACGAAGTTGGAACAGTAACAATCACTGTTGTAGCTACTGATAGCAACGGAGCATCTACAACTTTGACATTCAAAGTTAATGTAGTAGAAGCTTCAGGAATCGCCGACATCACTATCAAGACCGGTGTTAACATTTACCCGAATCCCGTTGTAGAAATCCTCAACGTTACTTGCAACTTCGATGCTGCAGATGCTTCATTTGCACTCTACAGCCTTAATGGGGTTAAGGTAATCGATTCAACAGCCAATGTTGTAAATGGTGAAACAATTACAATCAATGTTGGACATCTCGCCGATGGTCTATACCTCCTCAAGGTAAATGCCAATGGTGCAGAAGCTACATTCCCGGTTGTAAAGCACTAATATGAACGTAATTTTTGCTGAAGTCGCAAAATGAGTTCAGCAAAAATTTACATACCACACTAAAGAAGCTGTGTCACAATTTTTGACACAGCTTCTCTTTTGTTATGCTTCGAGGAGATTAATCCTGTCACAAAGTTTTTAAGCACTTTTAGCGAGCGCTGAAACTTGGTGGCAATTTCAGTTTTCGGCAATTGACGCAGATTTGTTCGGCAATTGGCAAGTGACAAATTATTTCCTTGGGCAGTTTACCGATTATTTTTGCAAAATCGTTATATTTGCTTTTAAACAGATATTTAACAAAACCTGAAATCAATATGAAAAATAATTTCACCAACATTAAGGTTATGCCGGGAATGATTGTAGGGATTGGCGAACTACTTTGGGACAAATTCGACAACAACAAAAAACTTGGAGGAGCACCCGGTAATTTTGCGTACCACGTGTCGCAGTTCGGCTTGCCCGGTTGCGCTATTAGCGCCATTGGCAACGATGACGATGGCGCCGACATCCTGAAAATGATTAACGATATAAATATTCCGGTTGCAATTTCAACAGTTGACTATCCTACCGGAATTGTTAATATAACCATGAGCGGCAATGGTATCCCTGAATACGAAATCTGCAAAAACTCAGCGTGGGATTACATCCCATTCACCGAACAGTTCGAAGAAATTGCCGGCAACACTATTGCCGTGTGTTTCGGTTCGTTAGCTCAACGAAATGAAGCAAGTCGCAACACCATCTACAAATTTATCAACTCAATGCCACATGAAAAAAATATCCTAAAAATCTATGATATCAATTTGCGGCAAGACTTCTATTCTAAGGAAATTATCGACCAATCCCTTAATCTTTGCAATATATTGAAAATAAACGACAATGAACTTGACACAATTGCCGAATTATTTAATCTGCCCGGCAACAACTACTCGGATAGATGCCACGAACTAATCAATCGCTACCAATTGCGTATTCTCATATTAACTTGTGGAGAGAAAGGGAGCTACGTGTTTACCCCCGAGTCCCCCCACTCATTCTTGCCCACGCCCAAAGTAACCGTAGCCGACACCGTAGGAGCCGGCGATTCTTTCACTGCCGCTTTTACCGCCTCAATTCTGCGTGGTAAATCAATATATGAAGCTCACCAAAAAGCCGTAGAGATTTCTGCATTCGTTTGCACTCAACATGGAGCGATGCCGAAAATCCCAATTGACTTTCTATGATTGGATTTTGCTCTCCACAATAGTATATCTGAATACAACATGTTTCAGTGCTTTCGCCAACTCCCTATTTTAAGCCTAAAAGATTGGCTAAACGAATGCGTAAGGATTGGGCAACCTCATCAAGTGAAGGGAGATTATAGTCGTAACCTTGATGCACCGAGCGAGAAAGCATCTCTTGATAAAGTGTTGTGACCCCCTTGTCGGTAAAACCGCAAGGATTAATAGCCGAAAACCAAGAGAGGTCAGTATTGATATTAAGCGCGAGACCATGCATTGCGATAAATCGGGAACAGCGAATTCCGATGGCACAGATTTTACGTTCGGTAGGTGTGCCAATTCCCAACCATACTCCGGTAGCGCCCTCCACGCGCCCCGATTCTATTCCATAATCGGCAAGCGTTAATATCACGGTTTCTTCCAATAAATGCACGTAATTTTTAACACCCAACCCACACCTTTGCAAATCAACGATAGGATATACTACCAATTGCCCGGGGCCATGAAAAGTAACGTCGCCACCTCTATCTATTTCGACAACCTCAGCTCCATGCGCCAAAAGCCATTGCCGATGCACCACATTGCGCGGGTCGGCATGTCGCCCCAAAGTGTAGACAGGCTGATGCTCAACGGTTAGAATAACATCGTCGCCCGTGTCCTGCCCGTTGCGTCGCAATTCAACACGTCGGTTGAATATATCACGTTGCAATTCAAGCACTTCCCTATAAGGGGCATCACGCAAATCAATAAGTTGTGCCATAAGTGATTATTCCTTAGAAGCCCGTGCGCCGACATGCCGCTCAGCATGATAAGAAGAACGAACCAGCGGAGCACTCTCAACATGGGTAAATCCTTTTTCCAATGCTATCAGTCGATACTCCTCAAACTTATCCGGGTGGATATATTCCACTACTTGATAATGATTTTCCGTGGGTTGTAAATATTGTCCGATGGTCATAATGTTGCACCCCACTCCACGCAAATCATCCATAGTGGCAATTATTTCTTCGGGAGTCTCACCCAATCCAAGCATAATACCACTTTTTGCTTGAATTCCTGATGAAGCAATATGTTCAATGACTTTTAATGACCCATCATAGGTAGCATGGCATCGCACTTGCGGAGTCAAACGCCTTACCGTTTCCATATTATGGGAGATAACCTCCGGGTGCTCATTTATGACTAAATCAAGCAAGTCCATACGCCAATTAAAATCGGGGACAAGAGCTTCAATCGTAACTCCGGGGCAATCTTCCTTCAAGCGATGTAGCACCGCCGCCCAATGTCCCGCGCCATAATCTGCCAAGTCATCACGGTCGACCGAAGTCAACACAACATGACGTAGCTTGAGGTCGCAAACTGCGTCAACCACGCCTTGAATTTCGTTGGTGTCTATCGGCTTTGGGCGCCCGGTCGTAACATTACAAAATCGGCAATTGCGAGTACAAATATCACCCCCAATCATAAAAGTAGCAGTGCCGTTACTCCAACATTCGCCACGATTGGGACACAACCCGGATTCACAGATAGAGTGAAGTCCGCGATTGCATAGGTTGCCTCCCACACGCGCTAATTTTTCGCCACGAGGCAATTTTATTCTTAGCCATTCAGGCTTGCGATGATAATAATTGTTCATTTCAAGATGGTGATTTAAGGTAAGTACGGAATTTTAACCCTTAATGCGTGGCATGGTAATCAAAAATTATTGTGGCATCATACCTTGCCCGGCAGAAGGAGTTGCATTTCCACCTTGCAAGTCATCGTTGACAATCTCAGCGGTCGACTTTTTAACCTGAGCACTTACCGAGCCAAAACGATAGCTTACTGAAACCATTACACCGCGACTGCCGGAAAATTCGCTAAACGACCATCCGGTGTAGTCACCGCGATTGGTAATAGTGCGTTGTCCCATGCCATGAGTTGAGAACGGATTCATTAATTGCACTTTCGCGGTCAGGCGTTCTTCTTTGAGGAATGTGCGTTGCAATGAAAATCCATGGAACATTGCCTTGATAGTGTTGGCTTGATAACTATAAACGTTTTGCAATCGTCCGCTATCATAGAACAAGAACCCTTCCAAACGCAATTTCCAAGGTAGTAATTGTGTGGCACGGAAATAACAGCTTGCGCCCCAACGACTATTGCTTACATCGGGAATTTTCAATCTTTGGTAGTACACATTACCATTAAGCATAAGTGTGGTTATAGGGGTAACACTCCATTGTCCGAACAATGATAAATCCCAGCTATGGTCGTTTCCGATATTGTCGAAAGTTGATGTCGTAAAATCATTTTCATCAACAGTAGTAAGTGTAGTGATTGAATTGTCGGCAAAAGAGTAGGACAATGTAGCGTCGAGATTGAATTTCTGCTTTATCAAAGAGTAGTTGAGAGAGAATGTTGAATAATGAACACTTTCAAGGTCGGGGTTACCATAAGAGAGTGATGTCGGAGAATACGTTTCTGCCGGATTTAAGAAGTTGATACCGGGACGGTTAATGCGCGTTGCATAACTTAGTTTCAACGTCGATGCGTCATTTAAATTGTACATAAATGAAGCATTTGGGACCCAGTCGTTGAGCGACGAACCGAAATCAGGACTGCTGCCATCTTTAAATTTCGCAGAAAGGCGGGAATATTCGTAACGCAATCCGGCACGCGCATTAAATTTTCCAATGTTATAACGATAGTCGAAGTATCCCGCACCGATTGTAGTGTTGTGCTTGAAATCGGTATGTTCTTGACCAACGCCAACATATTCTATCTCGGTATCCGAACTGTTGCTACGTGCAATAACTTTTGCTCCGACTGATATCTTGTTGTGGGCTCCGAACGGTCGTGTCCAATCAATTTGCCCGGTATGCTCCATGAAGTTTAGGCTGGCATCAGAGTTAATCCCCGAGTATGGTGCCGGGAAATTGTAAAGGTCGACATACTCACTTTCCTGTAACGTTGCATTTTTATTAGTTGATACTTGATAAGAGAGTGTTATAGTTTCCCCTTTAAGGCGAGTTGAACGTTGATAGTTGAAATTACCATGGAAATCGAGGAAACGAGTTCGAGGAGATTTCATCATCGTGCCATAACTATATAGCAGATTCCCGGCAGGGTCGGTCATAGAGTTGAATGCATCAACATGAGACTTTGCATAATAGTAGAATCCACCGAATTCGAGAGTAAAAAGATTAAGAGAGTCGAGTTCATAAGAGCCGTCTATGCCCCAGAATGCACCATTTGCCATGGCGCGGCGGTCTTGACTGTTGCTCATTTTATTGCCCGATTCAACATAAGTATTTTCCGACGTGGTATAGGTACGACCTAATTTATCATCTTGATGAAAATAACCACCATAGGCCGACAATGCCACTTTGTTGACATTTCCTTGCAACCACACATTGGGCATCGGAGCATTATTATTCGGGCTCCAAGTAATCGACACATTACCCATCAATCCATTTAGCGAAGTAGCCTGATTAGTGACAATATTGAGAATAGCACCCACCCCTTCAGCATCTTCTTTTGCTCCGGGGTCGGTAATAACCTCAATTTTCTTAATCAAGGATGCAGGGATTGCCGCAAAAATATCCTTGGCATTATTGGTGAATGCATTGTTGGGGCGACCATCTTTGTAGATTTTAAAGTTGGTGGAGCCTTTTACTTTAATTGTGCCATCGGCTTCAACTGTGACCATTGGCACCTTTCTCAGCACATCCTGCACAGTTGAGGTTTTGGAGTCTTCATCAGCCTGAACATCATAACCAATACGGTCAATTTCTTTCACTACGAGTGGCTTTCGTGCTACAACATTAACTTCTCCCAATTCTGCTGCATTATCCTCAATTGTCATAGTGCCGAGGTCGATATCGGCAGTAGTATTTGTCACTTCGGCGGTGCGTTTAATCGTCTTTTTTCCAACAGAAGAAATCATTACATTGTACACCCCGGTCGATTTAAGTGGCAAGTTGAAAGCACCATCATCATCGGTAACACCGAGAGCTGCAGCATGTAGAGTGTCGACAACGTTATATATTCTGACCGTAGCGTAAGCTTCGGGAGCTGATTGCACGTCAATTATTTTACCTTTAATAGAATAAGCTGATGCTAAAAGCATGCAATTGATAAAAACTAAGGTAAAGACAGTTCGTAGAAGTTTTGTCATTTTTTTTTAAAATTAGGATAAACGGATTTGTAAAAGAGAGTCCAAAAATCCTCTCACAACCATTAAACGCATTCTTTGTTAGATTGTAACAACAAAGGTAGATTAAAATGCGTTAACTATCACAATGATTAGGTAATTTTCTGTAAAAAACTCTAACACTCACGATATTTTTAACTATTTTTGCGTTACCTAAAAACAACAACCAATAAAACGCAAAAAATCACATCAATATGGATGCACTAAAAGTAAAGATAATCAATCGCTCTCACCACCAACTTCCTGCCTATGCGACCCCCGGTTCGGCAGGCATGGATATACGCGCTTTTGTTAAGCACCCAATTGTGCTTCAACCGCTTGAACGAGTGCTCGTGCCAACCGGAATTTACTTGGAGCTTCCTGTTGGCTACGAATGTCAAATTCGCCCACGCTCAGGTCTTGCACTTAAACATGGTATTACTATCGCTAACACCCCCGGCACTGTCGACTCCGACTACCGAGGCGAAGTCGGCATCATTTTGATAAACTTGTCGAAAGAGCCATTTGTAATCAACGATGGCGAACGCATCTGCCAAATGGTAATCTCTCGATATCAACGTGTTGAATGGGAAGAGGTAGAAAGTCTCGACAGCACCGAACGTGGCGCCGGAGGTTTCGGACATTCGGGCACTAACTAATTTAATATAGACGCCCAACGGCTCTTTATCGATAATCACCAATTCGAAAACTTCAATAATGAGGCATCATATTCCCGCAATAACAGCCGTAGTAGCAGCATTGACTATTGGATTGTGTGTCTTCGCTCGGGACAATAATCGCTGGGACGAAGAGGCACAACGACGCAAAGCTGAATACATCTACGGGGAAGCGCAACGACAATATGCCATAGATAGTACCGGCGCTCAATATCAATTATATCAACGAGCCTATCTTATTGATTCTATTAATCCTGCCTATTTCTCAGATATAGCCTATTTTTATCTGACATGGACACAACGCGACGAATCGCTGATATATCAGGCAAAGGAGTTGATGAGAAAAAAATTTGAAGCCGACCCTACCGACATCAGCAATGCCTATAATTATGCTCGCTTGGAAGGTCAACTTGGCAATATGCAACGACAGATTGAAGTAATGCATGTTGTTGACTCTCTCAATCCTTCACGCGACGAAATAGCACTATCCTACATTGACATTATAATTTCAACCGGGGATTCAACTCTGATTCCCGAAGCGTTGAATCGTATTGAAAAGTTAGAAATTGCTTCCGGGAAAAGTATTGAAACGACACAACGTAAAGTCTCAATCTTTTCCTATCTCAACGACTCAATAAGAGCCTTCAACGAGCTACACAATGCCATAGCATCGTCGCCCCTTAATCCCGACTATTATATGCTGACGGGGCGTGTATTTGAAATATTCACAAACAACGACTCCGCACTCTACTATTACAACAAAGCTTGTGAAATAGAGCCGGATAACGGGAATGCATCGGTAATCCTTGCTGAATTCTATAAGAAAACCGGCAACAATGACAACTATTCACGCGAGATTAATAGAGCTCTCTTAGAGACCAATCTTGACACTCAAAGCAAGCATGACATTTTGCTCGATTATACTCGAAATTTCATTAATGATACCACGTATATTGAGCACGTCAACTCTACATTCAACAAGGTCATAGAGAAGAATCCTCAAGAGACAATGATTCGCGACCTTTATGCCGAAGCATTATCTGCGCAAGATAAATTTGCGGCAGCAGCCGAGCAAATGGATTTCGTTGTCGACTTGCAACCTGAAGAATCATCTAATTGGGCTAAATGTGGCATATACCACCTTAATGCCGATAATTACAGCAAAGCTCGCGACATTCTTAATCGCGGCATAAAATACCATAACACAGACCCATTTCTTCACCAACTTCTCGCCTCTGCCTACAATTCCCCCAATGACAGTGATATAGCAAAAGCTATTGATGAACTGAAAATTGCTTATGAGCTGACTGATTCCACCGATTACGAAAATCGCGCACATCGACTGACCTATATCGGCGATTTTTTCTCCAACGATGAGCAGCCGGATAGTGCTATTATCTATTATCGCAAATCTCTGGAAATCTCTCCCAACGATATCCTTACCAACAATAACTACGCTTATCTCATCTCCGAGATGACAAATGACTCTACCCTATTGGCTGAGGCCGAAGCGATGAGCTTCAAAACGATAACTGCCGAGCCTGAAAATCCTACATATCTTGACACGTATGCTTGGATATTATATAAACAGCAAAATTACAAAAAGGCTAAGGAATATATTGACCGAGCACTCAGCCTCACTGAAGAGAGTGGCGAAGAATTTACCGTCGACTATTACATTCATGCCGGAGATATTTATTTTTGGAACCTGCTTCCTGAACAAGCTCTCGAATTTTGGGAAAAAGCTCTTCAACTTGACCCTGAAAATGAGTTGCTCGCTCGAAAAGTAAAACACAAGACCTATTTCCACGAATGAAACGTCAGTCCACAATATTATCGGCCTTTACTGCCACCTTTGCGTTTATTCTATTAATAGGATTAGCGGGATGTCGGTCATCAAAAAGCATTGTTGATCAATCTATGCTCGATTACTCATCCTTGACACTCAGCGAACGGCTTCAGGAAGTAGCTGCTGCAAATTGTCCATGGACACAACTTAATTTGCCGCTAAAAGTGTCGCTGAAATCTCCGGAGAAAATGTCGCTGAGTGGACGAATTTATATGCGCCACAATCATGATATTTACATCTCTTTGCGTGTGCTGGGGATAGAGGTTGCCAACATGTATGTCAACACCGATTCTATTTACGTGGCTGATAAAGCCCACAAATACTATCTCGCGGAACCTATAGACAAAATTTTTGCCGGAGCATCACTCTCTATCGGTGATATACAAGACGCGCTCTTAGGTCGCGCTTTTATCAACAACCGCGGCACACTCACCGCCGACATGCTTAATCAAGTGACTGTGGCTGATGGCGAAAATAATAGC
>JAFXHY010000006.1 GCA_017536215.1 Muribaculaceae bacterium | reverse complement strand
TTGTTGTTGGGGTCGCGGAGCGAGATTTGTGCCTCAAAATTTTCAAACTTCAATGCTTTGAAGATATAGAAAATAATATCCATTACTTTGAGGAACTCCTCTTTGATCTGGTCGGGTGAACAGAAAATGTGAGCATCATCTTGAGTAAATCCGCGTACGCGTGTCAACCCATGGAGCTCGCCACTTTGTTCGTAGCGGTATACTGTACCAAACTCCGCCAAACGCAATGGCAATTCGCGATATGAGCGGGGGAATGCCTTAAATATTTCGCAGTGGTGAGGGCAGTTCATCGGTTTAAGCAAGTACTCTTCGCCTTCTTCCGGAGTGTGGATGGGTTGGAAAGAGTCTTTACCATATTTTGCATAGTGACCTGATGTTACATACAACATTTTGTTGCCAATATGCGGAGTGATTACCTGTTGGTAACCATATTGTTTTTGAATTTTACGCAAGAATTGTTCGAGGCGGTCGCGAAGAGCGGCACCTTTCGGGAGCCATAGGGGCAAACCTGCACCCACATTTTGTGAGAATGTAAACAATTCCATTTCTTTGCCGAGTTTACGGTGGTCGCGTTTTTTAGCTTCCTCAAGAATTGCTAAATATTCATCGAGCATTTTTTTCTTGGGGAAGGTGACGCCATAAACGCGTACAAGCTGGTTGCGTTTTTCATCACCACGCCAATAAGCTCCGGCAAGCGACATTACTTTTGCTGCTTTAATAGGAGCAGTGGTGGGGATGTGCGGACCACGGCACAAGTCGGTGAAGTTACCTTGAGTATATGTGGTGATGTGACCATCCTCAAGTTCTGAGATCAGCTCACATTTGTATTCTTCGCCTCTTTCGCCAAACATTTTAAGAGCATCGGCTTTAGAAATGTCGGCACGCTTGATTTCTTCTTTGCGTTGCGCCAATTCTATCATTTTAGCCTCGATTTTACCAAAATCGGCAGCTGTGATATTGTGACCATTGGGATCTATATCATAATAGAATCCGTTTTCAATTGCCGGACCGATACCGAATTTAACACCGGGGAATAGCTCTTGCAATGCTTCAGCAAGAAGGTGTGCCGAACTGTGCCAGAATGCGTGCTTGCCTTCTGCATCGTCCCATTTGAATAGCTTGATTGCCGCATCTGTGTTGACAGGACGCGTCAAATCCCATTCTTCTTCATTGATTGATGCTGCTAATACATCTTGTGCCAATCGGGGGCTTATGCTTTCAGCGATTTGGAGCGGAGTGATGCCTGCTTCAAATTGCTTAACTGAACCGTCGGGAAAAGTAATGTTTATCATCTTTAAATTCTTGATTATCAATTAATTGTCACCTACAACGTGACAACTGCGCAAAAATCGACACAAAGATACAATTTTTTTCATTCTAAATCAAGCAAATCACATAAAATATTCGTATTTATGCTATATTATTTTATTCTTATTTTAAAATATTCGTTATTGATATTAAATACTTTTTTATTTTTCTGTCACGAAGTTTTATTTTCATCGAAAAAATTATCATCTTTGTTTTGAAATTATAATATTCTACCAAAGTATGATTATCGCATCACAAAAACGGAAAGAGAATATCGCGGAATATCTTATTTATATGTGGCAGATAGAGGATATTATCCGTGCCAATAATCTTGATATTGAAAGAATTAAAGAAAATGTAATAGATCGTTTCAATCTCGACGACAATCAACAGAGAGAAATGATTGAATGGTATGAGTCGCTAATTGATATGATGCGACGTGAGGATGTTGCGAAAAACGGTCATTTGCAGATAAATAAAAATATTATCATTCAGCTCACGCAGTTACACCACACGCTCCTCGCCGATGCGCGATTTGCAGAATATTCGGCGGAGTTTTATAAAACACTACCATTTATCGTGGAGTTGCGTGCTAAAGCAGGTGAAAATCCTGCCGGTGAAATCGAGACCTGCTTCAATGCGCTTTATGGAATGTTAATGATGCGATTGCAAGCAAAAGAAGTGACAGAAGCAACCGGCAAAGCCATTGCTCAAATATCACGCTTTGTCGCTATTCTCGCTCATTATTTTAAACTCGACGACGAGGACCGTCTATTTAATCCCGACAACGAGCAAAAACAATAGTGAAAGGTATTGTTCTTTCGAGTTTAGTCGTGATGGTAGGGTTCTCCGCGCAATATCGTCATTGCTCGATAGAGTTGCTCTACAAATAATAATCGTATCATTTCATGTGAAAAAGTCATCTGCGAGAACGATACTTTGCTGTCGGCTCGCTCGTACATAGCGTCGGAAAAGCCATAAGGACCTCCAATCACAAATATAATATTACCGGCTCCTGCCGATGCCATGCGTTTGTCGACATAGGATGCAAACTCCCGCGATGTCATCTCTTTGCCACGCTCATCGAGTAGCACAACGTAGTCAGCGGGGCGAATTTGTTCGAGAAACATTTCTCCCTCTTTCACTTTCTGCATTGCGGCGCTCGTGCCTTTGCTCACTTTGGCATCGGGAAATTGTTTAATTTCAAACGGGGCGTAATGCCCCAGACGTTTGCAATAGATGTCAATTCCCTCTCGCAAATAGGCTGCTGTAGTTTTTCCGATGATATAGAGCGATATTTTCATTTTTATTCTGTAATTTTGTACAAAATTAAACAAATAATATTAGTTATGAAAACCAACGACGAACTTATCAATGACCTCATCGCCTTGGCATTTGCCGAAGATGTAGGCGATGGTGACCATACCACTCTTTCTACCATACCCGCCGATGCAATGGGCCGACAGCAGCTCATAGTTAAAGAAGAGGGTATACTTGCCGGTGTTGAAATGGCTCGCAGAGTATTTCAATATTTCGACCCGGAGCTAAAAATGGAGGTATTTATCAATGATGGTGCTCATGTTGTTCCCGGCGATGTGGCATTTGTTGTAGAGGGAAAGATTCGCTCGTTGTTGCAAACTGAGCGTACGATGTTGAATATCATGCAACGCATGAGTGGAATCGCTACAATGACAGCACACTATCAGAAACAACTCGACGGATTAAAAACGAAAGTTCTTGATACTCGCAAAACAACTCCCGGCATGCGTCTGCTTGAAAAGGAAGCAGTAAAAATCGGTGGTGGAAAAAATCATCGCATCGGACTCTTTGATATGATTCTTATTAAAGATAATCATGTTGATTTTGCCGGTGGTATTCCGCAAGCTGTTGCTGCTGCAAAAGATTATTGCAAAGCAACGGGTCGCAATCTGAAAATTGAAGTTGAAGTGCGCAATACCGAGGAAATTGACCAGGCTCTTGCCGCCGGAGTAGATCGTATAATGCTTGATAACTTTACTCCGGAACGTACTCGTGAGGCTGTTGAGCATATTGCCGGACGGGTGGAAATTGAATCTTCAGGAGGTATCACGATTGAAACTCTACGTCAATACGGAGAGTGTGGGGTAGACTATATTTCAATTGGTGCGTTAACTCATTCGGTTAAAGGTCTCGACATGAGTTTTAAAGCCTGCTAAAATATTTAGACAACATATATTAAAAACACCCGAAAGAAATTCATTCGGGTGTTTTTTTAGTTTATATTGATTTGTCGCCAATAGATGTTTAATCTTCTACGTCGGCAATAACTCGAGCTGATGTGCGAGAGCGGAATTCCGAATTGCGGAGTTTTGCAAATGCACGTAGATATTTGCGGATTGACGATACCATTTCTTGGGTTTCTTGGAGGATGTTGATATAGACGTACATTACAGTGACCGAAGAAGTATCGCCATCGCGCAAATGGTCTTGGGCTTGGTGATACGAATCGGATACGAAATCCTTAATCTCGTCGCATTGGCTACGCAATTTGGCAATAGATTGAATATCTCCACTTTCTATTACTTCAAGAGTGCTTGAGAATAAATCGCTGATGCGCGAATGCAATTTTTCATACTCTGCGGTATAGCGAGGAGGTAGAGGATGGAAATTGTTTTCAACATGTTCTTTGCACACTTCATTTATGCGAAGGAGATTGTAGAGCAC
>JAFXHY010000005.1 GCA_017536215.1 Muribaculaceae bacterium | reverse complement strand
TTGGCTTCCGACTATGGACTTAATATTACGCGCATTGACATTCCTGTTGATGTTGCCGAGACCTTCCGTTGCGACGTCCCGAATATGTCTTCGCTAATGGGAGTAGTTGCAAATGATAAGTTTGTCGCTACAAATACATTGCTTCGCAACTTGCCGGAAGGGGTGACCGTCATGTCGCTATCGGAGGCAGCGCAACGCTTCCCTGAAGATGTGGCTCGTTGTTATGGTAAAATCGCTCCTCTCGACAATGTCCAAGTGGCATTAAATACTATGTTGGTGCAAGATGGAGTGTATATCCGCGTGCAACCCGGGGTGAAAATCGAACGCCCGGTGCAAATTGTCAACATTTTCCAAAGTGCCGAGCCTTTAATGGCGGTGCGTCGTTTCCTTATTGATGTAGGTGATGATGCCGACTTGCGTCTGCTAATTTGCGATCATTCACGCAATCCGCAGGTTGATTATTTGGGATTGCAAGTGACAGAGGTTAATGTAGGGAAAAATGCGCGTTTGGAAATCTATGATATTGAGGAGTCAACAGTTTCAACACATCGAATTTCGTTGACCTATGTGCGTCAAGAAGAGAAATCCTCCTTCCTCGCTAATGCCACCACTCTTCTCAATGGTGTCACTCGCAACAATTATAATATTAATATCCTTGGGGAGCGATGCTCAAGCGGACTCTATGGCATGTCTATCGGTTCGGAGTCTCAACATATAGATAATTCTACGATAATCAATCACTGCGTAGGTCGCTCTAATTCAAATCAACTTTTCCGCTATGTGCTCGATGATGAAGCGCGTGGCGCATTTGAAGGATTGATAGAAGTACATCCCAATGCGCAGTTTACCGAAGCATATCAGACCAACAACAATATTCTTGCCTCGACTGAAGCGCGAATGCATGCAAAGCCGCAATTGATTATCAATAACGATGATGTCAAATGTAGTCATGGCGCCACAACAGGTCAACTCAATCACGAAGCATTGTTCTATATGCAAAGCCGAGGTATTCCCCGTGATGAAGCGCGCACTATGTTGATGCAAGCCTTTATGGTCGATGTAATTGATACTGTGTCAGTCGAATCGTTGCGCGATCGTTTGCGTCATCTTGTAGAAAAGCGTTTTGCCGGCACCTTAGGCTCTTGCGAAGGCTGTCGGAAAATGACGTAAATGCGCATAAAAATGGAAAATATTGGAAAATTTTCATCTTTTGTGATGAAATTATGCTATAAATGTCGCAAAAAATGATGAAAATGTTATTAATTTATAATGATATAGAATGATATATTTGCGTTGACAACATTATGTGAATTTGATTCTCAGTTGTACTTGATATAGCGATTTCATTATATATCAATCAAATTAATAGCAGAAACATGAAATTATTACTTACTGGTGCGCTTACGTTGATAAGTGCTTTTGCCTTTCAATGTTATGCATGGACAGGCAAAAATTGGATGTCGGAAATTCCGAATGATACTTATGTGGCAGAGATGTCGATTCCCGGCGCCCACGATGCCGCTACAGGCTACGGGACTACGTTGGATTCCTCGGCAAGAACACAGGATAATGATATTGCAGAGCAGTTGGAAATGGGTATTCGTGCGTTTGACTTCCGTCCGCACGTCGACGGTAACACTCTCGAAGCTCATCATGGCATTGTCAATTGCAAAATTACTTTTGATGATGCTATGAAAAATGTTATCGGTAAATTCTTGGATGACAATCCCACTGAATTTGTCGTGCTTCATCTACTTTATGCCCCCGGCGTGTCTTCCGACTTTGATAGCGAAAAAACTAAATATGCTCAATTACTTAAAGCGCTCTTTGAGAGTGACGAACTCAAGGGTAAGGCAGTTGCATTCCATCGTGGTTTGACAGTTGGTGAAATGCGAGGAAAGATTCTTGTATTGAGCCGCGACAAATATGACAACGAGCCTTATTTTGGTGGGTTCTTTGAATGGTGGTCGGAGGAATTTAACAATATCACCAATCGTAGTTACATCATCGGAGCATCGGGTGACGATATGAATAATGCCAAACTATTCGTGCAGGA
>JAFXHY010000216.1 GCA_017536215.1 Muribaculaceae bacterium | reverse complement strand
GTCGCACCCACGTTTGAATAGACGAGTATAGAAATATGCGGCGTAAAGGATTGCTTTACTACGTCGGTTAGTGTGGCTCATTTTGGATAAGATGAGTTGTGCCGTATCTTTGTCCCCTTCACGGTGTATTCTGCCGGCAAGGCGAGCACGAACTAATTGTATAAGGGAAGAGTAGTACTTGTTGTCGGAGACATCGTGCTCGGCAATTGCTAATACTTTTTCTAATTCTATGACTTTGTCGGCAAAAGTGTTTCCGGTAATTGAATCTTCAATAAAATATTTGTCGGCAATAACATTTTCCGCCGGGTCGGATATAGCTAATTGGGTGTTGCGCAAAATGCGGATGCCCAGCTCCCAGTCGTCCCAAATTCTTGTGTCGGGATTCCATTCTCCAGCGTTGAGGAAAACTTCGGTTCGAGCCGCGTAGGCTTGAGTGGCGAGGGTGCCATGAAGAATGTGCTTTCGTAAAATGTGTTTTTTCGAGGGAGTGTTGGAGAGGGCTCTTGTGCCGGGGAGGTGCGTTGTGCTTTTGTATAGGACGATGTCGGGGGCTTCGGTGGATGTGAATTTGTTAAGGATGGTTTCGGCAAATTCCGGGCGAAGGGTGTCATCGCTATCGAAAAAGCAACAGAAAGGGGTAGTGACCGCTTGAAGTCCACAGTTGCGGGCAGCAGCGGCTCCGGGCGCTAATTCCTTGAGTAATTGAAAATTAATCCCTATATTATTGTGGGCGTTTATCCAATTTTCGACGCATGGATGAGTGCCATCGGTCGATGCATTGTCGACGATAATAACGCTAAGCGGACGCAATGTTTGAGCAGCGATGCTGTCGAGTAATCGCGTGATTAAGAACTCGCGGTTATATACGGGAATAACGATGGTGAACATGTTGTCGTGTTACAGTGGACAAGCGTCTCCCACAAAAGAGAATTTAAAGATATTTGGCTACGATAGCGTCGAGTTTAGTGATGTCGTCAACGCGTTCGATTTTTTCGCCTGAAGCGTCGATGACAAAAGTTGTGGGCAATGCGGTGACATTGTATCGCATCAATTGTTCGGCATCGTTGCTTGAGCAATATACTGCAGTCCAAGGAATGTTTTCAGCTGCCATGCGCCACAAATATTCTTCGGGATCACATCCGACTTGGTAGATGTTTAACCCTTTGTCGTGGTATTTATTGTAGACTTCGCCGATTACAAGTTGGAATGCGGGAGATTCTTCCGCGGTGTAGGCGGTGAAGTTTAGAATTGTAACTTTTGAATTTTCCCACACCGCAGAGAGGGTTTGAGTCTGATTGTTGAAGTCTTTGAGGGAAACTTCGGGGAAATATATCTCAACGGCATTAATGGGAGTTCCGGGAGCGTATGATCTGCGATTAGCAATGGCAATCTCTTCAAGTAGCTTAGTTCGCGGGTCGTTAGGCTTGTTGGTAATATATGCGTTGGCAACGGCAGAAATAATACCGCGGTCGAAGGAGTTGGCGGGGTTGTACAGACGTTGTGACCCTATCGTCTTATTGATTAAGTAGTAAGAAACGATATTCGACCAATCTTTTTGAATCACTTTTGCGAGTTGACGCTTTAGCTCAATATCATTAGCGACATCTTGAGAGGAAGCCTTGTCGAGAGCATCGGCAATAGCGGTGTTTATTTCCTGCATCATGTCGGCGGAATTGGCACCGGAAATAGAGCTACGGGTAGCCATGTCAACCATGTTGGCAGAGATGGAAATGTTTTCGGTGCTATCAATCGGGAAGTAAATTGATTTGTTGTCGATAGTCAGACGATAAATGTCGGGGTATTGCGAGCGTTTGATACCGAATTCGCATTTACTGTTGCCGTCTACTTTCGTGGAGTCGATGACATGCCAACGACCATTGTTGCTGACTTCGAGGATTGCGGTTTTTCCATCGGCGCCATTGATTGTGGCATCAACGTGCCATTTGTCGTTAGATGAGCAAGATGTCAATATAGCTATGCCGCAAAGCAGTATAGCAATGCAAAGTGAAATAGAGCGTTTCATTGTCGAGTTTCTTAAATAATAGGTTAAACTCTGATTATGCCTCTTTGGCATATTCTGCAGCAATAGCATCGGCTATTGCTTTCATTTCGCTTTCCGGGAGAGTTTTCTTGTTGTTGAAATCTAAATCTCCATCGTTGTTGATAGGAATTAGGTGAATGTGGGCGTGATGTACTTCGAGCCCTATAACAGCAACTCCCACTTTAACGCAAGGAACAGCTTTGCGCAATGCTTTAGCAACTTTTTTTGCAAAAAGGTGGAGCCCTGCAAATTCTTCGTCCTCAATGTCAAAGATGTAATCAACTTCGTTTTTCGGAATAACGAGAACGTGTCCCGGTTGCACGGGGTTTATGTCGAGAAATGCGAAATAGCGTTCGGTTTCAGCAACTTTATAAGAGGGAATTTCACCAGCTGCAATACGTGAAAATATAGATGCCATAGTATGTTTTGATTTTGTGCTTGAATATTACTTATGAAATAAAATTTCACAAATATAACAAAAATCCGTAATTATGGTAGATATAATGCGGGAGTTTATGATGGATTTTTAGAAACTGATTTCAACAATTTCAAATTTCATTAGTCCTGACGGAACTTTTATTTCAACAATGTCGCCAATTTTGTGACCGAGAAGACCTTGAGCAACAGGTGTAGAAGTCGCAATTTTCTTTTCTTTCATATTGGCTTCACTATCGGCAACGATGGTGTATTCCACAATCATGCCGTTGGCGAGATTTTTGATTTTAACTTTGTTCATGATTTGCACTTCATCGGTGTTGAGCTTGCTTTCATCGATGATGCGGGCATTGGCAACAAGGTCTTTGAGTTTTGCGATTTGTATTTCAAGCATGCCTTGAGCTTCTTTAGCCGCATCGTATTCAGCATTTTCCGATAGGTCGCCTTTGTCGCGAGCTTCAGCGATGGTGCGTGATATTTCAGGGCGTTTTACAGATTCGAGGTAAGCAATTTCCTCCATTTTTTTCTTATACCCTTCTTTAG
>JAFXHY010000215.1 GCA_017536215.1 Muribaculaceae bacterium | reverse complement strand
GCAAAACGGTCGTAGATACCGGCTACCAACGGGTCCTCATTACCCGGCACAATCATATCTATATTATTGTCCTTAACGAAAGTAGCCACGGCATCAAAATCCAAAGGAGATAGCGCTACATTTGTTCCATATTGAGATGTACCGCCGTTGCCCGGAGCGATAAACAATTTGTCGACGAGTTGGCTTTGCGACATTTTCCATGCCAATGCTGATTCACGGCCGCCGGAGCCAAGGAGTAGGATATTCATAGTTAAATAGTTATGAGTTTTTACTTGTTATTGTTGTTATTATTGCGTGAGCGCATTTTGACGCCCGGTTTTGCCAACGAAGGTTGGCGTCCTACGATGCTGCGTAGTGCTGCTTCATTACGACGCACCGCCAAGGGGTTCTCATTTTTAACCGCTTCTTCGCTACGCGGTGTAAATTCTTTCCCTTTTTTAAATGAGTCGCGAGCAGGGCGATTGTCGCGCGAGAATTTATCGCGAGAGTCATTTTTCTTGTTGCGAGGAGCACCTCTACGGTCATCATTACGACGTCCTTTGGGTTGCGACTCACCATGGTGAATTTTTCCACCCGCTTTGCGGAACGACTTATAGTCACCTTCAAAAATCTCATATTCACGCAATTCACATTCGAGAGCGCCATTGAGAATCGGCAATTTAGTAGAAGCCGAAAGATGAATCATATCAAAATACTCTTTGCGATAACCGATTATCCAAGCATGATAACCTTTGAACACATTTTTCAGTTTGTTGCCAATCGTTTCATACAACCCGTTCATGTCGTCGGCAGAAATTCTTTCGCCATAAGGAGGGTTGGTAACAATTACACCATTTGCAGGAGCTTCTGTCCATTGCGATATCGGTTTAACTTGCAAGTCGATGTAGCGTGCCACTCCCGCGCTTTTAATATTGCGCATTGCAATGTCGACAGCTTTGGGAGAAATATCAGCGCCATAAATCTTATGATTAAATTCGCGCTCGCCTGAATCATCATTGTAAAGCGAATCGAATAGCTCGGCGTCGAAATCATTCCAATTTTCAAAAGCAAATCCCTTGCGATAGATACCGGGATTGATATTAGCTGCAATCAAAGCAGCCTCAACAAGGAATGTACCGGAACCACACATCGGGTCGACCAACGGAGACTCTCCACGCCATCCCGAACGCAAAATAATACCGGCAGCAAGCACCTCATTGATAGGGGCTTCAGTCTGCGCCACACGATATCCGCGCTTATGTAGCGACTCTCCCGATGAATCGAGCGATAGAGTGACAGATTCTCCGGCAATATGCACATTGAGCATGACATCGGCATCTTGCAGACGCACCCCGGGACGCTTATCCTTGCCGTAACGGTCGCGGAACCAGTCAACGATAGCATCTTTAACTCTATAAGTCACAAATTGAGAGTGAGTAAACTCATCGCTATTGACTACCGAATCTATTGCGAAAGTTTTGTCAAGCGACATCACCGTGCTCCAATCAAATTGCTTTACTGCATCATAAAGCGCATCGGTATCCGCTGCCGTGAATTTATAAATAGGTTTTAGAATACGCAATGCTGTGCGACAACACAAATTCGCCTTATAAAGCATAGCGAGGTCTCCCTCAAATGACACCATGCGGCGTCCGATTTCTACTTTTTCGGCGCCTATATTGCGTAGTTCTTCGGCAAGTACATCTTCCAATCCTTGGAAGGTCTTAGCCACCATTTCAAAAGTATTGTTCATCTCTTATCGCTGAAGATTATTATTTAATCGTATAGTATTATCGGCACGCGCCTGAAGCACGATGCTCCCGGGTTCAATATCGCCTGTGACCCATATATTACCACCAATTACAGAGTCGCTACCGATAGTGACACGTCCTAAGATTGTGGAATTGGCATATATAACCACATTATTACCGATTATAGGGTGACGAGCAAGCCCCTTGACCGCATTTCCTCCTTCATCAGTGGGAAAACTACGTGCGCCCAAAGTGACTCCTTGATATAACTTCACATTGTCCCCTATAATAGCCGTTTCACCTATTACCACACCCGTACCATGGTCAATCATAAAAGCTTTTCCAATAGTAGCTCCGGGGTGAATATCTATTCCGGTTTCACGATGTGCCCGTTCACAAATCATGCGTGGCAATACCGGGACTCCGAGATTATACAAGCGATTGGCGATACGATAGTTGGTAATTGCACGAATTGCCGGATAGCTACATATCACCTCATCAACCGACACCGCAGCCGGGTCACCGTTGAAAATAGCTTCAGCATCAAGAGCCAAAGCTTCGCGCAACTCGGGTAGCGAATCGATAAACTCTAAAGTGGTAGCACTAACCTTATCGTTGGTTGCTCCATCACACATATTGAATGATGCATCAATCTGTGCCATAAGCACCTCACTAAGGCGATCAACAGTAGAGCCAAGCCAATAAAGTGGATTTTGACGTAGGGTGATATTATGGCCGAAATGGCCCGGAAATATAATAGCGCGGACAAGATTAATAATTTCATCGACAGCCAACTGAGATGGCAGAGCCACATTTTCATTGAGACTGACACCGACTTTCCCAAGCGATTCTTTCGCAAGCAAGCGGTCAACAGTATTACCTATAATCTGTTGATAATTATCCATAATTTAACCTATTAAACGCGCCCATGCGCTATTAGATGGCAAAGTTAATAAATTAAACTGAAACAAACTAAAATACGCTCCAACTTTGCATCTAAAGAACACGAGAGCGACCTTTTCGGAGTGTATTTCCAAAAGGCCGCTCTCAGTCATTATATATTTACAAATTTACTTGAACAACAGAGGGAGGAAAGAGGAGAGGTAGATACGCCAATTGCGCCATATATGACCGTCGACTGTTTCTACGTAGGTGTAGGGAAGCGAATTGCGGTCAAGCATTT
Organism: Muribaculaceae bacterium; assembly: GCA_017536215.1. Classification (GTDB taxonomy): domain Bacteria; phylum Bacteroidota; class Bacteroidia; order Bacteroidales; family Muribaculaceae; genus JAGBWK01. Next base: position 91 of record JAFXHY010000215.1, on the reverse strand, counting down.
CGCGGAATTTGGTATTCGTATCGTAAAGGAAATCATCTTTACCTATTGCAATCCAACACATCGGAGCAGCTTTGCCACCCAACAATCGTTG
>JAFXHY010000214.1 GCA_017536215.1 Muribaculaceae bacterium | reverse complement strand
GTGGCAAATCTGGTAAAAACGGTGACAAAATCGCTTCATCTGACGGTGTTTGACCGAATTGCCGGTGCAATTTTCTCTCTTTTTGAATGGTTTTTGATATTTAGTTTGTTATTAAATATATGGCAGGCATTTCGTCCCGACATCGACATTACGTCGAAAAGTAGTCTTGCCGATGGTCGTGCAGCTAAAGCTGTTGTTGATTTTGCGCCAAAAGTGCTTGGTAGCGAATCATTTAAGGAAATTGTGACGGCTGTTGCCAATGTAGGTTCTGACAACGAAAACGAGAATTAAAATTGATATGAAAGAAAACGATATAGAACAAAATAATAAAACTAACGACGATATAATCACCGAGGCAACGTCGGGAGAATATAAATATGGCTTTGTCAGCGATATCGACACTGAAATAATCCCGGTGGGGCTTAATGAAGATGTCATACGCTTGATTTCTGCCAAAAAGGGAGAGCCGCAATGGTTGCTCGATTTCCGTTTGGAAGCATATCGTCATTGGTTGACTCTTGAAATGCCACGCTGGGCGCATCTCGATATCCCTGAGATTGATTATCAGGCAATCAGCTACTATGCTGCCCCGCGTAAAAAGGAAGGACCTAAAAGCCTTGATGAGGTTGATCCCGAATTGATTGATACATTCAATCGCCTCGGAATTCCGCTTGAAGAGCAGAAACAACTTTCAGGCATGGCGGTAGATGCGGTGATGGACTCGGCATCGGTTAAAACAACACATCGAGAGAAACTTGCCTCGCTCGGCATTATCTTCTGCTCATTCTCTGAGGCGGTAAAAGATTATCCCGACTTGGTTAAAAAATATCTTGGCAAAGTGGTGTCGTATCGCGACAATTTCTTTGCCGCACTCAATTCGGCAGTGTTTTCCGACGGCTCGTTTGTTTATATCCCTAAGGGTGTGCGTTGCCCGATGGAATTGTCGACCTATTTCCGTATTAATGCATCGGGTACCGGACAGTTTGAACGTACGCTCATAGTGGCCGACGACGATGCATATGTAAGCTACCTTGAAGGGTGTACGGCACCGCAGCGCGATGAAAATCAGCTTCATGCCGCCATAGTGGAAATTATCGTCGAAGAGCGTGCGGAAGTGAAATATTCAACGGTGCAGAACTGGTATGCCGGAGATAAAGATGGCAATGGCGGTATTTATAACTTTGTGACCAAACGAGGATTGTGTCGTGGTGATTTCTCGAAATTATCATGGACTCAAGTAGAGACCGGCTCGGCTATCACGTGGAAATATCCTTCATGTATCTTGAAGGGGGATAACTCGGTGGGAGAATTCTACTCGGTAGCAGTGACTCGCAATCGACAGCAAGCCGACACCGGAACAAAAATGATTCATATCGGGCGCAATTCCCGTTCGACAATCGTTTCAAAAGGTATTTCCGCCGGAGAAAGTCAGAACTCGTATCGCGGATTGGTGAAGATAGTTGCCGATGCCGATGGCTGTCGCAACCACACCCAATGCGACTCTCTATTGCTTTCATCCACTTGCGGGGCTCACACAATCCCTTATATCGATGTGAAGAATCCTACCGCTGTAGTTGAACATGAAGCAACTACCTCGAAGATTTCGGAGGACCAACTATTCTATTGCAACCAACGCGGAATCCCCACGGAAGAAGCCGTAGGGTTGATTGTCAACGGATATGCTAAAGAGGTGATGAATAAATTGCCGATGGAATTTGCCGTAGAGGCTCAAAAATTGTTGCAAATCACGCTCGAAGGCTCTGTCGGTTAATAATGAGATAATTAATAAATTTAGAAACAAATAAAACAATATACAAAATGTCGGAAATTCTTCTTGATGTCAAAAATCTCCACGCATCAATAGGCGAAAAGGAAATCCTGAAAGGGATAAACTTGACAGTGCGCCGCGGTGAGGTTCACGCTATAATGGGACCCAATGGTTCAGGTAAATCTACATTCTCTTCGGTGCTTGCCGGTAATCCTGCATTTACGGTTACTGAAGGCTCGGCATCGCTCAATGGTGTTGACCTATTGTCACTTTCACCCGAGGACCGTTCCCACGAAGGGCTTTTCCTTTCTTTTCAGTATCCGGTGGAGATACCCGGAGTGTCGATGGTCAACTTTATGCGTGCCGCTGTAAATGCCAAACGTAAATATTTCAACGAGCCACCGATGTCGGCTACCGATTTCCTTAAAATGATGCGTCAGAAACGCGCAGTGGTTGAGCTCGACAATAAGTTGGCTTCTCGTTCGGTCAACGAAGGATTCTCCGGAGGGGAAAAGAAGCGTAATGAGATATTCCAAATGGCAGTTCTTGAACCGCAATTGTCGATACTTGATGAAACCGACTCAGGACTTGATATTGATGCACTTAGAGTGGTTTCGCAAGGTGTCAATACCCTCAAAACATCAGAGAACGCAACAATCGTAATCACCCACTATCAACGTTTGCTCGACTATATAAAACCCGACTTTGTTCACGTGCTTTACAAGGGTCGTATTGTTAAAACGGGTGGGCCTGAATTGGCACTCGAACTTGAAGCGCGTGGCTATGATTGGATAAAGGAAGATAATATTTAATTGATAAAATTTTTAAATCCTTTTGCCGTGAGTTCTTTGAAACAATATACCGACTTATATAAAAGCCACAAGGCTGTAATTGATGCCGGTTCTGCTCCTATAATTAACGCTCTTCGTCCGGCAGCTTTTGCTGCGCTGGAAGGGGAAACGTTGCCCGTAAAGGGGGATGAGGGGTATGAGATGACATCAATCGACGAATTGTTGGCTCCCGACTATGGGCTAAATGTTACGCGCATCAATATCCCTGTCGATGTAGCCGAAACATTCCGTTGCGACGTCCCTAATATGTCATCGCTAATGGGTGTTGTAGCTAATGATAAATTTGTCGCGACAAATACGTTGCTTCGCAACTTGCCGGAAGGGGTGACCGTCATGTCGCTTGCGGAGGCGGCACAGCGCTTCCCTGAAGATGTGGCTCGTTGTTATGGTAAAATCGCTCCACTCGATAATGTCCAAGTGGCGTTAAACACTATGTTGGTGCAAGATGGAGTATATATCCGAGTACAACCCGGGGTGAAAATCGAGCGCCCGGTGCAAATTGTCAATATTTTCCAAAGTGCCGAGCCTTTAATGGCGGTGCGTCGTTTTCTTATTGATGTAGGTGATGATGCCGACTTGCGTCT
>JAFXHY010000213.1 GCA_017536215.1 Muribaculaceae bacterium | reverse complement strand
GGTGACCGCGATGGTCGAACAAGAGTAATATATGAGAACGGTGCTGAATCAGATGTTAAATACATGACTATCGCTAAGAACCTATCTGTGACCGGTTATTCCGTTGTTGATTGTTCGGAAATGACCGATGAGGAGTTTGAGCAATGCTTCACTCTCTCTGACAATGATATTGAGAGTGGCACTATCTATGTGCTTCGCTCAAAATCCTCTCGACCTGAGATAGCAGCTATCAAAGATCTCTATAAAATCGGCTTTACTGTTACCTCGGTTGAAAGCCGTATCGCCAATGCCAAAAACGAACCGACCTATCTCTGTGCCGATGTAGAGGTTGTGGCGACATGGAAAGTCTACAATATTAAGTCTTCGACTTTCGAGGCTCTTATTCACAAACTTTTTGCTCCTGTTCAATTACAGGTGACGGTTGACGGCTATCGACCAAAGGAATGGTTTATTGTTCCATATAAAATAATCGAGGAAGCTATTTATGGTATTATCAATAAACATCCGATGAAATACGATGCAAGAATTCAGCAGTTGATATATCAATAATAGCATTTGGGTCAATTTATCCGAAAAATTAGAGCGATTTAGTGTTTTTAACGTGGGTGGGCGATGATTTTGCACACCTGCGGTGGTAATTTTACATCGTAATTCAAAATCACCAACTAATTTGATTTAATATCATGGATAAATTTGACGACTTTACGGTTTATAATTCAGATTCTGAATGTGACATTTGGTCAGAATTCACCAATTATTTTTATAAGCGATATCTTGATGATTTCGAAGTTTCGGAAGAGAAGGATTTCAGTAATAACTGCGGTGGTGTAATCTATTTTGACTGAATCGAACCGGGGTCGGTCTATGTGAGAATTGTTCGGGTGTTCCGGCGGAGATATTGCACAAACGTCTTGAGGATTTAACTAATAAGGTATAGAACAATGATTTCAAATTGCGATTTATATAGTGCTCCAAAATATGAATATAAATCGGTGTTCTTTAAAGAATGTGCCGTGGCAGGGACATCGTTTCATATTGAACCATTCGATGATATATGGCACGAACTCTATGAGGGGGTAGATATTGCATTAGTAAGGGAGAAAAGTAATAAATATGATTCCAATGCTATTGCAGTTGCTTTAGCCGGCGATTACGATGGCAACCCTAATGAATTCGATTTCACTTATATTCTCGGATATATCCCGCGAAGCGAAAATGAGGCATTGGCTCGCATGATAGATGCCGGGTATGCCGATAAAATTTCGGCGAAAATAACATCGTATAGGGCTTATGGCAATGTGAACAGTCGCATTCGTATTTCGATATACCTTAAAAGCCAGTGTCCGATGGCGGTCAGACGCAATCTGCTTCGTGGTGTTACTATCAATTACGATTTATTTAGGGACCTGACTACGCAACTTGAGGAAAATGGGGTAGTGGTAATGCCATTGGTGGCTCCCGATGATGAAGATATTCTACAACCTAAAGAGGGGGAAAAAGTTGTTGCAATCTATGAGGAAGATTCGGAATATTATGTTTTGTATCTTCTGCGCGTGCTTGCCACGGGTAGTAAATGTGCTCCATATTTGGCCAATTTTGAGGGATACACATATTATAATTATAATAATCCTTATGTTTTGACCAATATTATCGGTCCGGTCCTTATCAAAAAAGATGAACATAATTTCCTTGAGCAATTAGATATTTCAGCCTTGAATCCAAGTTATTATCTCAATGAAACAATTTCGAAAGAATTTGAAAGGACATTTGACAAAGTTCTTCTACGTCCGCTCAATCGCAATAATATTGATATGGACCCATCGCTCGACGACCCGGAAGTATGGGTTTGATTTCAAAAGTACAGATATATAAATCCCGATTCCGATATTTTCATGGCATAGCCGTGGGTATCGGAATTTCATTTTTTTGTAGAAAAAACTTTCGAAAGACTAAATTTTGTTAGGATTTCCGAATTTGAGCGATAAAAAAGAGGCGTGCAACCTTTTAGGGTTACACGCCTCGAGTGTGATAGAATGATAATGTTTCTTATTTAGTGCGAGCAAGGATAAGAGCTGAGCGGGGAGCAATAGTCATTTTGCCACCGCGAGTAGAGCCAAGACCTTCGGCGTTGATTTTACCATCTTCTGCGATGATAGTCCAATCACCTTTGCCCACTTTGACAACCTTTGCGTCGTCGCTACCATTAAACACCAATTTAATTTCCTTCCATTGGTCGCCATTGGCATTGTTCTTAATTGAATAGCTGATGAGGTTGGGCTCTTCAACTTTGTCGAATACGATATTTTTTGCGATATCTTCAGCGGTGCGCATGCGGAACGCGGGGTGAGCTTTACGCAATTTAATCAATTCTTTATAGTAGTTGAATTGGTCGGCATTAGCGTTTTTCAACGACCAGTCGATTGCATTGATAGAGTCGGGCGATTTGTAGGAGTTGTGAACACCTTTCTTGTCGCGGAAAATTTCTTCGCCGGTAAACATAAACGGAGTGCCTTGCGATGTGAACACGATAGTTTGAGCAAGTTTTGCTGCACGCATACGTTCATCAGCGCTTGCTTCGGGCATTGATTTCGCCAACTTGTCGGTAAGTGTCAAGTCATCGTGGCATGAAACGTAGTTGATGATTTGAGAGGGAGATGAAGCGTAGGCAAATTTGGAATTGTTGCCCTTGCTGTAGTCCACTTGTGGGTGGGCTGTTGAAGCTACGATACCAATCTTTACTGTTTCTTCATTGCCGGGTTTACCTGTTGCAAAACCGCGGTCGGCAGCATTTGAATAGTGTCCTTTGATGGCATCGCGAATATCATCAGAGAATACGGCGATATTTTCCATCTTGGCAACGTTTTCTTTCAAAGCGCGACGCTCAACAGCGAGGGGCGAATCGCCGGCAGTCCAACCTTCGCCATATACAAATATTGAAGGATTGATTTCTTTTAGAGCTTTCGCTACTTGATTCATTGTTTCGGTGTCGTGGATAGCCATGAGGTCGAAACGGAAACCGTCGATATGATATTCCGAAGCCCAATATTTTACCGAGTTGATGATATAGTTGCGCATTTGTTGGCGGTCGGAAGCTGTTTCGTTGCCACAACCGGAAGCGTCGCTATATGAGCCATCGGCGCGGTGACGATAGTAATAGCCGGGAGCGGTGAGCGAGAAGTTTGAGTCATCGTTGTTGGCGGTGTGATTATAAACTACGTCCATGATGACACCAATACCTGCTTCGTGGAGGGCTTTTACCATCTCCTTCATTTCAGTGATACGAGCAGCTGGGTTGGCGGGGTCGGTTGAATATGAACCTTCCGGTGCGTTGTAGTTGAAGGGGTCATATCCCCAGTTATATTGATTAGAGGGGAGGTTGGCTTCATCTACACTATTGTAGTCGTAGGACGGGAGAATATGAACGTGAGTAACACCAAGTTCTTTCAAGTGGTCAATACCTGTTTTGTCGCCCAATGGAGTAGTGGTACCTTCTTCTGTTAGTGCAAGGAATTTACCTTTATGCACGATGCCGCTTGATGGGTGGATTGAGAAGTCGCGGTGGTGCATCTCGTAGATAACAACATCGTTGATGCTCTCAACTACCGGGCCTTTATCTTCTGCCCAACCTTCAGGATCGGTTTCATCGAGGTTGATAATGGCGGCACGCATACCGTTGGTGCCAACTGCTTTAGCCCATACACCGGGAGTTTCTGCGAGCCATTTTCCATTGTGAGCTACTTGGAATGTGTAGAATTTGCCCATATGTTCTGATGATGCAACTGCTCGCCATACACCATTTTCACTCTTTGTTAAATCGATAGTTTCGATAGGAGCTGAATTGCGGTCGGTGGGATAGATGCGTAGTCTTACGGCATCAGCTTCAGGTGACCATAACGAAAACTTTATTCCTTGGGGAAGAATTGCTAATTCGAGATCTTCGCCCGCATAGGTGGGAAATGAAGCAAATTTACTGTCAATGTCCTGAGCAACACTCATGCCTGTCGCTCCAATAGACATTAACCCGAAGGTCAAACCACGGGTACACATTGTTTTAAAATTGAAATTCATGCTTAGTATGATATTATTTTAATGGTTTATTCGTGCAAAAAGCTATCGTGCGCAAAAAAGTGACGATAGCATAAATTTATCTGAGCATTACTCGCTTAGTCCAAGCGTCACATTTTATTATATAGAAACCTTTGGGCAACTCTACTTTTGCTGTTGATCCTTTTACTGTAATTGACTTGATAAGTTGGCCGGTAATTGAAAAGATTTCAAATTTTACAACCTCTGAGTCGGGGGCCGACAATTCAATATAACCTTTATCTACAGAAACAACCGGTATTCGTTCGGACACTCTGCTTTCAACCGAAGTTTTTGCTTCAGCAAATATTTGCCCGTTGAACGACATTGCGACAACAAACAAAATGACGATTGAAATGACTCTTTTCATAAAGGCGTGTAATGCATTATTCCTACAAAATTAGTAATTATTTTTTTATCTACAATAACAAATCGTGTCTCAACTATGTTTTTATGATTTTTTGTTATTTTATTGCAATAAATTATTAATATATGAGTAATCCGATTCTATTTTGTTAGAAAACCATGATTTTCCTATTATTTTGTTTATTGTAAATTTTTTATTACCTTTGCGACTGAAAACATACTTTTCATAAGTATATTTTTTAAGGTATAATGATAGAAGGAAAAAAAGAATGTAGTCTCAACTTGTTATTTGAGACGAGCTGGGAGGTTTGCAACAAAATTGGTGGTATCTACACAGTTTTGTCAACAAAGGCCAAAACTCTACAGAAACTTTATAAAGACAAAGTGATTTTCGTTGGGCCCGACGTGTGGTCTGACAATAATCCTTCCCCGTTTTTTGTCGAAAATCAATCAATTCTCAAAACTTGGCGTAAATCGTTGCAATTGCCCTACGATATTAAAGTTAGGGTAGGACGATGGGATATCCCTGGTAAACCAATTGCCGTATTGGTGGATTTCAAGGGCGTGTATGCTCATTTAAATGAAATCTATGGCGAAATTTGGGACCGTTACGGAGTAGATTCACTTCATGCATATGGTGATTACGATGAAGGTTGTGCCTTTGCGGTTGCTTCTGCAATTGTTATGCAAAGCATTTATCGTCATGAAGAAGCTCCGACCGATGTTATCGCGCATTTTAATGAGTGGACCACCGGAATGGGGCTACTTTATCTTAAATGGCAAGAACCTAAAATCGGTACAATATTTACTACGCATGCAACAAGTATAGGTCGTAGTATTTGCGGTAACGGTAAACCATTGTACGATTATCTTTCGGGCTACAATGGTGATCAAATGGCGGGAGAACTTAATATGGAGTCGAAGCACTCTTTGGAAAAAGCTGCCGCTCATGCTGCAGATTGCTTCACCACAGTAAGCGACATAACTGCGGTAGAGTGTAAGCAATTGCTCGATATAAAACCGGCCGTAGTAACCCCTAATGGTTTTGAAAAGAATTTCGTGCCGGCACGTACGCAGTTTGACGGAGTAAAAGCAGCTGCTCGCGAAAAATTATTGTCAGTAGCTCGTGCACTTACCGGGAAACAACTCGATGAAGATACATTTATAATCGCGACATCCGGTCGATGTGAATACCGAAACAAAGGTATCGATGTATTCCTCGACAGCGTAAATAGATTGAAATCTTATACTCAGTCTCGTGTTTTGGCGCTTGTAATGGTGCCGGCATGGGTCGACAAAGGACGTAGTGATTTGCAAAATGCAATCAATGATAATAATTATACAGGTTTGTCAGATGCTGTAATTACACATTCACTACATAATTATAATGAAGACCCGATTATAAATCGTATTCATCAATTAGGTTTTGGTGTTGATGTCAATGATAGCAAAACGGTTATATATGTGCCGTGTTATCTTAATGGTAATGATGGTATATTCAATAAACCCTATTATGACCTACTCATAGGTGTTGATGCAACAGTATTCCCATCCTATTATGAGCCATGGGGTTACACTCCTCTTGAAAGTGTGGCATTCGGAGTGCCAACTGTTACGACATCGCTTTCAGGCTTCGGACAATGGATATTGTCATCGTCAAAACCGGAATTTGAGGAGTCAGGAGTCAACGTAATTCCTCGTACCGACCATAATTATCATGAAGTAGTAGATGCCATAGCGCAATCTATTTACAGCCTGATAAATTCTCGTCAGAATGAAAGGGCTAAAATAGCCAAAGCGGCGATGGATACAGCATCGGAAGCAGCGTGGAGCAACTTTATTAAATACTACATTGACGCATTCCAGATTGCAATAGATAAAGCAACGCAACGAAACAAAAAAGTGGCTAAGCGTAAATGTCGCAAATAGTCCGTTAATTATTGATATTTTACATTTCCATAAATACAGAAATTTAACATTATTAAAAAAATAAGCAATGAAACTTCAAGTAAGCAACTCAAATGTCCCCACTTGGCGTGACATGACAGTCAAATCAGACTTACCTTCCAAGTTAAAACCGCTGGAGAAACTTTCCAAAAACCTTTGGTGGGTATGGAATAGTGACGCAAAAGCACTTTTCCGTGATTTAAATCCCGACCTTTGGCGCTCAACAGGCGAAAACCCCGTTATGGTACTTCAACGCCTTTCATCAGATCGTCAAAAAGAGGTTATCAACGATCCAAACTTTATGGAACGCATCGATAAAGTGTATGCTAAGTTCCAAGATTATATGAAGAAGCCGATGCGCAAAGACGTACCTTCGGTATCTTACTTCTCTATGGAATATGGTCTTTGCAACTGCTTGAAAATTTATTCAGGTGGTCTTGGTGTACTCGCCGGTGACTATATTAAAGAAGCTTCTGATAGCTGCGTTGACATGACCGCTGTCGGTTTCCTTTATCGTTATGGTTATTTCACCCAAACACTTAGCGTAGACGGTCAACAAATTGCAAACTACGAACCTCAAAACTTCAACCAGCTCCCTATCGAGCAAGTTTGCGATAAAAATGGCAATCCCGTTATCCTCGAAGTTCCTTATCCCGGTCGTATAATCTACTCTCACATTTGGAAAGTAGCTGTGGGTCGTATGAACCTATACCTATTGGACACCGACTTCGATATGAATAGCGAGTTTGACCGCGTTATTACTCACCAACTTTATGGTGGCGACTGGGAAAATCGTATCAAACAAGAATACCTCCTCGGTATCGGCGGTGTACTTATGTTGAAGAAATTGGGTATCAAGAGCCAGCTCTATCACTGCAACGAAGGTCACGCTGCTCTTCTCAACCTCCAACGTCTTGTTGACTACGTACAAGAAGATCATCTCGACTTCAATGTAGCTCTCGAATTGGTTCGTGCTTCTTCTCTCTATACAGTACATACTCCCGTGCCTGCAGGTCACGACTACTTCGACGAAGGTCTCTTCGGCAAATATATGGGAGAATATCCCGCTAAGCTTGGTATTTCATGGAACGACCTCATGAATATGGGTCGCGAAAATCCCAATACTAACGAACGTTTCTCAATGAGTGTGTTTGCGCTCAACACTTGTCAAGAAGCTAACGGTGTAAGCTGGCTTCACGGTGAAGTATCTAAGAAAATGTTTGCCGGTATTTGGAAAGGTTATAGCTGGCAAGAATCTCACGTTGGTTATGTAACTAATGGCGTACACATGCCTACTTGGGCTGCATCAGAGTGGAAAGAATTCTATGCAAAACATCTCGGCGAACAAGTATTTGAAAATCAAAGCGATACTAACGCATGGAAAGGAATCTTCGACGTTAACGATGAAGAAATCTGGGCTATGCGTATGACGATGAAAAATAAATTTATCAACTTCGTAAAACGTGATTTCAAAGCTAAATGGCTTGCAAATCAAGGCGATCCTTCTGCGGTTATGAAAATTGTTGATAAGATTAACCCCAACGCTCTCATTATCGGTTTCGCACGACGTTTCGCAACATATAAACGTGCACACCTCCTCTTCACCGACTTGGATCGTCTCGCTAAGATTGTGAACAACGAGCAATTCCCCGTTCAATTCGTATTCTCAGGTAAAGCACACCCCGCTGATGGCGCAGGTCAAGGCCTTATCAAACGCATCATGGAGATTTCTCGTATGCCTCAATTCTTGGGTAAGATTATCTTCCTTGAAGACTACAACATGGTAGTTGCTAAGCGCCTTGTCAGCGGTGTTGATATCTGGTTGAATACTCCAACTCGTCCGTTGGAAGCATCAGGTACATCAGGTGAAAAAGCTGAAATGAATGGTGTTCTCAACTTCTCAGTGCTCGATGGATGGTGGTACGAAGGTTATCGCTTCAACGAAAATGCAGGTTGGGCTCTTACTGATCGTCGCACATTCACCGACCAGTCTCAGCAAGACAAACTCGATGCTGCAACTATCTATTCAATGCTTGAGAATGAAATTATTCCTCTCTACTTTGAAAAGAACTCAAAAGGATACTCTCCCCGTTGGATTCAATATATCAAAGGTTCAATCGGCGATATAGCTCCCAACTTCACTATGAAACGTATGATTGACGACTATATCGAACGTTTCTACAACAAGGAAGCTGCTCGCACTAAGAAACTTGCCGCTAAAGATTGCGCTCTTGCAAAAGAAATCGTGGCTTGGAAAGAAAAAGTTGCAGCTGCTTGGGATGGCATTAAAGTATTTGATGTTCAAGCTCAACCTCTTGCCAACAACGTAACCGGTCAAAACTATGAAGTTAAGGCAATCGTTGATACCAATGGTCTTGGTAAGGATCTTGGACTTGAAATGGTTTCTTACAAGGTTGAAGATGGAGAAGAAAAACTTTGGAATGTTGAGCCTTTCAAAGTAGTGAAGGAAGAAGGCGATGTGCTCACATTCGAACACAAAGGTAAGACTGAAGATCCCGGTGTATTCCGCTTCGCTTATCGTTTGTATCCGATTAACGCAAACCTTCCCCACCGTCAGGACTTTGCCTACGTACGTTGGATTTAATATTATAGATTCTATAATTTCAATAAAGGGTGGTGTCAATTTGACATCACCCTTTATTAATTGCATATATTTGGAAGTATTCCAAAAGTTCTTTTTGGATAAAGTTTATGTGGAATTATTTTGGGTATATTTTAGAATTTGCTAATTGAGTTTATATCAGACGCTATATATTTAAATAGGAGGCTATGCCTCCTATTTTTGTGGCAATTACACTCGGATTTTGTGGTTTATCCTTATTGGCTAAGGTTGAATTATAGCCTTTCCGCCTTAATTATTCAGGCATAATATCTGTGCGAATCCGATTTCCAATATTTTTATGATTGTTATTATGCTAATAAAAAAAGAAACGCTG
>JAFXHY010000033.1 GCA_017536215.1 Muribaculaceae bacterium | reverse complement strand
TTTCGACGATCCTGACCGCGGATTCTCATTCCGCTGGAACGGACCTCTCGATATGCGCATGAACCGAAGCAGCTCATTGACAGCAGCCGAAGTGGTCAACACCTACTCCGAAGAGCGTCTCGCCGATATTTTTTATCTATTGGGGGAAATTAAAAATGCCCGAAGAGTGGCCTCGGCAATTGTGAAAGCCCGAAATAATGCCGAAATCACAACTATTGAGCAATTGCTTGATGTTGTCACACCTCTTATCGACCCGGCCCGACACAAAAAAGAGTTGGCAAAACTATTCCAAGCGCTTCGTATTGAAGTCAATCACGAGCTCGACGTTCTTGAAGAATTTCTCAATGGCGCATTGAAACTACTCAAGACCGACGGACGCATAGCAATTATTACTTATCACTCTCTCGAGGACCGATTGGTCAAGAACTTCTTCCGTACCGGCAACTTTGAGGGGAAAGAAAATAAAGACTTTTTCGGGCGCAACCTTTCTCCATTCAAATTGCTCACCTCTCGCCCTATCGTCCCCGACGACGACGAAGTAGAACGCAACCCACGTTCACGAAGCGCCAAACTCCGTGTAGCAATCAAACTTTAAAGTAGAACATCGAACCAAACATTAAAATTCCACTCAGCAACGATGGCAACATCCAATACCGACAAAAAGAAAAGAAAAAAAATACGTAGCACCCTTCAGGGAGGATGGCTATCAACCCATTTTTTCAGTCGTCACTGGGGTATTATATTAGCTATCGTTATGCTCGTGATGATTTACATTACCAGTCGCTACCAATGCATCACAGCAATGGAAAACATTCAAAAACTCAACAAAGAAATTGAAATCGTAAAATCAGAACGCATTCGACAGAAAAGCCTTTACATGAATTCTATTCGCGAGCGGACAATGATACAAATAATCAATAATGCCGGACTCGATTTAACACACCGCAATCAACCACCTTATAAACTTAATATTACACAATGAAAAAAGACACCACAAAACGCAAAACCGACACCACCCGACACAAGCCCAATGCCAATAACAATCAGTCACACATCATGGCTCGATATGCATTAATCACTATTGGCATAATTTTAATAGCGGGATTAATTGGATACAAATTGTTTTGGACCACAGTCATTCACGCCGACGAGTGGAACGCAAAGGCTAATAAAGAGCTTGAACGAATCGACACCATAGCACCCGTCAGAGGTGACATTCTTGCCGCTGATGGCTCTATATTAGTGACCAATTTACAATACTACAACGTTCGCATCGACTTCGGTTCGGAAGCATTCGCCAAAAATGCGTTTATTGAAAACCTCGAGCCATTGTGTGATAGCCTTGCTAAATATTTTCCCACCCGAACAAAAGATGGGTGGCGTGAGAACCTTCAAAAGCAATATACTGCAAAGAAAAAATCGCGCAGTTACAAATTGCTGAGCAAAATTTCATATGCCGACTTGGAACGCTTGCGTAAATTCCCATTTTTTGAAGGACGGAGCAGAATCAAAACCGGGCTAATTGAGGAACCATTCAAGAAACGCGACTGCCCTTATGGCAATATGGCTCGACGCAGTATAGGACGCGTTGGACAGACTAAATTTTGCAAAGAAATACATGGCATCTCAGGTCTTGAAAAAGCACTTGACTCACTACTTTATGGTTCTCCCGGTACATACAAACGCGTAGCCTTTACTAATCGAATCGGGAATTGGGTTGATCAACCCGCAGTCAACGGCTGGAACGTGACCACAACAATCGACATTACATTACAGGACATTGTTGAACAAGAACTCAACGCTATTCTCGACACCTGCCAAGCAGAATGGGGTTCTGCCGTGTTGATGGAGGTTGCCACCGGCGATATTAAAGCCATCTCCAATCTCGAACGCGATAAAAACGGCAACTATATCGAAGCCTATAATCGTGCAGTCGTTGCCTATGAACCGGGGTCGGTTGTAAAACCAATTTCAATGATGTTTGCTCTCGAAGACGGGCTTGTCAACGATATCAATGAAGTAATCACCATCGGGCATTCTTTCCCTTATGCCAAAGGTAGAGCAATCACTGACTCACACTACAATTCGGCACTCACCGTGGCCGGAGTTATTGAAGAATCTTCAAATATAGGAATGGCACGCATAATTGTTCGAGGCTACGACAACAATCCAGCCGGATTCGCAAAACGCTTTGAGGATATAGGATTTTACGAAAAAATGCACTCAGGCATCTATGAAGAGGAACGCCCACGCATATCTCGCAACCCGACACGCCTTGACATGTCGCGTATGTGCTTCGGATATGCAACAGCTATTCCTCCACTCTACACATTATCGGTCTACAACGCTATTGCTAATGGAGGTCGCTACGTACGTCCACGCTTGGTCAAGGGATTGAGTCGCGAAAATGTCGACTCAATAATCCCCGTCAGCTATATTCGCGACCGCATCTGCTCAGAAGAAAATGCCACCAAACTGCGCACAATGTTGCGACTTGTTGTTGATGGTGAACATGGGACAGCCCGTAACTTCTTAAAACGAAGCAAAGTACCATTAGCAGGCAAAACAGGAACGTGTTATCATATCGATACAGTCACTAAGAGTTACGACACCTCTCGCAAACGCTTGGCTTTCTGCGGATATTTCCCTGCCGACAACCCAAAATACTCTATGATTGTCCTAACATTCCACCCCACTAAAACATTCTTTGGTGCAGGGTCGACATCGGGACAGGTAATGAAAAACGTCGCAGAAAAGATGTATTCACGAGGTATACTTGGCGATGCCTCCGACTACACAGCTGATGTGCCACAAGATTATACTCCGGCACTAATCAATGCTCCAGCCAATTCAGGAGAATACAACGAATTGCGTTTGTCGTTAACTAAGAAACAGCAACCTCGCATCATAGCATCACCTAAGGGCAATTACATGGATACACAAATGCCATCGGTGCTTAACCTTAGCCTACGCGATGCATTATCAAAACTCGAAAAAGCCGGATATGAAGTAACTTTTACAGGTACCGGTCGAGTCAAAAACCAACAACTTATCAATGAATCGAAAGTTTTACTAACTTTGTCCAATAGTTAATACAATAGATAAGAAATTAGGAAAAATGCAACATAAACTCACCCACCTGCTCAAAGCGGTAGCCACCGTGAAAGTGATAGGTCCGACTGACCGAATTATAACATCGTTGACCGATGATTCACGCAAAGTCTCTGAAGGAGCTATGTTTGTAGCCGTACGCGGAGTTACCGTTGATGGACATAGTTTCATTCCTACACTTGCCGACCGGCATCCCGCTGCGATAGTAGTTGAAAACATTCCGGAAACACTATTCGACGGGGTTACATATATTCAAGTAGCAAATAGCGCAATTGCACTTGGTCAATTAGCATCACAATGGTACGATAATCCCTCTCGTCAACTTAAACTTGTCGGAGTAACCGGCACCAACGGAAAGACAACAACCGCCACTCTCATCTACGAAATGGCTCGTCTTTGGGGTTATAAAGCCGGATTATTATCAACAGTGTGCAACTATATTGACACCAAAGCTGTGCCGGCTAAACAAACCACCCCCGACCCGCTGACAATCAATCAATTACTCCACGAGATGATAGAAGAGGGCTGTGAATATGCTGCAATGGAAGTCAGTTCTCACGCTGCCGACCAACACCGCATCGCCGGCTTAACATTTGCCGGAGGGGTCTTTACAAACCTTACTCGCGACCACCTTGACTATCATAAAACATTCGACGCATATTTGGCAGCAAAGAAATCGTTTTTCGACAACCTTCCCGCCGAAGCATTCGCCATAACAAATATTGATGATAAAGTTGGTGAAGTAATGTTGCAAAACACTCGCGCTCACAAATTATCATATTCATTGCGTTCAATGGCCGATTTCCGTTGTCGCATCATTGAAAGTCATCTCGACGGCACTCTGATGAGTTTCAATGGCAATGAGGTGCACACCTTATTTACCGGACGTTTCAACGCCTACAATCTTACTGCCGTTTATGGGACATGCATAATGTTGGGATGGGAGAAAGATGAGGTGTTAAAACGCATGAGTATGCTCGTACCGGTAGCCGGACGATTCCAAACGATACAATCGCCAAGCGGTGTTACGGCAATCGTAGACTATGCGCACACTCCCGATGCCGTCATCAACGTGCTTGAAACAATCCGCGATGTAATAGGGACATCGGGCAATATTATTACCGTAGTAGGAGCTGGAGGTAATCGCGATAAAGGGAAACGACCAATCATGGCTCGCGAAGCCGCATTGCGAAGCGATCGTTTAATCCTCACATCAGATAACCCGCGTTTTGAAGAGCCTAATGACATACTCGCCGATATGCGCGAAGGTGTTGCAGAGCCACAATTGGCAGCACGTACATTGGTCAATGCCGACCGTCGCGAAGCTATCCGAATGGCTGCTACTTTAGCAAAAAAAGGCGACGTCATTCTCATTGCCGGCAAAGGGCATGAAGACTACCAAGAAATCAAGGGTGTCAAACACCATTTCGACGACCGCGAAGTTGTAAAAGAGATATTTCAAACACTATAAATCTACAACATAGAAAGCCAACCTCAACTAAGATATAGATAAACTCTGCTATGTTATATTTTATTTTTGAGAAATTACAAGATGCCAACGTGCCCGGAGCACGATTGATGGATTATATCACATTCCGTTCGGTGATAGCCATGGTTTTATCACTTTTCATCGCAACAGTGATAGGACGTAAAATAATCAACCGCCTGCAAATTATGCAAGTGGGAGAAATTGTGCGCGACCTCGGGCTTGAAGGACAGATGAAAAAAACAGGGACCCCCACAATGGGAGGTATCATCATAATAATTGCAATCATAGCTCCCTGTTTGCTCGTCGGCAATCTGGCCAACATATATATGCTACTTCTGCTTATCTCTACTATATGGTTGGGGACAATCGGACTCCTTGATGACTACATGAAAATCAAGAAGCACAATAAAGATGGCTTGAAAGGTAAATTTAAAATCATAGGTCAAGTAGGGCTCGGACTTATTGTCGGAGTAACAATGTGGCTCAGCGACGATATCGTGATACGTGAAAACCACGAAGTTATCAATCAAGATACCGAACAAATTGTTGATATCACCTACGAGGAGCATGATGTTAAATCAACACAAACCACTATTCCTTTTGTCAAAGAGCATAATTTTGAATATAGCGACCTCACACAATGGCTTGGTGATCATGCCGAAACCGGAGGTTGGATACTTTTTATCCTTGTCACAATTTTTATTATCACCGCAACATCAAACGGAGCCAACTTGATGGACGGACTTGACGGATTGACCACCGGATGCTCGGCAATCATAGGCGTTGCACTTGCAGCGATGGCCTATCTCGGAGGTAGCGTCATTTATTCTTCCTACCTCAACATCATGTATATCCCCGGCTCGGAAGAAATGGTGGTCTACATGTCAGCATTTATCGGAGCTCTTATAGGATTCCTTTGGTATAATGCATTCCCGGCTCAAGTGTTCATGGGGGATACCGGCAGCTTGACACTTGGCGGTATCATCGCTGTGTTTGCGATTTTGATACATAAAGAGTTCTTATTACCATTGCTATGTCTCCTTTTCTATTTGGAAGATTTGTCGGTGATAGTGCAAGTGTTGACCTGCAAAATCACACGTCGCCGCACCGGTAAAACTCGTCGCATGTTTAAAATGACACCGCTTCACCATCATTTCCAGAAACCGGGCAATGGAAGTATCGATGCTATCATACAGCGTCCCACTGCGGTCGTTCCGGAATCTAAAATAGTAGTGCGTTTCTGGATTATATGTATCATTTTGGCGGCTTTGACATTCGTGTCGCTAAAGCTACGATAAGCGAATTTATATACTAACTGAAAGAAAATTAAATCAAATATATATATGAGACTGGTAATACTTGGAGGAGGAGAAAGCGGAGTAGGCGCTGCAATCCTTGGTAAAAAACTCGGCATGGACGTTTTTCTCAGCGACATGGGTGAGATTGCTCCACATTACGCAAAAATGCTCAGCGATAATGGCATCGCATATGAGAGCGGATGCCACACAGAATCGCTTATTATCAATGCCGATGAGGTGATAAAAAGTCCGGGGATTCCTCCCACAGCACCTATCATCAAGAAAATTGCATCAAAGAACATTCCTATTATATCCGAAATAGAATTTGCCGGACGTTACACCGACGCCAAAATGGTGTGTATCACCGGTTCAAATGGGAAGACCACCACTACACTCTTGACGTACCATATTCTAAAAAATGCCGGTTTGAATGTGGGATTGGCAGGGAATGTGGGTCAAAGCTTGGCTTTACAAGTTGCCACAGAGAAGCATGATGTTTATGTAATCGAGTTGAGTTCCTTCCAACTTGAGAATATGTATCGCTTCCATGCCAATATTGCCGTGATTATGAACATCACTCCCGACCACCTCGACCGCTACGATTACAAATTCCAAAACTACGTTGACGCGAAATTCCGCATATTGCAAAATCTTACCGGTAGCGATGCTTTCATCTTTTGGGAAAATGACCCCGTCATCAAAGCACAACTTGAACATATCGCGACAGAAGCTCGCTTATTCCCCTTCTCCGAGCACCAAGAGGAAGGGAGCGCGTCATATATCGACGCCCACGACCGGTTAATTCTCAACACCTCCAACCAGGCAATGTCAATGCCACGTGCCGACCTTGCCCTCAACGGATTGCACAACCTTTTCAACTCAATGGCTGCCGGACTTTCTGCCAGCTTGCTTGATATTAAAAATGAGGATATACGTCGCTCGCTGAGCGATTTTGAAGGGGTGGAACATAGATTGGAATATGTCGACACAATTGATGGTGTACGTTACATCAACGACTCAAAAGCCACCAACGTCAACTCTTGCTGGTATGCTCTTGAAAGTATGAGCAAAAACACCATACTCATTCTCGGGGGTAAAGACAAAGGCAATGATTACAGCGAGATAGCTTCCCTTGTCGACGATAAAGTCAAAGCCATTGTGGCAATGGGCAAGGACAACACAAAAATCATTGACTACTTCGTGCCACGTGGTGTTAAAGTAATCGACACACATTCTATCGACGATGCCGTAGCAACATGCCATGAAATTGCTCAAAGCGGAGACACTGTGTTGCTATCACCCTGCTGTGCAAGTTTCGACCTTTTTAAAAGCTACGAAGACCGCGGCAAGCAATTTAAAGAACGAGTGAAAGCTTTAAACAACAAATAACACACACAACACTAATACACGGAGAATATGTCGGAACTTGATCAAATGCTAAAAGCAGCCGGAGCACCTCCAAGCGACCCAAAGGCTGAAGATAAATACACTCCACCTACGCCTAAAAACGAAGGCAGGAATAATAATACCAATAAATACGATGACACCGAGGTGAGACCACGCGCCGATAAATATCTTATTGCGTTCTACGTTGCACTATGTCTTATCTCCATTGTCGAACTTTATAGTGCCTCATCACGCGAGGTCAGTTCCGGCAATATATTCGGTCCATTGCTACGCCACTTGATGATGCTCGTTCTCGGCATCGTGATATGCATCGGTGTATCGCGTGTGAAATTGAAATATTTCGTCATACTGACCCCTTGGTTTGTAGGTTTAAGTATAGCGCTGATGATTTATGTGCTTCTTAATGGTCAGATTATCAATGGAGCGCAGCGAAGCATGTCGTTATTAGGCATTACGATACAACCCTCGGAGATGTTGAAAATGTCGGCAGTACTCGTCATCGCATATATAACATCGAGAAATCAAGAGCGACGCGGAGTTACGACAAAGGGGGTGATATGGAGCGCATTCTACGTATGTCTGTTCTCGGCATTGCTGTTCTCTCAAGGTCTGACCAACACATTGTTGCTAATGGCAATAAGCTTGTCGATGCTACTTATCGGAGGTGTGCAATGGAGGAAATTCGGATTGCTATTATTGTTCTACGGACTTATTGGCGGAGGTGTTTTGTGGTACAAAATGAGCAAAGAAGAAGTGCAAGACGTAGTATCTATCACAGAAACAGGGCTTGACACAGAGGGGAACAGAACAACTCTTGATCGCCAATCAACCTGGGAGGCTCGAATGAATCGTTGGGATCCATTCCATGCATCCTACAACGACACTATCACAGCACAAAATCGTCAAGAAATGTATGCCTATATGGCGCAAGCCAATGGGGGCATCACCGGAGTGCTACCCGGCAACTCACGCGAAACTGCTCGATTGCCTCTTGCATTCTCCGATTACATCTATTCAATCGTCGTTGAGGACTTAGGACTGATAGGAGGACTTTTCCTACTTGTAATCTACCTTTCGCTCTTGGGACGAGCGGGAGTGATAGCTTGGAACTGCGATAGAGCATTCCCTGCTATGCTCGTAACAGGGATGGCAGTAATGATTGTCATCCAAGCTCTATTCCATATGGCTATCAACACCGGAGTATTTCCCGTTTCGGGACAGCCTCTACCAATGATATCAAAGGGGGGCACATCAATGCTTATCACATCGTTGGCATTCGGCATCATGATTAGCATAAGCCGATATGCCTCGACTGCGGGACGCAAAAAGGCCGCTAAAACCGAGACCGATCTCCCGGAAGAGATGGGAGCTCTCAATCCAACTCAATTAAAAAAATAAAACTATTGTCACATAAAATCATGAGTGTAAACAAGGTAATAATAAGCGGAGGTGGCACCGGCGGTCACATCTTCCCCGCCCTATCAATAGCCAACGCATTGCGTCGTCGCAACCCGTCAATCGACATTCTTTTTGTTGGAGCAAAAGGACGCATGGAAATGGAACGTGTACCTGCTGCCGGCTACGATATCGTAGGGCTTGAAGTGATGGGATTTGACCGACGCAGATTGTGGCGCAATTTCAAAGTGCTATGGAAATTAATGAAAAGCCGTCGCAAAGCTAAAAAGATAATTCGCGACTTTAACGCCGACATAGTAGTCGGTGTTGGCGGATATGCTTCCGGTCCGACCCTTATGATGGCACAAAAAATTAAAATTCCGACACTCATACAGGAACAAAATTCCTATGCAGGAGTTACCAATAAGCACTTAGGGAAAAAAGCTGATTGCATCTGCGTTGCCTACGACAATATGGAGCGCTTTTTCCCCGCCGAGCGCATCATCATGACCGGCAATCCGGTGCGCGATACCATCACTTCATGCGATATAGAACGCGAAGAAGCAAAACGCCAACTTGGCTTTGACCCATCTCGCCCACTTGTAGCTGTAGTAGGAGGTTCGCTCGGAGCTCGCACTCTCAATGAAGCAGTAAAAGTGTCGATGGACGAAATCACTGCCGATGGTATTCAAATATTATGGCAGACAGGTAAATATTATGCCGAAGAGTGTATCCCCACAGCCGAAGGAAAAGAGGGAATTCAAGCCATGGCATTTGTAAGTCGCATGGATTTAGTGTATCGTGCCGCTGACCTCATCGTGTCGCGTGCCGGAGCAAGCACTATCTCCGAATTGCAGATAGTAGGTACGCCGGCTATTCTTATACCATCGCCCAATGTTGCTGAGGATCACCAACGCAAAAATGCACAAGCACTTGTTGACCATGATGCTGCAGTCATGATTCTTGACGCTGACGCAACCTCTGCTCTTGCTCAATCGGTAAAGACTTTACTTGCCGACGAAAAGCGTCTCGCTACTTTGGCTAAAAATGTAAAAGCAATGGCACAGGAACGTTCCGATGAACGCATCGTAGATTGTATTTACAACCTTTGCTCAACCAAAAAACTATAAGGATATTTTCAAATTCCTCGAAATAGAAAAAGCTAAAAATGAATAATATATATTTCATAGGCGCAGGAGGTATCGGCATGGCGGCCCTTGAACGCTATTTCAAGTCGCAAGGGTGCAACATGGCGGGCTATGACCGTACACCTACCGAACTCACCGACGCGCTTATTGCCGAAGGTATTGAAATCACTTTCTACGATAGTGTAGATGCGATTCCGGAACAATATCGCAATGACAAGGAGACATTGGTAGTCTACACGCCTGCCGTGCCCGACACAATGCCCCAGCTAAAATGGTTTCGCGACAACAACTTTCGTGTCGTAAAGCGTGCCGTAGTGCTTGGTGAGGTGACACGTCGTAGTAAAGCGATATGTTTTGCCGGCACGCATGGCAAGACAACGACTTCGTCGATGGGGGCTCATATATTGCACACATCGACTGCCGGTTGCAATGCATTTCTGGGTGGGGTGTTGCGCAATTACAATAGCAATTTCTTGCTTAATGCGAAGTCGCAATATAGTGTTATCGAGGCTGATGAGTATGACCGCTCTTTTCATCAACTTTCCCCATATATTGCAGTAATTACTTCAACCGACCCCGACCATCTCGACATCTATGGCACGGAGGAAGCCTATCTGGAAAGCTTCACTCAGTTTACGCGACTCATCAACCCCAATGGGAAATTAATTGTACATACCGGGCTTAAGTTCAAGCCGGAACCACCAACCGGTGTTGACATCTACACCTACTCACGCGATAACGGTGATTTCCATGCCACCAACATACGCCGAGGCAATGGCACTATAATCTACGATCTTGTGGCTCCGAAATCAATAGTAGCCGAGGGTGTTATCAATGACATAGAACTTGGTGTGCCGGTAGAAATTAATATTGAGAACTCCATTGCAGCCGCTGCAGCCACACTTCTCACCGGCGATGTCGATACTGAAGATGTGCGCAAAGCAATCGCAACATATATGGGCGCGAAACGTCGATTTGAATTTCACCTCAAAGAACCGGGTGACGCCGGGAGGGTCATCATCGATGACTATGCCCACCACCCCGACGAACTCAAAGCGTCAATCTCCTCGGTCAAAGCATTATATCCGGGTCGACGCTTGACCGTCGCTTTCCAACCGCATCTATATAGTCGCACTCGTGATTTCGCGCCTGAATTTGCCGAAGCGTTGTCGCTTGCCGACGAAGTAGTGCTACTCAATATCTATCCGGCACGTGAATTACCGATACCCGGAGTCACCTCCCAAATCATTTTTGATAAAATTTCTTGCACAGAAAAACTATTGATTGACAAAGAGGTATTGACAAAAACAATAAAAAATAGTAATTTTGACATTTTATTGACAGTAGGTGCCGGAGATATCAACACATATATCCCGGAAATCATCGAAAGCATCAAATAACCCCACACCCATTAGTTATGCTCACTAAGCGCGGCATCATTCTCTGCATTTTCTCAATTGCACTCATCATATACTTGATGGTGGCAATTGCCTTGTCGCACAAAATGGCAACTGATGCACCGTGTAATGGTGTCAAAATCAGTGTGACGCAAAATGAGTTGTCGCAATTTGTTACAGCAGAGGATATTGACCACGAACTTGGGGGCATAGTTGCATCCGCAAAGACAATGACCGCCTCTCAAATCAATCTCAAAGATATAGAAACCCGTCTGAATGCACTTAGCATCATTGAATCAGTCAATTGCCGACGGCTTGCTAACGATGAGATTGCCATTGACGTAGATCCAATGACCCCGGTGGCTCGTGTATTTGACAATACCGGATCCTACTACATCAACAAAGCCGGCAAACACCTTTTGGCTTCTCCACGATACCAAATTGACGTACCGGTAGTCATCAGTGAAAACGATTCACTACCCAACGTTGGCTCTATCCTGCCACTTCTTGAACGCATAGAAGAAAATGAGGTGTGGTCACAGTTGGTGTCCGCATTGAAAGTTGACAACACCGGGGATATCTTCATCATTCCATCTATTACCGGGCATGTGGTCAACATAGGTGACGGTAGCGACATCGACGACAAGATGAAGCGCTTGTTTGCATTCTACAATCAAGTGCTCGAAGTCAAGGGCTGGAACTATTACGACACTATATCGGTTAAATTCTCCAATCAAGTAATCGGCAGAATCATACCAAGCAAAATGCGCAATAAAACGCCGGATTATTCCGATTTGGAATTTGAAGAAGAAATCGATGTAGAAATGATAAGCGAGCGCGACAGTGTCAATTTCACCGACATCAAGCCCAAAATTTTATAGAAAAAATAACGTAAGCACTCACAATAAATCCAAACACCAAAATCTATCCCCAACATGGATGACAAACATATTGTAGCAATCGAAATAGGAAGCTCAAAGATACGCGGAGCTCTTGCATTAATCGACAATACCGGTGTGCTCAACATATTAGCCGTTCAGGAAGAGCGCATTGCCGCCGATAGTGTCCGTTACGGCCAAGTAAAGAACACGGAGGAGGTCAGTGAAAAAATTGACAGTATCTGCAGTAAGTTGGAAAAAATCAGAGCAATCCAACCACGCAACATTGTGAGCGCATACGTAGGGTTGAGCGGATACACAATCGGTTCATCTCTCTATTCCGAAACAAAGGATTTTGAGTCGGAAACCGATATTAACTTATCAACAATTTCTCAACTCAAAGAGTCAATTGCATCACGCCACAACAGCAAAGAAATTTACGAATTTCTACCCTACGAATACCTTGTAGACAACGAGTCGACACTCAACCCCGTTGGTCGTGTGGGTCGTAGCATAAAGGGGACCTTTGCAACCATCGAAGGGTCGCCAACAATCAAAAGCATCATCAACAGAGTGTTTGTTGAGCGTCTTAATATGCAAATCAATGGATATCTCGTCAGCGCACTCGCACAAGCCAATATGGTGCTGACTCCCGAAGAGAAGCAATTGGGATGTATGTTTGTTGATTTCGGATGCGAAACAACAACTGTGCTCATCTTCAAGAAAGGTGTATTGCGCTATATGGTGACACTCCCGATGGGTTCACGCAATATAACCCGCGACCTTGTATCGCTCAACTATCTTGAAGAGCATGCCGAAAGTATCATACGCTCAGTTGGAATCACTTCTGCGAGCGATAATGCATCACGCCAAAACGGGCAACATACTATAGAGCAACCGGAATCAAATAGCTACATATCAGCCCGTGCCGGAGAAATCATTGCCAATGTCGTTGCTAATATCGAATATGCGGGGTTAACTCCATCCGACCTACCCTCAGGAATGATAATCGTAGGAGGAGGTTCGCGTCTTAAAGGTTTGCCGGAAATGACAGCCTCACAGAGCAATATGAAAGTGAGAATCGGCACCACGCCACGCAACATACACATATGCGACGCTTCGATTTCAGCCGACGATATCACTGACGTAGTAGCTTTGCTGATTGCTGCCGCAGATAAAACTCCGGTTGACTGCCTATCCCCTGTTACAACTCCTGAATATCCTTCTAATGAGGGACCTGTCTATGGAGGAGGTAGCGCATTTGATGATGAAAATGGAATCTCGCGCATCGGTATAGATGATTATGATGACGATTATGACTACGATGACGATGAAGGCGAGTACAAACCGAGCAAAAATCCAACAAAATCAAGATCTGAGTACGATCCAACAGAACCAAAATCGGGTGGACTTATTTCTCGTATTCAAGATCGACTCTCAAAATTATTTTCCGACGATGAGAAAGACCGTTACGACAATGATGACGAGTAAATTGATAAAACAATTCTAACAAATTTTATTACCAATCCCAGCAAAATAAGTCAAGTATGACAATCGAAGATATATCAAAAACCACAGAATTTATCAATAATGCGGCTAAAAGTAGCCGAATAAAGGTCATCGGAGTAGGTGGCGGTGGGAACAATGCCGTGCAGCACATGTTCAATCAAAACATTGAGAACGTGTCATTTTGGGTGTGCAACACCGACTATCAAGCGCTCAAAAATTCTACGGTGCCCAATAAACTACTAATCGGCAAAACAGGTCTCGGCGCCGGCAACAAGCCGGAAGTGGCGCGAGAAGCAGCATTAGGGAGCGAAGAGGAAATTGCCACATTGTTTCAGGACGAAACGGAGATGGTGTTTATTACCGCCGGAATGGGTGGCGGCACAGGTACAGGAGCCGCTCCGGTTGTGGCTCGTATAGCACGCGACTATGGCATGCTTACCATCGGAATTGTCACTATTCCGTTCCTTTTTGAAGGTCAGAAAAAAATCCTGAAAGCTCTTGCCGGAGCTGAGGAGATGAGCAAATATGTTGATGCGCTTTTGGTGATCAACAACGAACGCCTCACGGAAATATATCCGGAACTCAACTTTGTGAATGCGTTCGGCAAAGCCGATGACACACTGACCACAGCCGCTCGCGGTATTTCGGAAATGATAACCAATAGCAACACTGTGATTAACATCGACTTCAATGATGTTGACACAACATTGCGCAATGGTGGAGCTGCCGTGATATCTATTGGCTACGGCGAAGGTGAAAACCGCGTAACTAAAGCTATTGACGATGCTCTCAATTCACCTTTATTGAAGGACCGCAATATATTCGGCTCGCAGAAGTTGCTATTCAACATCTACTTCAACCCCGAAGCCGAGCAAGAATTCTTGATGAAAGAATCAAGCGAAATCACCGATTTCGTTTCCGATATCAACCCCAATGTCGATATTATATGGGGTCTTGCTAAAGACACTTCACTCGGTAACAAGGTTAAGATTACAATTTTGGCGGCAGGCTTTAACACTAAAGCAGATGCGGAAAAAGCTCCCGGCAAAATCTTTGATGAGCCTAAGGTTGAAAATGTTGAAGGCACTCTATCGGAAAGCGCTCAACCCACAGGCGTTCTTGAAGATTTATACGGCAAGGATAAGGGTGAAGCGATTATGCGTTCGGCTGAAGCTCAAAAATACATCATCCTTACTCCCGACCAGATTAACGATGATGCTCTAATCGAAAAATTTGAGAATATGCCAACAGCAACACGTACTCGCCGTAGCGTAGAGGAGATAAAGAAAGCCCACAAGAAAGTTGAAAATGCCGAAAGCGGAATGTTCGACGACGAAAATGAAAAAGAGAGCAACGCACCAACGACTCCCGGCACAACACGTATTGTATTCTAAGATACACAATATTAACCCCACCGAATGGAAGGGTTAGAAAGTAATGAAATGAGGGCATTTCTGCCCTCATTTCATTTGTGGCACTCCCCCGCCCTATGTAGAGGCGAGGAAGCAAAAATGCCTAAATAAAATATATGGTTTAATCATTTTTTGAAGAATCTAATCTTTTAGATAAATATTTTTGTATTTGGGACGAAGCACTATTGTTGCAGGAATAATTACCATTTTACTATAATCCGAATTCCAATAGAAACTTTTTGAATAAATTGTCATTGTTACACCATATCTATAACGAATTCTTTCCCAAATAAAGCGATTGCCATTGGCGACAAAAGCGCCTCTTGATAAAAGATATATGCTATTTATTTCATTTTCATCAATCAGACGTTTTCGTGGATTCACTTCTCCATCC
>JAFXHY010000002.1 GCA_017536215.1 Muribaculaceae bacterium | reverse complement strand
TACTTCTCCCACTGACTTCATCGATGAACCGATTTCTTTGCGTACTCCATGGAACTTTCCGAGGTCCCAACGGGGTATCTTCACTACGATATAGTCAATTGATGGTTCAAAGAATGCCGGAGTGTCTTTGGTTACAGAATTCTTCATTTCGAAAAGTCCATAACCGAGACCAATTTTTGCTGCAACGAAAGCCAAGGGATAACCGGTCGCTTTTGATGCCAATGCTGATGAGCGACTCAATCGAGCATTGATTTCAATCACGCGATAATCCATTGATTGCGGGTCGAAGGCATATTGAACGTTACATTCTCCAACTATACCTACGTGGCGCACAATCTTGATTGCAAGCTTGCGCAAATAGTTGGCTTCTTCATTCGTGAGTGTTTGCGTCGGAGCTACTACGATACTTTCTCCGGTGTGAATTCCAAGCGGGTCGAAGTTCTCCATATTACATACGGTGATACAGTTATCATAACGGTCGCGTACCACTTCGTATTCAATTTCTTTCCATCCTTTGAGTGATTTCTCGATGAGCACTTGCGGAGAGAACGACAATGATTTCTCTGTAAGTGCCACAAGTTCCTCTTCATTGTCGCAGAAGCCTGAGCCAAGTCCCCCCAATGCGTATGCCGCACGTACAATTACGGGGTAGCCCAATTCGCGAGCTGCTCGTTTTGCATCTTCTACGCTTGAAACAGCTTCACTCTTTATGGTTTTAACTCCGATTTCATCGAGTTTGTGTACAAAGAGCTCGCGGTCTTCGGTATCCATGATTGCTTGTACCGGTGTACCAAGCACTTTTATGCCGTATTTTTCAAATACGCCTGCTTCATAGAGAGCAACTCCGCAGTTGAGCGCTGTTTGTCCACCAAACGCAAGTAATATTCCATCCGGGCGCTCTTTCTCAATCACTTTTTCTACAAAGAACGGAGTTACCGGCAAAAAGTAGATATGATCGGCAAATCCTTCAGAGGTTTGCACGGTTGCAATATTGGGATTGATAAGGACTGTCTCAATACCCTCCTCTTTCATTGCTTTTATTGCTTGAGAGCCGGAGTAGTCAAATTCTCCTGCTTCACCAATCTTAAGTGCACCGCTACCAAGCAAAAGTACCTTTTTTATTGTCTTGTCGCTCATTATGAGTTATGTGTGGCGGCTATGCCGCGGTTTATAATTTTATTTCTTTTTTTCACACTTTTCCCTTTTCCTTTGGGCATGTTCCGCGTGTGATATCCTCTAATTTTGATTTTCTATGACTAATTATAGCTTAGCTACAAATTCGTCAAGAAGAAATTCAGTATCCGAATCATCCGGACCGAATTGCACCGCTGCAAAAGGTTTTGATTTGTGGCGGATACCTTCATTTGAGCCATCGTTCATATTGATGAACCATTCTTCCCAATCGGCTGGTAGGGTAGAGGCTTCTATTACAAAACTATGACTTTGAGAAGTTATATAGCATGAATTTGTTCCACAAAGTCTTACGGGCTGGTTGTGCGTACGATGTCCGGATTTGAGCTTATTGATAGTGCCGCCGGCTGCTATTGATAGCATCAAGTTACCTATTCCAATACCGAAGATAGGCTTCTCGGTTTCCATCGCTTTGCGTAGATTATTTAGGGTAGCTTCTGCCTGTTCCGGATTCCCAGGTCCGTCGGATATGATTAATCCGTCGTAGGGTATGGTGTTGAAATCATAATCCCAAGGAACAAACACAACTTTCACTCCTCGGTTTGTCATGCTTTTAATAATGTCATAACGAGTACCACAGTCAACTACTACTACGGTCTTTTCCCCGGCGCCATATTCCTCTACTTCCTTGTGGCTTACTTTGCCAACGAGGTTTTCGCCATCGGGATTGTAAAACTCTACATTATCATCTCCCTCAATTACAATTTTTCCCAGCATGGTTCCATTTTCGCGAAGATGTTTGGTCAACGCTCGAGTATCGATACCATAAATGCCGGGAATTTTTTCTTCTAAGAGCCATTGCTCGAGTGAACTTGCTGCCTGCCAATGGGAATATTCACATGAATAATCTTGTGTAATGATTGCTTTGGCGTGAATTTGTCCACTTTGAATAAGTTCCTCTAAACTTTCTTTTTTACCACGGGGAGGTGCTCCGTAATTTCCTAAAATTGGGTAAGTGGTGATTAGAATTTGACCTTCATTGGAGGGGGCGGTCAAGTTTTCGGGATAGCCGGTCATTGCAGTGTTGAATACTACTTCCCCGGATGTCGATGCTTCATACCCGAATATTTTTCCCTCAAACGTGGTGCCATCCTCTAAGATTAGAGTGGCTTTTCTTGTTTCGCGCATAGAAATACGTTAGATGTTAAATTAAACTATGTTGCGGTTGACAAGACTTCCATCGTGAAAACCATGCAAAGTTAAGCATTTTTCTTTAAACTTTAGCGATTCTGCGCATAAATTTTTAAAAAATTTCTTTTAATTACCTTTTTGTTGCTTATCCCCGTTTTTTATTGGAAATATGTCTCTACTTATCTTTTATCTTTGCTATTTAGTTAAATGTCAATATTAAATACTATTGACCTCTAATCATTAAATGGTAATAATTATTGATTATTTATCCCGGATTTCCTCCGTTTAATATAGCGCGGTATAAATGATAAATGCTTCATAATTGTTGACCACGTACCGTAGTAGTGACACATTATCTTAAATCGTTCGCGTAGCGAGCGTCGATGATTGCGTGTTGTTGTCCCTTCATTTAAGTAATCTATAAGCACGGCATCGATATATTTGTTGCGTCGTGAATGTTGCAAGCACCGAATACACCAATCATAATCTGCCGAATAGCGATATTTCAAATTATATGGACCTGTTAATTTGCGCAACGCAACAAACGCTTGGTGGCACACCAACATCCCGTCACGAAAACTTTTAAGCGTTAAATCACATGGCGCTTTGAGATGTCGTTCCCCCAATCTGTTCCCCTCGCTATCCACAATGTCGGTTTGACCATAGACAATCCCCGGGAAATCATCTTCCATAATAGCATCTGCAATCAATTGCAGTGTAGTTGGTGCGTGAAATGCATCTCCGGCATTTAGGAATATCACATATTCCCCCTTTGCCATATTCAACCCCTTATTCATCGCATCATATATCCCCTTATCTTTGCCCGATTGGATTTTCATCTCTGAGATATCTGCACCCTTAGCCAATCCAAGAGTCCCATCGCTCGAAGCTCCGTCTATTATTATATACTCAAATAATCGGCATGTTTGAGATTTCACCGAAGCCAATGTGCGAGGCAACGTTGATGCTGCATTATACGTTACAGTTATTATCGAAAACAATGGGGCATGAGAGCGTTCAAGATCCATAGTGTCTATTTTTTACTTTTAGATTTATAAAACTTGTAAAATTTATGACTTTTGTAAAAAGACAGCTTATACGATTTATTATCTTATTCTTTCCAATCACAAATTTACAAATATTTCCCAATGCTCCTAATCATTTCCAACCAAAATCAAAAACCGCAGAGAGGTTAATCCAATCTGCGGTTAATGTTAATTATCGATTAAATTATAGATCTATTTTATTGGATAGCTATTTATTTCGACTTTACGACCTTGTCGCTTGTTGTAAACACCCGGCGCTAAGTGCTCCGTAGAGTCGCCGACTTTCAATCCTGAAAGATTATAGATTTCAATCGGAGCGTTTGAATAATCTTCTCCATCAACAAGTACCTCTTCAACTCCCGACTTGATGTCTTTAATAAAGAAGAATTCTTTCCACTGTTCGGCATTGGGTAATTTTCAGAAGCAGTACTAAGGTATAGTGACAATTTGTTTATTTAGTCACAACCCGATATGCTCCAAAGAAATTCTCGTCATTTATTAATAACAATTGTGGCATAATATGCAACATAACCATGATTATTAGAACCTTTTGATAGTGAAAGTTTCGAAAGATTAGTTACTTGATTAAGATTCTTACAACCATAGAACGCAGAGTAGCCAATAGAAGTGACGGAATTGCCAATGGAAACCACAGTCAAACCGCGACAATTGTGAAACGCGTAATCGCCAATAGAAGTGACGGAATTTGGGATGGTAACCGATGTCAAGCCGCTACAGCCACTGAATGCATATTCGCCAATATCTGTGACGGAATTTGGGATGGTAACCGATGTTAACCCCCTACATCCGTAGAACAAATTTTTGCCAATAGAAGTGACGGAATTGGGGATGATAATCGAAGTCAAATCGAAACAATGATTGAACGCCCCTTCGCCAATAGATGTGACGGAATTGGGGATGGTAACCGATATCAAACTATGACAATTACTGAACGCATTGATTGGAATTGTTTGAACTGAGTTTCCAATGTTTACAGTTTTCAGTTTTGAACATCCACTAAATACCGGATAATTATCACTCCCCATTGAATTACAATTCTCGGCATTGTAATTCACCTCGGTCAAACTACTGCAACCGGAGAACGCAGATTCGCCAATTGAAGAGACGGAATTGGGAATAGTAACCGATGTCAAACCGCGACAGCGATTGAACGCAGATTCGCCAATTGAAGTGACGGAATTGGGGATGGTTACCGATGTCAAACTGCTACAACCACTGAACGCATATTTGCCAAGAGAAGTGACGGAATTGCCAATGGTAACCGAAGTCAAGCCTGAGCATCGGGAAAACGCATATTCTCCAATCGAAGTGATGGAATAAGTCGTACCGGAATTTGTTACCGTCGAGGGAATAGTAACATTACCAGAGTATTCTGTATAGGTAGCATAATAGCTTCCTCTATAAGTTACTTCAACTGTTTTTTCAGATTTTGATTGAATATTATAATATATCCCATCAACTTCAAAATCGTGAGCATAGATAGGGCTTGAGGATAGCAATAATGCCACAAGAAGTAGCGTGATTTGTAAAATAGTCTTCATGATATATTAATATAAATAATTTATTATGTAAATATATGATATGTAATAAATAATATATTATTTTTCGCATGTAGGATGTTCCGGTTCTCTGCTACCGGATGATTATTACAAATATAGTTATCTTGAGTTAAATCGCAAAAAATAAATATAGTTTCATTGAATGTCGCCTTTATTTCAGTAAAATTTGTGTCATATTCCCTTTAATACTCGCATAATTCCCCCTTTTTGTGAACATTTAATCCTGTGGTATGGTTTTATATGAAAATTTATCTAATTTTGCACTCGGTTTTCAAATAACTCTAATTAATATATTTAAAATTTTATTTAGGTATGAAAAAGATTATTTTAATGGCAGTAATGTCGGTGATGACATTGTCTGCTGCTGCTCAAGATTGGTATGTCGGTGGTTCTGTTGGCGCTTGGCGCAACAACGACGACAAAGTTACTACTATTTCATTTGCCCCTGAATTCGGTTGCTCTATCAACGACACTTGGTCGGCAGGTACTGTAATCGGTTGGACTCATGTTCATCGCACAAATGTTGATGGTAATATCGTTGACTTCCGTCCTTATGCACGTTACAATTTCTTTAAATCAGGCATGGTGTCATTATTCGTTGATGGTGGCGTTGACCTCGGCTTCGGTAAAACTTCCTATGATGGCTATGGCGATAGCGACACTGCGGTAACCTATGGTCTTGGTTTCAAACCGGGTGTAGCTTTATCTCTAAACAAACATTGTAGTCTTGTTGCTCACGTTGGTTTCCTCGGATTCCGTGGCTCTAATGATGCAGCTAAAGACCTCCTCGATAGCCATTACGAAGGTTGGGGATTTGACTTCTCAAGCTACAACCTCTCATTCGGTTTCTACTATACATTCTAATTATAACCGACAAAATATTGATAAGCGCCCAACTCGTATAGAGTTGGGCGCTTATTGTTTTGACTGATTATCCAATAATTTTAGTTATTCTTAAAAATAAAATCGGAGTTGCCGAAACCGGCGACTCCGATTTTATTTGATTAACGTGTTAGCAATTGATTAGCCCGCAATGATTGCTCCTGAGGGACATACTTCTGCGCAAGAACCACAATCGATGCAAGTGTCGGGATCGATTTTGTAGATGTCGCCTTCTGAGATTGCTTCTACGGGGCAAACGGGCAAACATGTGCCGCATGCTACACAGCTGTCAGTAATTACGTGAGCCATAATTGTTGTTGTTAGATAATTTATACTATAAGTCTATTGTTGTCGTATTTGACATTACAAATTTAAACTTTTTATTTTGAATTATCAAAGTAATTTTTTAATAAATTTTCAATTTTTATTTCTAAACATCGTGAAGATTGCCGTTTTCAGCGTGTTAGCTCCTGTTTTTGTTTAGATATCTTCCTTTCCCTTTCGTTGCTTTACCATACTGAACAGCTCCAATTGGGCATATATGATAACATCTTAAACACAATGCACACTCCTTACCCCAATATGGTCGCTTACAATCTTTATCCATATTTATATTGCCAAGAGGGCATTGACGTGCACACAATCCGCAACCGCTACAACTATCTATTGCGTGAAATGGCTTAGGGCTCATCGCAAATTTGATGAACCATGGATAAATGATTCTGCTTTTAATCCAAGCATAACGCCCTTTGATTACATCATCATCCGTTGCTCCTCTCTTAATTCGTTCGACAATGACTGCAATTCGTTCTCCTGATGCTTCAAGTTTTTGTTTTGCCAATATCTCCGAATCAACATCAAATCCTTTCATTAGGGTATAGGTGTTAGGCATCACGACAGTTGATACTGATGCCGCTTTCCATCCTTTATTGCTAATTAACTTTCGCCATTGATTTGCTATCAATCCGGCATCGTCGCCACATGTTGCAACCATATGATGTTCTGCACCTTCTATTCCTTGAATATCGGCTCGTTTTATAAATTTTGCAACGACAGGTGGCACCCCCCAACTATATACAGGGAACACCCACACCACTTTATCACATGAGCGTTTAGCAGAGATAACGCCGCTACGCAATGTTTCGTTACATAGCTCAACGATATCATCATCAGTGAGCATCATAGATATTCGTGTCGCGATATCGCGACTATTTCCTGTCCCTGTAAAATATATTATCATTTTTAGTCTGTTCAGTTAAACTCCAATGACACTAATCCCTTAGTGAATCACTACTTGCGTTGCACCAAAGCCATATTCTCTAAATGAAGCATCGCTTACATCATGCCCCTTATATCTATGATTCAACTCTTTAAGCAATGCATTGCGTAGCACACCTTCTCCTTTCCCATGAATAAACACTATTCTTTGTCCGTGGCGATGAAGATTTGCATCCATCACTTTGCGAAATTCGTCAATTTGATAATTTAGGATATCAGCCGTACTCATTCCTTTGGTATTATCGAGGAGTTCATTAATATGAAGGTCAACCTCTATGATGTCGTTCTTAGCTATACGTGACGATTTTGAGATTTTACGTGGTGGTGTCGACGATTGATTTTTTTCTCGCATCGCTTCTTTGAGTTCTTTAGCATCTATCTCAAAAGGGGTGGAAGTGCAATCATCTTTTACTATGTCAATTGCTATAACCGGTTCGTCGAAATATGGGTTGTTTTTGTAGCAATGAAATTTAAAGAATTTTGTGTTGTCAATCTTCGTTTCCACCGACACTGGCGACTTCATTTCGTAAGCTTTATCGTCTTTATATGCTATAAATTGCAATAACGCACGGTCTATACCATTAAGTTCTGAGCTCTTTATTGTGCACATTGATAAAACTATGTTAGGATCGATTATACCGGCTCTTCGTAATTTCCATTTATTATCCTCTTCTGAGCGAGTCGCAAAACTGAAATCCAAAAAATAGTTGGAATCATTGACCAGTACGGCATCAAATTCTGAATTTGATAACGATTTCAAATTAGACGCTTCAAAAGCCATCACTACGTTGATTTTCTCCCCATGGTCGGTCTCTATTTTGGGCAATTCTGGCTCCGTGGCATTGACTCTTTCTTTAGTTTGAGATTTAGTTGCAGTAGTTGTAGATGTTGTTGAAGCATCTGCTACTACAACACATTCTTTAAGCAAGGCCGGTACTTCGAAGCCGTCTTGGTCCTCAACATGCGCGATGCCGTTCTCTATCTTTACTATGCGCCCTCCGCCGGTGCTGTTTAGAAATCTTACGATATCACCTACTTTTGCCATTCTTTTTGTTATTTTCGTTATTCTCTTATTTCTTTACTCTATCGGGGTGTGATGCAATAAATGATTTCCACGATGATGCCCCACGTGTAGTTGCCGGTTTTGATGATTCATAAAAATGGCATAGTGCTGCACCCAATGCATCGGTTGCATCGAGTTGTGGCAACAAGTTCTCTTCCGGTATGTTTAGAATACGACGTAGCATTTCCTTAACTTGTTCTTTCGATGCGGCACCATTTCCTGTAATAGCCATCTTGATTTTTCGCGGCTCATATTCAGTAATTGGCACTTCTCGCGATAATGCAGCTGCCATTGCTACACCTTGAGCTCTTCCTAATTTTAGCATTGATTGAACATTCTTGCCAAAGAACGGAGCCTCTATTGCCATCTCATCAGGCAAATATTGCTCTACAAGACCTAAAATTCGCTCATAGATTCTTCTGAGGCGCTTGTAGTGACTCTCAAATTTATTTAATTCTATCACCCCCATGGCTATCACCTTTGGTTGTTTCCCTTTGATGCCAAGTAGGGCATAACCCATCACATTTGTGCCCGGGTCAACGCCGATAATTATTCTGTCCCAATCTTTTAGATTCCCTTCCATTGTGTTTTTATTTCAACATTCGCATCGGTGTCGTGAAAAACACTACATTCTCACCATAGCATTTTTGCAGCTCTGCATAAAATTTTTGCGCCTCAGCTTGTAGCCATTCCATCGCTTGTTCAAAATCGTTTGTCTTACTTTGCAAAGTAAAGCTATAACAATTAGGATCGACTGCTATAAGTATTTCAGCCATTGTTATATCTGAAAATAGTGACGATTTTCTCATCGACGGGATTAATTCTGATTGAATTTTCCCTATTATTTCATTGGCGATTGAGTGCCCTGTATGGAATGATGTGTTGATTATATACATTTTTACCACAATAATTTATTTTAGTAGGAGAGACCCATCTCCATAACTGAGAAATCTATAATTATTTTGTAATGCATACTCGTAGATTGGTCGCCAATCTTCGTTGGTAAATGCCGAAACCAGCAATAACAATGTTGAGCGTGGCTGATGAAAATTCGTAACCATTCCATCAACAACCTTGTAGCTATAACCGGGAGCGATGATAATGCGTGTAGCTGAAATTAGCACATTCAATCCGTTTTCATCAAGCCAGTTCAGAATATGCTGAAAAGCTTCTTGGCGTGTTAATTGCGGATGATTCTCCGAATATGGATACCATTGCTCCACTTCTGCACATCCTTTTCCTTCGCTAATTTGGCAACCTATATGATATAGACTTTCGAGCGTCCTGACCGATGTCGTCCCTACTGCTATTATTCTCCGATTTGTTGTGGCGAGTTCCGATATTAATTCTCGATTTACGGCTATCCACTCGCTGTGCATTATGTGCTCTCCGATGGTGTCGCTTTTTACCGGTTGAAATGTGCCGGCTCCTACGTGTAGTGTTAACTCTCGCCGAAGAATCCCACGTTCAGATATCCTATCTAATAATTCCGGAGTAAAATGCAATCCTGCAGTTGGAGCTGCTACCGAGCCTTCGATATGACTATACACTGTTTGATAATCTGTAGAGTCGGTGACTTCCGTATTACGATTCAAATAGGGGGGGATTGGGATTTCTCCAATAGCCGAGATTATCTGTGAAAATGTTATTTCGCTATTATTCCACGAAAATTTCACTACCGATGTATTATCATGTCGAGAAATCCTTTCTGCGCTTAATGTTACGTTTGCTCCATTAATCGCTACCATCGTTGATAGCAATCCGGTTTTCCATCTCTTCGAATTGCCAACAAAGCATATCCATGAACATTCGCTTGTCGATGCAAAATTTTGAGCGTAATCACAAGGTGTTTTTGGCTCTAAGCAAAATATTTCAATTAGTGCGCCACTATTATCGTCACCTTTATGAAATCGCAATCGGGCATTAATAACGCGAGTGTTATTATAGATTAGCATCGAATCGATGGGCAATATCTTATCAAGTTCTGAAAACACATGATCCGAAATCATTCCATCTCCTTGGCGAACAAGCAATCGACATGAATCGCGCTGTTCTAATGGATGCTTGGCTATACGCTCATCGGGGAGAACATAGTCATATTCATCTATATTTATTTCTTTAACCTTACTGCTCATTAATAGCTATCCTATTTTAATGCAATGCTATTTTACTCGTATACGTTGTCCGGCCTTAATTTTGGTGTTCTTGAACCCATTAAGACGTTGGATTTTTTTGACTGTTGTACCATAGCGTCGAGCTATCTTTGACAAAGTTTCTCCACTTCGTACCTTGTGATAAACCGGTTGAGCTTTTTTCTCAACTTTTTTCTCAACTACAGGTGCCGGCTTTTCTTCCACTTCTTCTTTTACAATCTCTTCTTCAACGATGCTCTCTGTTTGAACTTCATCCGCAGCTTTGCGTGAATTAAATGTGGACTGTATTCGTGAATTTACCTCACTTGCAACAATGTTATCTTGGGTCACCTCAATCGTATCGGTTGGCAATGATATTGCAATTGAATCAGATTCTGATTTATTGATGTTTATTGATTCTACTGCATTATCTTTGACTTCCTCATCGTCACTCTTTTCTTCGTCGGTCACTCCTATAAATTCTACATCTTCTACATCTTCGTCCTTGCTCTCGGATTCGCTGTTATCGATTACTTCGCCATCTTCGTTGTTATTATCAATAACCTCATTTTCTTCTTCCGGAGTGATTGCACTTTGTTCGGGAGTTTCGTTGACTGTTTCTTCAGATACGACCTCTTCGGTGTTTACGTTTTCCGTATTAACATTCTCTTCTTTTGTTTCTTCTTCAGGCTCTTGAGGCTTCAACACTCTCTTCGTTGTTACGATTTTGATTGTAGTGCCTCTACGTAGAGTTTTAATACCATTCGCTTTTTTAATTGAATTTATTGTTACTCCATATTTTTTTGCTAAGCCACTTAAAGTTTCTCCACGTCTGACCTTGTGAAATTTAACCTCTTCTGTGATGATATATTTTCCGTCGTCGCTCACTGTTGTGCTTCCGGTTGAAGGCTCGACTACATCTCTACGAGCATATTTTGCGGCATCGTGAGCGACTATGCTATCCTCCGATACAATATAGCATAATGCTTGGTGAGAGGGTAGTACTAAGGGATATGCTTTTATATCACCGGGTATGATATCCTTCCTGTATTGTGGATTAAGTAATCGTATTTCCTCAATTGGTATGTTGAGCACATCTGCAATTTGTTGGAAGTGGACTCTTTTTTTGACATAGACAGAGTCTGTTATAATTGGCCTTCGAGCCAATGCAGGGGAGATATTATGCTTATCATAATAATTCATTGCATAGTTAGCCGCGATAAATCCGGGGACATATCCGCGAGTTTCCGACGGCAAAAATGGGTATATTTCCCAAAAGTCTTTTTTCTCAGTTTCACCTCCGGCTCTACGCAATGCCTTGTTTACATTACCCGGACCACAGTTATATGCAGCTATTGCAAGTGACCAATCTCCGTAGATATTGTATAGTTGCTTAAGATATCGTGCTGCCATCTTGGACGACTGTATTGGATCGCGACGCTCATCTACAAGCGAATTTATTTCCATCCCTAAGCCACGTGCTGTTGGCAACATGAATTGCCATAACCCTGTTGCGCCTACTCTCGACACTGCATTGGGATTAAGCGCTGACTCGATGATTGGTAAATACTTCAACTCCAAAGGCATCCCTTCTTCCTCAAGTGCTTGCTCAAATATTGGCATATAATAAGTCGACAATCCAAGCATATTCTCGATAAGTGTGCGACGGCGGTCTACATACATGCTGATATATGATTTTACCACAGAGTTAAATGGCATTTCAATTTCGGTGGGCATTGTTCGCAGTCGAGCTATTAGTTCTTCATCGCTTGCCTCTACACTTGAACTTGTTTCGTTGTCGTTTCGTGCCATTTCGGTATACACTTGTAGATACCAATTTTGCTTCATCTTATGAGTGTCGGCCTCGAAACTGTGAGGGTATACAATGTTAGGGTCAGTAATTGTATCTCTCATCGACAATATGTTGGTGGGAGCATTGCCGGCTGCTGTTAATGTAAATAGCAATGCCGTTGTTATATTGAGAAAACGTTTATTCATTTGTATTGTCTTATTTATCATGGTGTTGTTAAAATGTTATTGCCCATTGCAACCCCATTGAGGGTAATCGATTGCGACCGTCCTGCATCAAGGATGGATAAACATCCATTGATAAATCCGGTGTGATATCAAAATGCGCTAATTGTGCATCAACATATGCATCGATTATAGCGATTAGGTAGACTCCAACCATGCCTATAATACATAAATCACGATTGCGGCGGAAATAGTTCTTACGCGAACGCAATATATTAGTAAGCCATGTTTTGTCAAGATTTTCTTCTTTTACCGTTGATGGGAAGAAATCCATATAACTCTTGGTCGTAGGATCTGTGTCCATTATATCGGCATACGCTTTTGTGTAGTCGTTAAGCATCCCATTGTTCCAACTTGTCGCATATCCCAACCCAAGATAACCGCCTACTATTAGTGGCAATTTCCAGTAACGGCGGTTATATACCTGCCCAAGACCGGGGAACAATGCTGCAAGCCATACAGCCTTCGTGGGGTCCGGATTAAATTCTATTTCTCGTGGGACCCATTCTTCATCCATTGCTGTTATTGAATCCGTTAAAGTAATTGTTGACTCAACTACAGTCGTATCTGTTGGAACAAATTTTACACGGTCATTATTGACTGCATTTTTTTTGACGCTTTCTTTTGTCTCCTCATCATCTTCCAATGTCTCTTCTTGAGAATTATTTATTATCACACTTTCATCTTGTGATTTGATTATAAATGATGTGGAAAAAAGATCAAATGGGAACAATATCAATGCTGCCAAAAAAGTGAGCAGTACTTTTTGGCACCCTGTAATAGCATTTTCGTTTATTTTATTCTTATCTACTTTCATTGTTATATTCACAGATAATCGGTTATAATTTGAATAACACGTATATCCGTTGTGGAGCTATTGCTGTTTTGATTTCAAACTATCAAAAATAGTAATTAATTTAGCAAGTTCGTCTTGATTTTTAAATGGGAAGGTGATTTTTCCTTTTCCGGAATTGTCGCAAGCAAACTGTACCGGAGTATTGAATGCTGTCGATAGATGTTTGCGCAACGATTCAAAATCTCGGTTACTACCGAGTTTTGTTTTATTTGTTTTGGGTGCACTCTCGGCGAGTTGATATACTTTTGCAAGTTCCTCAACTCGACGTACCGACAAGCCTTGACGCAATATCTCATTGTAGAGCTTGAGTTGCATTTTAGGATTTTCTATTGATAAAAGTGCTCTCGCATGCCCCATATCCAATCGCTTGTCGCGAAGCCCTAATTGAACTTCTGCCGGTAAGCGTAACAGACGCAAAAAATTTGCTATTGTTGCTCGTTTCTTACCTATACGTTCGCTTAGTCGTTCTTGCGTCAAATTGTATTGGTCAATTAGCTTTTTAAATGTCAATGCAATTTCTATCGCATTTAAGTCCTCACGTTGGATATTCTCAATAAGTGCCATCTCGGTGAGTTCGGTGTCATTAGCTGTACGGATATAAGCCGGGACTGTGGTCAATCCGGCTTTTATAGCAGCTCGATAGCGTCGTTCTCCTGCAATTATTTGATATTGGTCCGACCCTATCTTACGCAGTGACAGGGGTTGTATGATACCGATTTCGCGTATTGACACTGCAAGTTCATTGAGCGCATCTTCGTCAAAACTTGTTCGGGGTTGGCTGGGATTGGGGGTAATCGATTCTAATGAAATTTCATTGATTAGCGATGAGCCACGTGCCGGTACATCATCCATCGATATTAGCGAACCGAGTCCGCGGCCTAATGCGTTGCGTTTGGGTTGAGACATTGTGTTAGGTATTTTTGATTGCTTTATGCTTTGGCGTGAATTATTTGTTTTTGCTAATGATCTCTTTAGCCAACATTCTATGAGATGTCGCACCGCGACTCTCAGGGTCATAAAGTATTGCCGGCAAACCATGTGATGGCGCTTCGCTCAGTCGGATATTACGCGGTATTACAGTGTCAAACACCATGTCGGCAAAGTGACCCTTCAATTCTTCGTATATCTGGTTGGCAAGGCGCAAGCGCGCATCATACATTGTTAGCAAGAACCCTTCTATCTCCAATCCGGGATTTAGTTTTGATTTTATAATTCGAATAGTATTTAACAACTTGGAAATACCTTCCAACGCGAAATATTCTGCTTGAACTGGGATGATAACAGAATCTGCCGCTGTCAATGCATTGACTGTGATAAGCCCTAATGACGGAGAGCAATCTATAAGGATATAATCGTATACCTCCTTCAAAGGTTCCAATAATGTAGCCAACACTCGCTCTCTGTTTGGCTTGTTAATGAGTTCTATTTCTGCTCCTGCTAAATCTATTCGCGAACCTATTAAATCAAGTTTGTCAACACATGTCTTGATTTGCGACCCATCAATAGGGTAGTTGTCAACCAAACATTCATATATTGATGAAGCCATTGAGCGAGGATCTATTCCATAACCCGATGTTGCATTAGCTTGCGGGTCGGCATCAATGATTAATGTTCGTTTGCCAGTGGTGGCCAACGATGCTCCAAGGTTGATCGTTGTGGTGGTTTTACCTACGCCTCCTTTTTGGTTGGCGATTGCGATAATTTTTCCCATATAGATTTTTTGTCGTTATTTGAACTTCTTTTCAAATTTTTATTCGTGAAACAATTCTCCTTTCGCAATTAATACCTAATACTTTTAATTGTTTCACGATGCAAATTAACAACATTTTGATGTCATATAAAAGTTAATAAACCTCAAACTACTAAATATGTTGATAAATGTTGATGATTGTTGATAATTCCCGTGGAACATTCCTATAATTTGGCTAATTCAGCTTTGTTCATTATCTTTGTTTCATAAATAAATATTGAAATAATGAATAATAATCCTTTGATTCTTATTAGCAACGACGACAGCATTAATGCTCCGGGAATTCATCTTCTTGCGCGTATTGCTGCTCAATTTGGTGATGTATATGTTGTAGCTCCCGCGACTCCGCAATCCGGTATGTCATCTGCTATGACGGTAAACGCACCACTTCGCATTAAGCAACACAATATTACTGAACTTGGCGAAAATGTTAAGTTCTTTGATGTTACCGGTACTCCGGTCGACTGTGTGAAATTAGCAATGAACAATATTCTACCTCGTCACCCCGATTTGATGCTTTGTGGAGTTAATCACGGGTCAAATGCCGGTAATAATCTAATTTATTCCGGTACTATGGGGGCTGTGATGGAGGCGTGTATGGCTGAAATTCCTGCTATTGGCTTTTCTTTGACATCTCATTCTATGGATGCCGACTTTTCTAAAGCCGCGCCCTTAATAGAAAAGATTATTAGCATCGTTATTGCCAATGGATTGCCTTCTAATGTATGCTTGAATGTAAATTTCCCCGCAAAAGTTGAGATTAAAGGGATGAAAGTTGTACGTTCTGCTGCAAGTCATTGGACTGAAGAATACTGCGAATATACCGACCCACACGGACGACCATTTTATTGGTTGACAGGCAAGCAAATCAATGACGAACCGGATGCTACCGACACCGACCTTTATTGGTTGTCACAGCAATACGCTACAATTGTTCCTGCAACCCCCGACCAAACGAACCTTTCTGTTATCGACTCTTTCTCTGAGATCTTTAAATAGTTGCAAAGCAATTATCCTTTCAGCAATTAATCTATCAATATATAAAAGTATAGGGACTATTTAAGTAATAGTCCCTTATTTGTTATTTTTATTTGCTCAAACGTTATAAGTCTTCTCCATCAGCATGATTGTATTCATTATCATAATACATTACTATATAGTATTCATCGTAATTTAATTTTGATATCATAAACCATACGGATTTCTTAGTTAATATATCGAATTCTAAATTTTCAGCTATATCTAACATTTCAGTTTTAATCTCTTCTGTTGGGTTTTGTATTTGTTCTAATGTGAACTTTTCACTTAATCTTGAAAAATATTCTTGTTGCATGTATAATGTATCAATTTTCTCCATGTCGGGTTTT
This sequence comes from Muribaculaceae bacterium, assembly GCA_017536215.1. Classification (GTDB taxonomy): domain Bacteria; phylum Bacteroidota; class Bacteroidia; order Bacteroidales; family Muribaculaceae; genus JAGBWK01. The sequence goes on along the minus strand of JAFXHY010000002.1, from coordinate 12,197 downwards.
TGATAATATGAAGCTTGATACCGCTTGTCATATACGCTTATTTGTGTTGAAATGTCCTCATCTTCTGGTATTTCTTGATTGTTGAATACAATATATTTGCCATTCTTTTCAAATTGGCGGCATAAATTATTAAACCGGATTTTTATATTAGTTTCATTTGTAGTATTAGCATCAGCAACCATAATACGATATACTTTATCCCCATTTGTCCCTATATGAACATCAACTTTTGTCCCGTTAAATTCGCCCTCTAATATTATATCCTTGCCATAAGATGTTGAAGTGAATCCCTTAGCTTTAAGTTTTTGAATCATTTCTGCTTTTGTGCCATCGACAGGAATCCCGAGAAATGTGGTTACATCTTTTTGTGCGTTGACCGATAATGAAATTACAGCAATAGTAATTAAGGTTAAAAGTTTTTTCATAATAATGATAATATGTGCCTCCAGCTACCACAAGGCTTATTAACTAAGAAGCGTGGAACTGCAATGCCACGTTCTAAGTCGGAGGTCGTAGGAAGTACCTTGTTAAGAGAATGGGATTAGCAGCCCACGCTATTGCGTGAGAACCACTATGCGCACTCTCTTAATAGTCTTGAATTTCCTACGTTCCCGACTTGGAGATGAGCATAACGCTTCTATATTTCCTATTTTTTTGAAGAGCAGTATTTCTTCGTATACAAAATTACGCAAAAATCATTACAAAACAATATTTACTAAGAAACTTTTAGAAAACGAATGTCAATTTCTCTATCATTTTTAATTTCCAATAAAAAAGCGTTTCTCCTCGCGGGGAAACGCTTTGAATTACCAATCAATTATTAACCTATCAAACAATATATTGGGAATATTCCCTAATGAAGTTTCTGCTTGTTGATTGTCGTTTTACGCTATTTGGCTATTTCTTGCAATTTTGGTCGCATTCACCTTGCTTGTCGCATCTCGCTTGATGATGACCCTTTTTGCCATGATGATGACGGGGGCTAAATGCGGGTTGTTGATGTGTTACCATGTTTTCAAGGAATACTACATATTGCTCGGGTGTAAGTATTTCCTTAACTTTTTTGAGGTATTCGGCTCTCATTTTATTCATATGATTTTTACCTCTTTTGCCTTTTACTGCATCATGTTTGCATGCTTTATCACCTTTCTTATCGCATTTTACAGAATCTGCATTACATTCTTTTTTATTCTTTCTTTCTGCATAATGTTTTTTCGATTCTTCAAAGAGTGATTTAAATTGCGCCTTCTGATCTTCCGAAAGGGTTATTCCTTCAAATGGATTGTAGCGAGGTGTTTTATGACGTCCACCTTTAAATTGCTCTTTCTTGTCGCATTTGGGCGCATCTGATGATTGTTCTTGTGCTGAGGCATTGAATCCGATAACTGCTGCAAGTGCCAATACTGCACTTAAAATTTTCTTTTTCATGTGAGTACTAAATATTGTTTTATTATTAAAGATTATTATTTGTTTGGTTTTTTGACTTCTTCTTTTGCAATTAGTTTAAAGACATTCAAAACTTTAACTACACTTAACATTTGTGAGAATTTCTGTTAATGAATTAATTGAGGATTTTGAATTGTCAATTCCAAGCTTCACATATTGGCTATATGCATTGCTCGCTAAGTCACACACTATCATCCTCGTGAGGTGACTTATATACGCACTTCGCTTGCCCCCATTCGCACCATCACAATGCCACTGCCCACTTGAACGCAAGTGGGTGCCGTTTACCATACTCCACATGGTAGCTCCTTACCGTACTATCGTTCATATTCCGCTCGATTGATTTCAGCAAATAGCGCCTTTGTCGTAGGGCGGTCGGGGGGCTTCCGACGGAAACAAGGAAAAATTTCCTTGTTTATCCTTTCTAATTTATTGATTTTCAATCAATATTTCCTCCGAAGTGTGGAAATTCGCAATATTTTCATAATTTTTGGCAGAATTAGCATATGTTAGTATAATTGATTATCAATCTTTTACAAGCACTTGCATTTGTAATATATTTTCGTTATATTTGTGAAAAGTAAAAACGTTGATTTATGGATTTCTTCTTCTGTTTAGGTGTTATTTGCATTATTATAATTACTTGTGGACTTACTTTAGTTGTGGGTGCGCTTTTTTTATTCAAATACCTTGTTATCGGTCTAAATATATTCATTCTCACATGCGCAATAATAGGCTTTGCTAAATATTGTTGCCGAGAGTTCAAGAAAGCATATAAGCAAATGAAAGAAGAGGAATTAAACGAAGTGCAACAACAAAAGAGCGGAATTTAAAAAGAACTCACACTGAAATATATAAAAGCTACCAATAGGTAGCTTTTTTTGTCTTTTATGACAACTCGGTTTTTTGCCATTTTCGCTGAAATATCAGCGAAATATGAGAGACTACACAACTAAAGCGACCGTTGAATTAGATGTTAACGGTCAAAAAGCAAAAGCAGAACTTGAGCAACAGCGGAAGCTCGTTAAAGAACTGGAAATAGCTTACGCTAAAGCCGAAGCTTCAGGCGATAAATCCGCTAAAACAATCCACAAAGAACTTAATAAGGCTCGTACGGGGTTAAAATCCATGCAGTCGGAAACAATGAGCGTTGCCGACGCCCTGCGTCGTTTAGACAAAGCTACTCCTAAAGACCTAAAGAATGCATTACGACAACGATAAAAATATTATGTTTAATCTGAATTTTATAATTTTATTGAATATTATGCGTGTTATTGCTTTAAAATTGGCAATTTGCTGTAAAAATGATAGGAAAGTTATTTTTTTTATGTAAATTTGCAACATATAAATAAACTTGTAAGTTTTTGTATTTCTGAAGGTACATTTGAATAGAATTTTTAAAGGTAAAGAAATATGTTGAGAATAGCAGTACAGGCTAAAGGTCGTCTAAATGAGGAATGTATCGCCTTGCTTGGTGATGCCGGTATTAGTATGTCGGGTGGAAGTAGAAAACTTATAGCCCACGCTAAGGGGTTCCCTATGGACATTCTTTATTTGAGAGATGATGATATACCTCAGGCTGTTGCCATGGGGGTAGCCGATATTGGCATTGTTGGATTAAACGAAGTCGCTGAAAAAAATGAAGATGTTGATATTGCAATGAAACTTGGTTTTGGTGCATGTCGCATCTCGTTAGCCGTTCCTCGTAATGCTGATTATAATGGTTTGGAGTGGTTCAATAATCGTCGCATCGCAACTTCTTATCCAAATATCTTAAGTAGTTTTATTTCAGAACATAATTTAACTGCGGAAATTCATGAAATCGCCGGATCTGTTGAAGTTGCTCCGGCTGTTGGTATGGCCGACGCAATTTTCGATATTGTATCATCCGGTGGAACTTTAATTCAGAACGGATTGGTAGAGGTAGAGCAAGTATTTGCATCTGAAGCGGTTTTGGTGGCAAACAAAAATCTAACTACTGAAAAGTTGGATGAGTTGGCAAAACTGAAATTTCGTTTCAGCTCAATACTTGATAGTCGCGGCATGAAATATGTATTGATGAATATCCCTCAGAATCGTATCCCTGATGCAGTTGCCCTTCTACCGGGGATGAAAAGCCCTACTTTGATGCCTCTCTCAGAAGATGGATGGTACTCGATGCATGTTGTGATTCCACAAGATGAGCTTTGGGAGAAAATTGAAAAGTTAAAAGAGATTGGTGCTGAAGACATTCTCGTCTTAGCGCTTGAAAATATGATTCGATAATGGAGATTTTTGTTCGTCCAAAACGCAATGATTGGCCCGAATTGTCTCGTCGAAACACTCCTGAAAGCGTAGTTGCTGTCGATGAAACTGTTGCCGATATCATTAAATTGGTAGCTTCAAATGGAGATAGTGCTTTGCGACAATTATCTCTTAAATTTGACAATGTAGATATCTCTGATTTTCGTGTTAGCGATAGTGAGATTAATGAAGCGGTAGCAAAGGTGCGTCCTGAGGTTGCGAAAGCAATTGATGCTGCGGCTCGTAATATTGAGAAATTTCATGAAGCTCAATTAATGGAGCATCCCATCGATGTTGAAATTTCTAAAGGTGTGAGATGTGTGCAGCGTCAACTCCCTATAAATACTGTTGGGTTATATATCCCGGGCGGAAGGGCGCCATTATTCTCAACGGTCCTTATGCTGGCCATTCCTGCACGTATTGCAGGATGTCGACGTCGAATTTTGTGTACTCCATATAATGCCGAGCGCGGAATTGCACCGGAAATATTATATGCCGCTAAAATTTGTGGAGTTGATGAAATTTATAAGGTTGGTGGTGCTCAATCGATAGCTGCAATGGCTTATGGTACGGAATCAATCCCTCGCGTGGACAAAATTTTCGGACCTGGCAATAGATTTGTGACATGTGCCAAACAGTTAGTTATGAATCGTGTGGCGATAGACATGCCGGCAGGGCCAAGTGAAGTTATGGTTATGGCGGATCAGTCGGCTTCACCTCGTTATGTGGCTGCCGACTTGCTTTCTCAAGCAGAACATGGGCCCGATTCTCAAGCTATTTTAGTGACAGATAACCTTGCTTTTGCTCAAAAGGTTAAGGATGAAGTTTCTTCATTGTCCAAACAATTATCTCGTATAGATTCAGTTACCGGTTCTTTGTCTCAAAGCCGATTGATTGTACTCGACTCACGAAATGATATGATTGATTTTGCGAATGAATATGCATCAGAACATCTAATTATTTCAATGTCAGACCCTTGGAATGTGGCTAATATGATAACTTCAGCCGGTAGTATATTTATTGGCAACCATTCTCCTGAAAGTGCAGGAGACTATGCTTCAGGTACTAACCATACATTACCTACTTCCGGATGGGCAAAAGCCTACAGTGGAGTTAATATTGACAGTTTTATGAAGAAAATCACTTATCAAGAGTTGAGTAAAGAGGGGTTAGGCTCATTAGCTGATACTATAATCACTATGGCAGATGCTGAAGGACTTGATGCACACGCTCTTGCTGTAAAAGTGAGAATTTCTGATTAATGATTAATAGCATTTTACGATGAAAAATCCATTAAAATACGTTAGAAAAAATTTATTGGCACTCGCTCCCTATTCTACGGCTCGTGACGAATTTAAAGGTGGCGATATTTCGGTGTGGCTCGATGCCAATGAGAGCCCGTATGACAATGGCTTAAATCGCTATCCTGATCCTCATCAACACCAACTCAAACATCATATCGCCGAATTAAAAGGTGTACGACCTGAGCAAATATTTATTGGAGGCGCAGGTTCAGATGAAGCGATTGATTTAGTTTATAGGGTGTTTTGTCGACCGGGAGAAGATAATGTCGTAGCAATAGCGCCAAGCTATGGCGTATATTCAGTTGCGGCTGCCATCAATGATGTGGAATTTCGTGAAGTTCAATTGCGTAGCGATTTTTCTCTCCCCGTAAATCGTTTACTTAAAGCCGCTGATTCTCGCACGAAAGTAATTTGGATTTGCTCACCGAATAATCCAACAGCAAATGCATTCCCCCGCGCGGATATAGCTCGAATTGCAGAAGCATTTGAGGGTATAGTTGTCGTTGATGAAGCTTATATCGATTTTTCCGATCGTGGTTCAATGCTCGATGTTATTGATAATTATCCCAATGTCATTGTGCTGCAAACTTTCTCAAAGGCTTGGGGCTTAGCATCATTAAGATTGGGTATGGCTTTCGCTTGCGAAGAAATAGCTCAGATATTTGCTAAGGTTAAATATCCTTACAATGTTAATGGTCCAACGCAAAAAGCAATTATTGACCATATAATTAATAGTGATATCTCTGAAAATGTTTCGGAGATTAAAAAGCAACGTGAATTATTGGCAAATTCCTTAAATGAATTGCCGATTGTAAAAAAAGTGTTCCCTTCCGATGCCAACTTTTTATTAGTTAAATTTGATTCACCTGACTCGATTTATGATTATTTAGTTGAAAATGGTGTAATAGTTCGCAATCGCAGCAAATTAATTTCTTGTGAAGGATGTCTGAGAATCACAATCGGTATCCCTGAGGAAAATGCGCGAGTTATTACTCTTTTGAAAGAGTATACAAACAAAGAATAAATCCCCCTGTCATGAAAAAAGCGATATTTATCGACCGAGATGGTACAATCATAGTTGAACCTGCCGATGAGCAAATCGATTCTTTGGAAAAGTTGAGATTTGTTCCGGGAGCCATCTCTGCGCTTCGTGAATTAGTCGGGAAAGGATATGAACTTGTGATGGTGAGCAATCAAGACGGACTTGGAACATCTTCTTTCCCGGAAGAGACTTTCTGGCCTGCTCATAATATGATGCTTGATACATTAAGAGGTGAAGGCGTTGTTTTTGATGAGATACTAATTGACCGTAGTTTCCCGGAGGATAATGCTCCTACCCGAAAACCGCGCACCGGTTTATTGCAAAAATATCTCAGTGGCGAATACGATTTAAAATCTTCTTTTGTAATCGGCGACCGACTCACTGATATGCAACTCGGAGTCAATCTCGGAGCAAAAGGTCTTTTAATTGGCGCTGTCGAAACTTTGCCGGAAGGTTGTGTCTTAGCAACTGAGGATTGGATGGACATTGCGCGGTTTATTCTGTCTCCCGATCGTGAAGTTCATATTAATCGTACTACTTCCGAAACTTCTATTGACTTGTACCTCAACCTTGATGGAGGCAAAAGCTCAACAATTGATACAGGGCTGAAATTCTACGACCATATGCTCAATCAAATTCCACATCATGGTGGTGTAACTCTAAATATCAGCTGTCGGGGTGACCTTGAGGTTGATGAACATCACACTATGGAGGATGTCGCTATTGCTCTTGGAGATGCAATATATAAAGCGTTAGGGGCAAAGCGTGGCATTGAACGATATGGTTTTGTTTTGCCAATGGATGAGTCACGTGCCATGGTTTTAATTGATTTGGGCGGGCGTAGTGAGTTGGTATGGGATGTTGAATTTTCCCGTGAATATGTAGGTGACACTCCAACTGAGATGTATAAGCACGTGTTCAAATCTCTTGCGACTGCAATGCATGCCAATCTTTATATATCGGCTCGCGGAGAAAACAATCACCACATTATTGAAGGCGTGTTTAAAGCTTTTGCTCGAGCTCTTCGACAAGCAATTGCTCGAAATCCTTTTAGCTACAATTTGCCATCAAGTAAAGGCTTATTATAATAAATACGAGAAAATTTAATTATAAATGATAGCTATCATTGATTATAAAACAGGCAATCTTCGCTCGGTAGAAAATGCGCTTAATCGCTTAGGCGCAGAGTGGACATTGACTGCCGATGAGTCTATAATTCGAAACGCAGATAGAGTACTTCTTCCCGGAGTTGGACATGCCGGAGAGGCTATAGCTCGTTTACGCGAAAGCAATCTCGATGAGGTTATTAAACGATTGCGTAAACCGGTTTTGGGTATATGTGTTGGAATGCAAGTTATGTGTCGTCACACTGCCGAAGGTGATGCTGACGGAATCGGATTATTCGACACGCGTGTGCGTCGTTTTCAACCTCAACCAGGCGATAAAGTCCCTCATATGGGATGGAATAGTATTAATAATCTTGAAAGTAAACTTTTTAAAGGAATCGAGCCGAGTAGCTATGTCTATTATGTTCATTCTTATCGTGCTGATTTATGCCCCGATACAATTGCTACAACTCGATATGGTGTCACTCAAGAGATGTTTAGTGCAGCATTGAAATATGAGAACTTCTATGGCACGCAATTCCATCCTGAAAAAAGTGGTGATATAGGCGAACATATTTTAAAAAATTTCTTGCAGATATGAGCAAACAGATGGATATTATTCCGGCAATTGATATTATCGACGGAAAGTGTGTCAGATTGTCGCAAGGAGACTATAATGCGAAAACTGTCTATAATGCTTCTCCTGTCGATATGGTAAAACGTTTCGTTGACTATGGGTTTACTCGAATTCATGCAGTTGACCTCGATGGAGCAAAAGCTGGTCATCCCTGCAATCTGACCACATTAGAGAAGTTGGCAGAAGCAAGCGATGATGCTCGAATTGAATGGGGTGGTGGTATTAAGACCGATAATGATATGCGCGATTGCGTTAATGCCGGTTGCTCTTATGCTGTAATTGGTAGCGTTGCAGCCAAACAACCTGAACTCTTCGAGAAATGGCTTGGCGAATATGGCTCGGCAATGATGGTGTTAGGCGCGGATCTTCGTAATGGCAAAGTCGCAATTTCAGGGTGGCTCGGTGACACTGATTTGACTCTCGATAACATTGTTTCGAGATTTCTCCCTTTCGGACTATCTCAAGCCATAGTTACTGATATTTCTCGAGATGGCATGTTGCAAGGTCCATCGTTTGATTTATATATTGAAGCTCAAAAAAATTATCCAACTGTCGATTTTACTGTCAGTGGAGGGGTTTCATCATTGACCGACATTGAAAAATGCAAAGAATTGAACCTCCGTCGTGTTATCGTCGGAAAGGCTCTTTATGAAGGACGCGTAACGCTTAATGAATTGGAAAAATTATGTTAGCAAAACGTATAATACCTTGCCTTGATGTAAAGGATGGGCGTACAGTTAAAGGAATTAATTTTGAGGGGCTAACTGATGTTGGCGATCCGGTAGAGCTTGGAGCACGATATGCCGCTGAGGGTGCCGACGAATTAGTCTATCTTGATATAACTGCATCAAAAGAGCGTAGATCCACGTTTACTAAGTTGGTTGAAAGGGTTGCTGACCGTGTCAATATACCATTTACAGTTGGTGGTGGTATTGCTTCTCTTGAGGATGCGGCTTCTTTGCTTGATGCGGGGGCTGATAAGATAACTATAAATTCGGCAGCTGTCGCTAACCCCCAACTTATTAGTGATATCGCATCTAAATATGGCAGCCAATTTGTGGTCGTGGCAATAGATGCTCGCACTATTGCCGATGGCTCATGGCGTATTACTACTCATGGCGGTTCTAAACTGACGGATATAGAGCTGTTCGGTTGGGCTAAAAGGGTTGAGCAACTCGGCGCAGGAGAAATTCTCTTTACATCTATGGACCACGACGGTACACGCTCCGGTTACCCTTGCCAAACTTATGCAGCACTTGCATCATCTCTTGATATTCCGGTGATTGCTTCCGGTGGAGCCGGCAGTGTGAATGATATTGCAAATGTGCTAATTGATGGTAGAGCTGACGCTGCGCTTGCTGCCAGTATTTTCCACTATGGAGAAATCTCAATTGATGCTCTTAAACGCCAACTCGCAGCAAAAAATATTCCGGTAAGATTATAAATCAACACTTCAAAATTAAGGACAAAACATGAATTTCAACGACTTCAAACTTGATAAATGTGCCGATGGCTTGCTACCTGTAATTATTCAACATGCAGTGACATTAAAAGTGTTGATGCTCGGTTATATGAACAGCGAGGCATTTGAAAAAACTAAAGCAGAAGGGAGAGTAACCTTTTTCAGTCGCACCCGCAACTCCTTATGGACAAAAGGGGAGACCTCAGGCAATTTCCTTGAAGTAAAGGAGATGTATTCCGATTGCGACAATGATACTCTGCTGATAAAAGCAATTCCTGTTGGACCAACTTGTCATCGAGGCACTGAAGCTTGCTTTGACACTCCGGCTGAGGAAGGCTTTATTCGCTCTTTATCTAATTTGATAGAACGACGTCATGCGGAGATGCCGGAAAACTCCTACACTACAAAGCTATTTATAAAGGGAGTTAAGAAAATTGCTCAAAAAGTTGGAGAAGAGGCGGTTGAATCAACGATAGAAGCAGTCGACGGCAATCGCGACCGTTTCATCTACGAAGCATCCGATTTGATTTACCATCTATTGGTCCTATTGGAACAAATGAATGTCACCCTCCCCGAAATCGAGCGTGAACTTCTCCAACGCCATAGCTAAAAACGTAGAACAGATGTAATCCATAACTCAAGAGTGTTATAGGATTCCTTAAATAAACTTTAAGTGCCGAAGACAGTGATGGTCCGTAATCGGCACTTATTTTTTTATCTATTGTAAGAGAATTTAGTATTGCTCATATGGCGGAAGAAGTTCCAATGTTGTCAGTCCACTCTTTTTGCCGGCTTCATAGTCGTATGTAGCATCACCTTTACCACGAAGGTTTGAGATGTGAAGCGTATTTCCCAGACTGAACGACATTGCCATAAATGTATCTCCTACTTGCAATTTTGAGTTTACTGATGACACGACCTCGAAATAGAAGTTACCGGAGTAGCGAATGATACATTCTCGGTTAGGCAACCAACCGATTCGAAGAATATCTCCTTCGCGTAAATCTATAGCGCGAATAAGTTTGGTAATGACATAGTCGGATTCATTAGTCTTTCGGCGCAATAAATCTGCAACATAACTATCCCATCCCGAATATCCGAGAAATCGAGATAACAAAGACAATGTCGAATTACGTGGGGTGGACGTAGTAGCCACATAATTCCAAATGCGCTGTAAGGTTGAAGCGCTTAGTGTCTCGTTCAGTGCTTTATTGATTTCATTAGATAAGAAACTGAAATCTATAGGCGATTTAATTGATCTATTGAGTTTTCGTTCAATATCGTTTTTCAGGCGCTCTATGTTAAAATTATCTTGTGTCATTGCTTATATATATTTACAAATTTAAGCAAAATCTTTGACAAAATAGTGATAATTCCAATTTGATATAAATTGACTTAATTTGATATAAATTGACATGGTTTGGTATAAATTGATATTTTGACTGACTACATTATTAATATAAATTTGTATACACAATTATTAATCTAAAAATCTAATAAAATGATAAAATTTAATTTAAAATTAAGTGCATTCGCATTCTTATTTTTGAGTTTTACAACTTTTATTGCAAATGCGCAAGGTACTGCACAGAATAAAGCAAATGGACATGAATATATTGATTTAGGACTGTCTGTTAAGTGGGCAACATGTAATGTGGGCGCTTCGTCTCCATACGAGTATGGCTACCCTTATGCGTGGGGCGAAATTGACAATTGGAATCAGAAACATGTAGATGTTGCGGAAAATATGTGGGGTGATGGATGGCGTACGCCAACGAATGAAGAAGTGCAAGAGTTATGTGATAATTGTACCTGGGAGTGGACTACAAAAAATGGAATTAATGGTTATCTCATTTCAGGATTAAATGGGAATACAATATTCCTACCTGCGAGTGGAGCCCATTATACACTATCTGATATCGGTGAAAAGGGGAAATATTGGACCTCAACTGAACACCCTACAGCATACTGGGGTGGTTGCCTTTGCTTTGATAAATATAATACTGAATTAAGTTGGGATCTTATTGGTAGGTTGCATTTCATCCGTCCTGTTAGAGAGTGAATTATCTGACTCGTAATTTGTAAACTTCTTAGCCTATCGAGATTTATAATGAAACTGTACTTGATTCCAATGGGATTGAATATAGTCATGCATTTAGGTGCGACCGCATTACTCTACCACTATATTTCTTTTCCGAAAATGATAAGAATAAATTTCGAGACCTTATTGACTGGCATGCCTATTATGGTGAGGATGCTTTTGCAGATTAGGGTAATCTAATAATAAATCAATCCCGGTGGCGTATATGTCATCGGGATTGATTTATTTATAACCTTGTTTTGTTAGAAATAACTCCATCGTTTTAAAACCTGCACTGTCGCCAAGATTATAAAATAAGTTTTTCAGGTGTGTTCTCAAGTGAGTTATTCTGTAATTATAACTTATTTCATAAAATTGCTTGTTTAGGTTAGAGATATAACTTTCCAAAATTTCTCCTGTTGAATATTGCGAGAGCTCTTTGCGAGTACTATCTATAAAACCGGGGAACAATTCATCTATTTGAGGCTCAAATTCTGCCATATCATAAACATTGTCGGCGTGTTCTAATTGTGTATATGCCACATTAAGTTTCGCATCCAATTCTTCTTTTATTATAGTAGCTTTCGAGTTATATATACTATCAGCGATTTCTTGATTAGAGAGAGTCGGGGCGATATAGATTGTGTCAATATTTCCTAATTGTGTCGATATTGGAGTAGAAACGGGAGCATCTTGTTCTATCCGGAATATTATAACAGATGCGATAATAATTGTAATGATAGCTGCGGCTGCAAATATGATATTCTGCCGTTTAGGGGTCTTATTTAGCGCACGAAGTAATTCTGCTACTGAGTTATAACGGTCCGTTGGGTTCTC
>JAFXHY010000212.1 GCA_017536215.1 Muribaculaceae bacterium | reverse complement strand
GTTTTTGGGAATTATACTGACGACAGAGAAGATAGCCGCAGACGTACCCTTGTCGGGAGGTTGTGGTGATTGTGGTCGATGCTTTGCAGCGTGTCCCGGAGGGGCATTGTCGGCATCGGGATTTGATGCTCGTCGCTGCTTGTCGTATCAGACAATAGAATATCGAGGAGAATTCGCAGAAGAAGTAGAATTGTGCGGTCGGTTGTATGGTTGCGATGAGTGTCAACGAGAGTGTCCGCATAATAAAGGGATTCCGGAGACAAACATTGTGGAATTTCAGGCTCGCGAGTCGTTGCGAGGGATGACCGCAACGCGGGTATTGGATATGACACAGGAGGAATTCAGTAGAGAGATGTGCGGTTCGGCGATAAAACGCGCTAAATTGTCGGGTTTGCAAAGAAATGCAGCGAGGCTCCAACAAGAGTCGGCAAAAGGAAAATCGGAAAAGAAAGGATAAAAAAAGGGGGGATATAGGGTGTTATTTCCATCAAAAAAGGGGAAATTTGGGGTAAAAGAACAAAAAAGTCAAAAAAAATTTGGATAATTGGCAAAAGGTGCCTACCTTTGTAGCGCTTTAGACGATATGCATCGTTTGGGCAATAGGATTGTCTTATGGTGTAATGGTAGCACTGCAGTTTTTGGTTCTGCCTGTCTTGGTTCGAATCCAGGTAAGACAACATTAAAATCCGCAAGAGGTGAAAGATTCATCGATTGCGGATTTTTGTTTATATAATAAAATAAATTATTAACTTAGTGCGTTAATAATTAGGGGAATTGTGTACCACCGAAGAGAAAAATCAGAATAAACCGTAGAAGGGAGCAAAAAATGAGCTATCGTTATATGATACGAATAATAATGGCGTTGACGACAGTCGTTTCGATTGTCGGGCTAACGGCATGTTCGTTGAAGAAAAATACGGCAGCTTCGCGTCAGTACACGGCGTTTATCACGCGATATAACATCTACTACAACGGCGATACTCACTACAAAGAGACGCTCGACGAGATGGAGAAGAAATATGAAGATGATTATTCACGCATGGTGTTTATCCACCCGGCCGAAGCACGAGGAAAAGAGGGCGTTCCCCAACCGGCCGGTGATTTTACACGTTCGATAGAGAAGGCACAGAAGGCAATACAAGTGCGCTCCATTAAGAAAAAACCGGCGAGAAAGCCGGGAAAAGCGTCGGATCCGGCCTATAAGGCATGGATGAAGCGAGAGGAGTATAATCCATTTTTGCATAATGCGTGGATGATGATGGGTCGCTCCCAATTCCATAATGGGGATTTTATAGGAGCAGCAGCTACATTTTTCTATATAACTAAGCATTTCACATGGTTGCCGGCGACGGTAACAGAGGCAAAGGTGTGGCAGGCGCGTAGTTATTGTGCGATAGATTGGCTCTTTGAAGCAGAGATGATATTGACCCGAATCAAGGAAGATGAACTTGTAACTAAAGACCACAAATATCTGTATAACTTAACGTATACAGATTTTTATATCAATTCCAATAAGCCCAAAGAGGCGATACCGCACTTGGTAGAAGCAGTTAAATTGTCGTCGGGGGCGCAAAAGACCCGTCTCAACTTCTTGCTGGGACAATTGTATACGTTGGCAGGAGAAAAGCAGTTGGCGTATAAAGCGTTTGGAAAAGCCGGCTCATCGATGTCGGCGCCATATCGTACGAAATTTAATGCGCGCATCAAGCAGAGCGAAGTGTTTGAGGGAGACGATATAACGTCGGAGGTAAAAGCGCTACGCAGAATGACCCGCTATGACCGTAATAAAGAGTATTTAGATCAGATATATTACGCAATCGGAAATCTGTATCTGTCGCGTGGCGACACCGTGCAGGCAATATCCAATTATGTGGAAGGAGTCGCAAAATCGACGCGCAATGGAATCGATAAGGCGTTGACCCAGTTGGTGTTGGGCGGATTGTATTATGAATTGGGCGATTATGTTAAGGCCCAACCATGCTATTCAGAAGCTATCCCGCAAATTCCCGAAACGTATCCGGATTATAAGGCGTTGAAGCGTCGTAGTGATAATCTTGACGAGTTGGCAGTATATGCGCAAAATGTAGAGTTGCAGGACTCATTGTTGACACTCTCGTATATGACCATAGAGGAGCAAACGGCAGTAGCAGAGCGACTTATCGAGGAATTAAAGAAAAAAGAAAAAGAAGAAGCCGAAGCCGCCGCGCGAGAAGAGATGCGCGCCGAAGCCGCCGCTCAAGGAGACCCGTTTGGAGGGAATGCGTCGTCGCCGACAACGTATGTCATGAATAGTGACAATTCGTGGTATTTCTATAATTCGTCGACTGTCACAGCCGGTAAGACCGACTTCCAGCGTCGTTGGGGTTCCCGAAAATTAGAAGATGACTGGCGTCGCAGAAATAAGGCGTCGTATGCCTTTGAAAGCAGTGAGACAGAAGAAGAGGAGGACGCCGAAGCTGTGGAGGGAGAAGAAGTCGCTTCGGAAGAGGAATCTGTTGATAAAGAAGCAGAAGAACGTGCCAACGACCCGCACTATGTTGAGTATTATTTGGCACAGATACCGAAGACCGACGAGGAACGAATGGTGGCGAATGATGTCATTCAGGAAGGACTCTACAATATGGGAGTCATATTAAAAGATAAGATGGAAGATTTCAGGGCATCGCGCAGTGAGTTTGACCAATTGCTGACACGATATCCGGATAATGTGTATAGATTGGACACATACTACAATCTATATTTGATGGCAGTGAGAGAAGGTGATATAGCAGAGTCGGAGCGCTGGCGTAATCGTATAATCACCGACTTTGCCGATTCACCATATGGAGAGGCAATGCGCGACCCGAATTATATAGAAAATCTACGCATTATGGACACTCGCCAGAATGAACTCTACGAGGCCGCCTACTCGGCATATCTTAATAATGATAATGTCGCAGTGCATCGCGCTTATGAAGATATGAAACGAGATTTCCCGATGAGCAAGTTGATGCCGAAATTTATGTTTATCAATGCGTTGGCCTATGTCACAGAGGATAATCCGGAGCAGTTTAAAGCGGTGTTGAGCGAGATGTTGGAGCGCTATCCCGATACCGATTTGACCCCGTATGCTGCGGCTTACGTCAAAGGATTAGATGCAGGAAGGAAGCTCAATTCGGGAGGTGCGGTAAATATGCGAGGCATGCTTTGGGAAACGCGTCTAAGTAATGATTCAACAGCAGTAGATTCGGATAATCCGCTTGAGTTTGAGTTGAATTCCAATGATGAGCAGTTGTTCATTTTGATATATCCCACTGACAAGGTGTCGCCCAATCAATTGCTTTATGATATAGCACGACACAACTTCACGTCGTTTGTAGTCAAAGATTTTGACCTTGAACAGATGAACTTCGGGCGCCTGGGATTGTTGATAGTAAAGCCATTTGCCAATGTTGGTGAAATCAACCACTATCGAAGTGTGTTGCAAGCAGATGCGTCATTGCAATTGCCTAAGGATGTACGTCCGGTAGTGATAAGTGCCAAGAACTTTGATACATTGTTGCGCGGTGGAGGTTCATTTGAGGACTATTTCCGCTATGTGGAGGATAAGACCTATCGAGATACCGAGGAAAAAGTGTTGCCTCCGGAATTTTATGGACCGTCGGAGGGTATCATAGAGGAATCGGAAGAAATAGTATCTACAGAAGCGGATATGCAAGAAGCACAAGACGGCGAGCAAGCAGAGGAGGTGCAACCCGAAGCAGAGAATTTGTCGCAACCGCAACCGGAGCAACAGCCCCAACCCCAACCGGAAGTGGCACCTACACTGCAGCCGGAAGCACAACAAGAGGAACCTCAGGTGCAAACACAGGAGCAGCCGGTGGTAGCAGAGCCTCAAATACAGGAGCAACCCGTGGTGGCGCAACCTCAGCATGGAGCCTCGAAATCCCAACCACAAGCAGAGCCACAAGCGCAACCGCAACCCGTGGTGGCGCAACCACAAGTTGTAGCACAACCGACGCAACTGCAACCAGTTAAGCCGACACAGCCACAAT
>JAFXHY010000211.1 GCA_017536215.1 Muribaculaceae bacterium | reverse complement strand
TGTGTATGGCGTAGGGAAAATCATTGAATATATCGGGGAAAATTCAGCGAAAAAACTGCCGAAAGTGTATCGCAAAGTCATGGCGAAATGCCTCCAAGAGCAACAAGCCGACCGATATCAAAACATT
Source organism: Muribaculaceae bacterium (assembly GCA_017536215.1). Taxonomy (GTDB): domain Bacteria; phylum Bacteroidota; class Bacteroidia; order Bacteroidales; family Muribaculaceae; genus JAGBWK01. The sequence continues at coordinate 4,313 of JAFXHY010000211.1, read as the reverse complement.
GATGAAATATTGGCTGAACTCAACAAGAGCGAAAAAATATGGCACAGATGGCCGAAAACAACTTTATGTATCTTGTTTGCTATTGTGGCAGCCGTGGGATATTTGATTTGGGATAAGCAGAGCAATGTCATCGATATTTCATCTGAGATTGTCAGTGTAAATTACATCAAATATTCCAATTTCAATTCGGAAAAACTGACATGTGAGGCAATAGGTCCCGACTCGCTCCACCTGCATATTCCCAACCTTTACATAAGGGAACTCATTGATTATCAAGGAAAGGGATATATTGTAACATCTATCGCCAATTCAGCATTTAAATCCTTGCTCCATTTGAATGCCATTTATATTCCTGAGGGAGTAGTCAGAATCGGGAGCAACGCCTTTTACGGATGCGACAGCTTGCTTGTTATCAATATTCCAAACAGTGTTACCGAGTTGGGCGAGGATGCATTTTATAGCTGCCGCGGAGTCAAAGAATTGATTTTATCGAAAAATCTTAAAGAAATTCCTACAGCATGTTTTGTAGCTACTGATATCTCTCGATTGGACTTGCCTGAGGGGTTGGAGACTATTCGACTTGATGCATTCGCCCATTGCGCCTATTTAAAAGAGGTGAAAATACCCTCAACAGTAAAGCATTTGGGACGAGGCGCATTCTACAACTGCTTGGAATTGGAGAAAATAGAGCTGCCGGCAGGACTTGAACGCACCGACGAATATCTCTTTTATGGGTGTGAAAAATTGAAAGACATCTATATTCATGCGGTGGTGCCTCCTCGAGCTTTGGCTTTGCATCGTAAACCGTCGCAAATCACGCTACACGTACCGGCAGAGGCGATTGAAGCCTATAAAAATGCCCGCTATTGGCAAGATATGAATATCGTTGCGCTCCAATAGCGATTGCGCTGAAGAATTTTTTTCGCTGACTGACCATCATAGCATCCACTGATTCCCTAATACCTCCCCTTTTCAACTATTTGCTATCGAGCTGTCTAAAAAATCGCCCAATATTGCACTATCTATCAGCAATTTTGGATAACTTTGCCACTTCAATTATAAAAGATTATCCAAATTTCAACAATCACTCACCAAATTTATCTCAATATGATTAAATTCAGACAGTTACTACTGTGCATCGCTTTTATTACAGGTTTTGGCGCATGCACCGACTTGGATATGGTCAACAGTCGATTAGATGTATTAGAACAAAAAGTCTATGATATAGAAACAGCTTTGAATGCATTGGAGGCAGCCTATAATGACGGAAAAATCATCTCAAAAGTGACTCCTATCAGCGATGGAGAAGGAGGCTGGCGTGTCGAGTTTTCCGATGGGTCAAATATTGATTTGTATAATGGTAAAGACGGAGCCGACGGCGAAGATGGAGCCGATGGTAAAGACGGCGAAGATGGCAAAGATGGTGCTGACGGTAAAGACGGTAAAGATGGGATAAATGGAGCCAATGGTATCAATGGTATCACTCCATATTTACGTATCGACCAAGATGGCTATTGGACAGTAAGTTATGATAATGGCAACAGTTTTACTCGCTTAATGGATAATAATGGTGACTACATAAAAGCCCAAGGTCCCCAAGGAGAAAAGGGAGATAAGGGCGATAAAGGGGACCAAGGTGAACAGGGCGAAACCGGACCCCAAGGTGATAAAGGAGACAAGGGTGACAAAGGCGATAAAGGGGACCAAGGTGAGCAGGGCGAAACCGGACCCCAAGGTGATAAAGGGGATAAGGGGGATAAGGGTGACGAAGGAATGTCAATACGAGTTGTCGTGAAAGATGGCTACTATGCTTATGAAATGTATTATAGCTCCGCTCCGGAAACTATCGTAGACATGCTTATGACACCTTTCCCCGCCGATGAGTCACGAGTGCTATCCTCGATTGAGCAAGATGATGTAACAAAGATAATTACTTTAACTCTTGCCAATGGTGAAAGTTTTTCATTCAATATGGAATTTAACACGCCGACATCGATTGCGATACTCACCACCACTGATATCGTGCTCGGGAAAGGGACATCGGCATCGTTTGAATTCCGTGTCAATCCCTCGAGCGCATTGTTTGATTATGACGTTACGAGCGAAAATTGCGCAATTGAACTCGACCAAGTGGGAATAAGCCGTGCCTCATCCTATGTGACCAAACCCACAAACTATCGCTTGGCATCGGTGGAACAAGTTTATAAGACCAACGGCGAAATGAAAGTGGGACAGTATAGAGCCTCAATAGAGGACCTAAATGTGTCAACCTCTTATAATGAGCAGGTAGCATTGGTGCTTTCGATAAATGATGGGAATGGGAATCCAATCCAGATTTCATCATCGGCAGTCAATGTCAGAACCGCAACCAACGAGTTTGCCACATTCTCATTCTTGGCATCGGATAATAAAGGGAAAATCTTAACAGATGTAGAGGTGCCGGTTTCGGGCAATATGAGCGTATGTATTCCATATCTCACGGATTTCAAACTTATAGCATCGTTCAGTGCCAACGGAGAGGGGGTATATGTCGATAATGTCGAACAGCATAGTGGCAAGTCGGTGCAAGATTTCTCTTCGCCGGTCATTTATAAAGTGAAGTCGGTGGATGGAGATATGCGCAGCTATGTTGTAACGGTTACTAATTCAGGATTGCCGATTGTAAACATCACCACTCCTGATGCACAACCGATAACAAGCAAAGAAGAGTGGCTTGAAAACAGTTCAATGACTATTAGCGCCAATGGAAAAATTGATTATTCCGGCACTACAAGTATTCGCGGTCGTGGCAATACATCTTGGAATTATCCTAAAAAACCTTACGCGCTTAAACTCGACAACAAAGCCTCAATACTCGGCATGCCTGCCCATAAACGATGGGTGTTGCTCGCCAACTGGATGGACCGCACGCTGATGCGCAACGACGTGGCATTTGAAATTTCACGCTCCACAGGATTGGCTTGGACACCAAGAGGAGAATTTGTTGAAGTTGTTCTCAATGGCGTTCACCTTGGCAATTATTTACTTTGTGAACAAATAAAAATAGATGAAAACAGAGTGAATATTGCTAAAATGGAGAGTGGCGACATTGACGACGAATCTATTACCGGCGGATATTTGATGGAGTTGGACACTTACTATGACGAGGTTAATAAATTTCATTCATCAATATTCGATCTACCTTATATGTTCAAAGAACCGGATGAAGATGTTCTGTCTACGGAACAATTTGAATATATGCAGAACTATATCAACACCATCGAAGAAATTTTGAATACACCTTCGCGTTTGAGTTCTCATGAGTATGAACAATACATTGATGTGGACTCTTATATTGACTATCTATTTGTGTACGAATTAACCCAAAATAAAGAAACCTATTGGCCCAAGAGCGTATATATGCATAAAGACCGTGGCGGGAAATTAACTGCCGGACCGGTATGGGATTTTGACTATTGGACCTTCTCTGTGGAGACACCTGAATTTTGGACAAGAAATCACCTTTACTACAATCATTTATTCTCCGATCCTAAATTCGAAAGTCGCGTAAAAGAAAGATGGGCTGAGTTGAAACCGAAGTTTGAACAAATCCCTACTTACATTGAATCGCAAGCACAGAAAATCAAGATGTCCAATAACGCAAATATTGCGATTTGGCCTATTTCCACCAATATCAACGGCGATGAAAAAATGTCGTTTGAGGAAGCTGTCGAAAGTATGAAAACCGCATATCTCAACAAATTGAATTGGCTCGACACCCAATTTGCGCTTTAAGCGAGGCTTTATAGACTGAATGTCGGGTATCACATTAGAAATAAATACGTCCCTATCGGTTGCCACCAATAGGGACGTATTTAAAATATAGTAGGTTATAATACTTTTATATGAAGAATTTCAGCATAAAGAAACCGGCTAATATATACATGCCCGATGAGAGTTTCTTAAACTTACCACAGCACACATTGATTATCACATAGCTTAAAAGTCCCAACACGATGCCGTCGGAGATACTATATGATAACGGCATAATTATGACACAAATGAATGCGGGAATAGATTCGGAATAATCGGTAAAATCAATTTTTGCAATTGAAGCCATCATCATCACTCCCACAAGCACGAGAGCCGGTGCTGTTGCCGACGATGGGATTGAGAGAAAGAATGGCGCAAAAAATATGGCTATTATAAAACATATTGATGTGGAAAATGAGGTCAATCCACTGCGTCCCCCCTCTTCAATTCCGGCTGTACTTTCAACAAATGTGGTTACTGTACTCGTTCCCATGATAGCTCCTCCTGTTGTTGCAATTGCA
>JAFXHY010000210.1 GCA_017536215.1 Muribaculaceae bacterium | reverse complement strand
TGATATTTGAAAACCGTGTTTTATCGCGGTTTTTGTCTTTTATTGATTAGGTAGTTTTTGCCATTTTCGCTGAAAAATCAGCGAAATATGAGTGATTACACAACTAAAGCGACCGTTGAAATTGATGTTAATGGTCAAAAAGCAAAAGCAGAACTTGAGCAACAGCGGAAGCTCGTTAAAGAGCTGGAAATAGCTTACGCTAAAGCCGAAGCTTCAGGAGATAAATCCGCTAAAACAATCCACAAAGAACTTAATAAAGCTCGTAGGGGGTTGAAATCCATGCAGTCGGAAACAATGAGCGTTGCCGACGTCCTGCGTCGTTTAGACAAAGCGACTCCTAAAGACCTGAAGAACGCATTACGACAGCTAAACAAAGAACTAAATTCTATCCCACGCGGAACTAAAGCGTGGGAAGAACATGTGCAAAAAATACGCACTGTCAAAAAAGAACTCGAAAATGTAAACGCCTCTCTCACTACTCAAAAAACTCGTTGGCATAAAATATCCGATTGGATTAATAAGTGGCAAACTATGACTGTCGCGGCTATTGCCGGAGTCGCTGGAATTCTATCTGCAGGAAAAAAATCCGTTAACGCTTTTGCTTCTATGGACTCGGCAATGGCAAATACACAGAAGTTTACCGGGATGACGCGTGAACAGGTAGAGTTGCTGAATGAAGAGTTTAAAAAGATGGACACACGTACCTCACGCGAGGACTTGAACGAGTTGGCTCAAGAAGCCGGACGATTGGGTAAGAAGTCACAAGAGGATATCCTCGGATTCGTACGTGCGGCTGATAAAATCAATGTAGCTCTCGATGACCTCGGCGAGGGCGCCACATTGACAATATCGAAACTTACCGGTATCTTCGGCGACGAAGAACGGCTCGGCACGGAACGCTCTTTGCTCGCTGTCGGCTCGGTTATCAATGAAATTTCGCAAAACTGCGCCGCTTCTGCCCCATATCTCGCAGAGTTTACTTCCCGAATGGGTGGCGTTGGTGCTCAAGCAAATATGACAATCCCGCAAATAATGGCTTATGGGGCTGTACATGATAGCAATAATCAAACCGTTGAAGCGTCAGCTACCGCAGTATCGCAAGTGATAGTGAGGATGATGCAGGACCCGGCAAAATATGCTAACGTCGCAGGTATTGAAGTTCAAAAATTCAGCAATTTATTGAAAACCGATGTTAACGGAGCTCTTATTTTATTCCTCGAAAAACTGAATCAAGCGGGCACGTTGGATGTCTTATCCCCAATGTTTGCGGATATGGGGGAAAATGGTTCCCGAGCAATAAGTGCATTGTCTACACTTGCGAATAAAATTGAGGACGTCAAGACACGTCAGCAAGAAGCTGCTATCGCTTTTGCAGAGGCCACGTCGGTAGATAAAGAATATAATGTACAGAATAATACTGTGCAAGCCGGACTCGACAAAGCTAAGAAATCATTTAATGAATTAAAGGTTGAATTGGGAGAACAGTTGATGCCGGTAATGAAATATATGATTAGTGGCACATCTGCCATGATACATGTTATTAGTACTGTTGTGAATTTTGTTAAAAATAATTTAGGACTAATTACTACTTTAACCGCGACGGTTTTGGCTTACTCTGTTGCTGCGAATGCAGCTGCAATCAAAACTAAATCTTTGGCGGTAGCGAAAAATATTGCAACAGCTGCAGTTTTATTATTTAATAAAGCTATTAAATTAAACCCAATTGGGCTTATGGTAGGCGCAATTACTACGGTCATAGGGCTACTCATTACTTTCTCTTCAAAAACGTCAAAAGCTAAATCCGCAATGGAACTTCTTGCCGAATCTCAGAAGCGACTTGCCGATGCGGAGAAAGAAGCAGAAGCAAGTTGCGCGGCAGAAATAATACAACTCGACGCTCTTTATAATGCCACACAAAATCAAACCCTTGCTATGGAAGAGCGAATTAATGCTGTTAAAAAATTGCAACAGCAATACCCAGAATATTTCGGTTCCCTTTCACAAGAGGCAATCCTTGCCGGTAATGCCGCCAATGAATATGCTCGTCTTCGTAATAATATTTTATCTTCCGCAAAAGCTCGAGCTCGGCAAGAAATGGTTGTCGAAAATGAAAAAGAAATTGCGAAACTTACGCGAGAAATGGACGTTAAGTTCAAAGAACTGATGAATAAATATAGTATGCCTGAAGCCTATGCGAATATAATTAAGCAAGTCGGTTACGACTATTACAAATTCATAGACCAAGCCGGTATTACGCCAACATCTTACTTTATTAGTGATTGGAATGAAATTATAGACAAGTATGACCCTCAAATCGCACAATTGCAATCAGACCAAAAGGTGCTCGCAGGACTTATTGCTAAAGATTCAATAGATGCTGCAAATAATACACCCGGTGATAATGTATTTAATCCGACTACAGATAGCCGTTTCGATGCGGAGAATCAATGGCGTAAATCGCAAGAAGAAATTGCTAAGGCTTCTTATCGCAATCAAGAGGTTGATTACGAAGAACATCAAAAAAAGATGAACGAAATCGCTACAGAGTATAATGAGAAATTGTTGAAGCGCGATGACCTCACTGACTCCGAACGCGAGGCCATCCTCGATGATTATCATAAAGCCAATAGAAAAAATGCCCCCGCGGTCCCCTTGGTAGATACAAATGATGACCGCTTTAAGGCCGAAAAGGAGTGGCGTGAACGAGAAGACGCACTTAATCTTATCGCATACTCTAAAGGCGAAAAGTCGTATATCGACTACACCAAGCGAATGAACGAAATCGAAGTGGACTTCTACAATAAACAACTTGCTCACACCGACCTTTCGGAAAACGAAAGACTCTCTATTCAAGCCCAATACTACGAGGCTGTCAAAAAACAAAATGAAGCCAATACTAATTTTACCTTGGAACAAGAGAAGCAGTCCTACAACAAACGACTTGCTGAAGCGAAGCAGTTCTTCATTGACGGACAATATTCTATTGATACCTATAACGAGGCTGTAGCTCGTATTGAAGAAGAACACCTCGCTAAATTGGTCACTCTTACTAAAGAGGGAACGCAAGAACGGATGGACGCTGAAAAGGCTCTTGCTGACTACCAATATCAAGCGGCTCTCAAAAAACAGCAAGAGACCAAAAAGAACGAAGATGAACTCAAACGTAGCCAAGAGAAATTGAAAGAGGAATACTTCGGAGACAATGCGGTGGAACGCATGAAAGCTTATGACAACGATCTTGCTAATCTCGCTATTGTCTACGAAGCCGAACTTAAGGCCACAGAAGGTAATGCGGAAGAAAAACTCCGCATTGAAGAGGCTTACGAAAAAGCCAAACTTGCGCTTAAAGAGAAGTATGGCCTACTTGCTGTGGAAGACAATCGCAATGCACTTGAAAAGGCTAATGCCGAGCTCCTTGAATGGCTTGAATCAGATGCTGGTAAGGCAGTAACTCAGTCGTTTGACACCGTTATGTCGGGAATGGGTTCGATATTCTCACAAGTATCGTCTATCGTCCAAGCCGAACTCGAAATGCAAACTGCTGCGATTGAAAAACGTTATGATAAGGAAATATCTCAAGCAGAGGGCAATTCCTACAAAGTTGCGAAACTTGAAAAGCAAAAGGAAAAGGAAATCGCTAAGGCTAAAAATGAGGCTAATAAGAAAATGTTTGCTATGCAAGTTATTCAAGCCGTCGCCCAAACGGCTCAAAATGCTATCAATGCCTATGGTTCGGCAGCTGCTATCCCGGTGGTTGGATTTGTAATGGCTCCGATAGCGGCAGCTATGGCTGTCGCAGCCGGTGCGTTGCAGATTGCTGCTATTAAAAAACAACAACAGGCATCTGAGTCTCAAGGCTATGCTAAAGGTGGTTTCACCAAACCGGGAGCGGTAAACGAGCCGGCCGGCATAGTGCACGCAGGTGAATGGGTGGCATCACAACGATTGCTCGCAAATCCTCAGGCTCGTGCTATGATTGAAACGCTTGACTACGCACAACGCACTAATACAATCGGCTCGCTTCGCTCTGCCGATGTGTCACGCTCCATCAGAGCCAATGACTCCATCGCACGCCTCGCCGAGGGGGACAATGGCACTGCTCTATTGACTGCCGCCGTTGTCCAAATGTCTCGAACTGCCTCCGACTTAAATACTCGTCTTAACGAGCCATTTGTCACAATCAATACTGTTTCCGGTGACCATGGAATTAAACGAGCTCAAGACGAATACAGCAAGTTAATAGCAAATAAAACTTCTAAATCAAAACGTAAAAATGCAACTAATAATTGATGGCAAGTGCGCCCTCCTAAAAAAAGGAACATCGTTTGATTTTATTGCTGAAAATCGGTCATTCTCAAGCGCTGATAGTTATACTCTATCGATATCATTACCCCTCGCCGGTTGCCCAGAAAATATTGCTATATTCGGGCATCTCAATCGAATGGATATTTCAGCTCGACAGGTTAAATTAGATGCGGCTATCATCGACCGTGCTATTCACAGATATGGCGTTATTACAGTGGTAGAATCGTCCGAAACAGAAATAAAATGCCAATTCCTTGAGGGACGCTCAGCGCAAAACTTTGACGATACTTTAGACGAAATCTATATCAATGAACTAAATCTCGGTGCTTATCCGATGGACTCTTTGCCTAACGACCCAAGCACTCAATGGATGGGCTTGCGCTACGGGCAGGAGGCAGTTGCTCTTCCATGGGTAAATAACTCTTCGGGAAACATTCAAAATGAAGTGGTGTACGCAAACAATGCATATACCTACCATGCCGACTGCAAAGGATTGTCATACCAACCTTACCTTATTGTTATAGCCAAACGGATTTGCGATGCCATTGGCTACGAATACGATTTCGCCGATTGGGAAAGGAAAGATGATTTGCGTTATCTTTTAATCTGCAATACTCTGCCATGGACATGGGAGGTGCCTCAGTTTGCGCGCGCTCTACCCCACTGGAATGTCGCGGAATTTTTTGAGAAATTGGAGCCTTTACTCGGAGGAGAATTTGACATCGACCACAAAGCGAAAAAAATTAAATTTGCGTCAATATCCTCTATCCTTTCCAACACAAAGCCAATTCGATTAGAAAAAGTTGTCGATGGTTTTACGGTCAATGTTACTACGGCAGATGAAAGCAACTATATAGAATCGGCGAACCGCCGCTACAAAGACTGTAATCATAATATGTGGAAATTTTATAGCTGTCCTTGGTTTATAAAAGAGAATGCCGATTCCAAAATCGTGTATGATACACTCGATGCTCTTATCGCTGAAAATGCTACATATGCACGACTGCGTAGCTATGGACGTGGTATGCCGGGATTACAAAATATCTTGTATGCTAAAGATGTTGATACTCATTTCGTTATTCGATGTGTCCGCACCGAATATGTTGAAACTAATTCTTTGGGAGACGTCTACGACCGCATCCACATACTCCAACCGATAATGTCTTTGGCGACAAAACTGTCGATGAAAACTCCGACAACGACATTGAACTGGATTTTGTGCCGGCCTGGATTGACGAAACGGACCCCGAAAAAGGTAATTGCTTATTCCTCGAAGTCGCAAGTTACTCCGAGGACTTAACCTCTGGCGGTACTCGCCCTGGCACCGACAGTACCTCCAGTACTCATGATAAATCTGAAGTAGTACAACCGGGTATCGTTCAACGACTATTGGAGGGGGAAAAAGAATCCAAAACTGAATACTACGATAAGATATTTGTTGCGTTTTGGGATGGTACTCCGGACACAGGGAAGTTCCCCAGCCCTACAATAGATTGGATAACAATAAGAGAAGACTGGACTTATTTTGTGAATCAGTGCTCTTTACGTTTCTCTTTGGGTCCCATGGCTCAGCCAATTTACAAAATAAACCCTAAACAGAAGTTTCATATATCATTCTTGTCCGATGATATTCCGAATGTGCGGTCGTTGTTTTTTATCAAAGGGAAAGCTTTTATATGCGAAAAAATAACTGCAACATTTACCGAAAATGGGATGTCGCAGTTGCTAAAAGGTGAGTTCTATCTACTTGATGAGTAAACTTATAATTCCCCTTTAAAATCAATGATTTCTTTGTTGGCTTTCGCCAATCTTCGCGTATATACGTCGGTTATTGCAAGTGAGCTATGTCTTGCCTGGTCTCGTACCGCAAGATTGCTCACTTTCTTATTTAACATGTCGGTTATACCTGTGTCCTTTAGGGAGTAAAACGTATAGTCCTTGTCTAATTTCAATGCCCTACTCATCCGTTGCCAGTGTTCTGTCAGCCACCTCGTAGTTATTGGCCTATTCCCGGGCTCCAAATTTTCGGAGAATAGATAATAGTCTGCCGGATAATTGAATGTACGTATATCAAGCGCGTATTCCAATACTTTCCGCGGTATTGTTATCACTTGCGTGGCTCGGTTTTTTGAATCTTCTGCAGGAATAGTTAATGTACTTTCTTTAAGATTGAAATAGTTTAGCCTTAATCTAGTTTGTTCGATAGGCCTAATACAACCATAATATAGCAAGTAGCAAGATAGTAAGAAATGGCGATCATTATCTTTGCACCATTTTGCGATTTCTTTTATTGTATCGCTCGGGATTAGTTTCCTCCGTTTTTGCAACAATTTCTGCGGAATTGGGCTTATAAGCTGAGCTGGGTTTGATTTGATATATCCTTTCTCAATACACCAATTAAGCAACGTCTTCATGAAGCTTAAGCAAGCGTTGCGATATATGCCGGAGAACCCTTTTTCTACAAATATATAATCAAGGAAATCATTGCAGAATCGCAAATCCATTTGGTAGAGATAAATTATAGGAACAGCCCTGCTATTATTGTACTCTAGTAACTTCTTCAGCCTATAGTAATGGTTCTGATGAGTCAGCTCTCGGAAAAATCCAGACTTAAACATTTTGTCATTGTAACGGCTATACTTTTCCAATATGTCCTTAAACAAAACGACACCCTCAGTCCCATGGTCAATCCAAGGGTTCCAACCTATGATTAGTTGCCTTGTAAGACGATGTATAATTGAATAGGCATATTCGCGTCGCTCCTTAATAGATTTTATCCGATTGACCTTTATTCTCTTTCTACGTAACCTTTTTAACAGGGGGTCGTAAGCGTAGAACTCTATATACCACGCATCTTTGTTTTCCCGAAGTTTTGGGAATGTAAATTGCCTGATTTCATCAAGCGAGGCGGATTGGGAATTGTTAAAATCAATCCGCGTGGGAGGTTCATTTTTAAGCATTTTTTTTATTAGCGAACTGAAGCAATCCGCTAAACGCCGTAACAAAATTGTCCCGAAATTGTCCCGGTAGGGAGGATAAAGAGAAACGCAACGTGCTGATTATCGGCTCGTTGCGTTTGCAGTTCTGCATTGGTAGCGGGAACGAGAATTGAACTCGTGACCTCCGGGTTATGAATCCGACGCTCTAACCAACTGAGCTATCCCGCCGTCCTTGTATTGGTGGTTTAAGATCTCAATTGAGATTATCAACCTCCCTTTTGCGAGTGCAAAGATAGTCACAAAGTTTTAAATGCGCAAATATTTTGGCAATTTATTTTCTATTCTTCTTTTGCGACGTCTGTTTTGCCGACAGCATTTTCGTTATTGCAACCATATATGCTGTCATTAGGGAGGGGTGTGCCAAACATTGTCTTGGCTTTTAAACGGAACTCCTTCCACTGATTATTTCTATTCTTATGAAACTTTATTGAAGAGATTCCGGAGAGTTGTTTCAGTACCATCAATGCCCTATTCCCAATCTTGAAGTTATCACGACCATCATACTTTGCAATCATTCTCTTGTCGGGCTCTATTTCTTGCCTTATCAGGTCATGGTTAATATTATTAACGCGCTCAATAATAGCTAATACGTCGGGGGGCAATTGTGGTGCATCGGTTGGTTCAAAAAGTCCTACATCATTAATATCAAATTTTCTATCTGCCCATTTACGAGCATCTTTTTCTGTTACATACTCTTTATCAAGAATATATATGTCGGCTTGGGTGGTCACAAAGAATGGTTCATCGGGGTGATTGAATCGAAACATATCACGACCTCGACCGTTGGATTCTACGCGATAGTTACAACCTATCATATCGGCAGGCGAAAGTTTCCCACCATCAATATTATCGTAACGAAATGTTATTCTAAAATAGTCATAGTCAATAGCTTTTCTAAAGAATCCGCCAAAACCGGGGACCCATTTTCGGCTTGCTGTATCGGCTAATACATCTACATTGATTGTTACTTTGTCGAAGTGTTTATCCCATATCTCATATGGGGAATATTTGCCACGGAGTGTATCGGTTGCAATATCGGCATAAACCAATCGATGAGGGAGAGAGATAGTCGGGGCGAGTCCTACCCAGTCGGACCAAGAAAAGTGATTGTTACAAAGATTGCTAACGCTGTCAAGACCATTATCGTCGGTAAATCTATAATAGGACTTACTTGTGAGTGTTCGCGGAACTGACCAGCCTTTAAATTTCACACGAGCTTCGAGAGGAAGCATATAGTCGACCATCTTCTCTCTAAAGAGAGTGATTGTGTCGGAATAGGTAGTCAAAGTTGAGTATTCGCGAACATAAGCCAAAACGTGGAGCAGTTTATGTTTACGAGAGTCGACAACTACTTCGGGTAGGTTGGTAGAGTTTTCGTGAAGAAAAATTGTATCGGTGGCTACATTGATAACCTTTTCGTCGTCAAAGCCAATGTAACGAATTGTCAAGGGGTAATCTTTGTCGTCGACTTGTCGGAATCGGCCATGGCGGTCGCTTATACATATAGCTTTGCCATCGCGGTTGAATACCGAAGCAAATGGCAAAGGAGAACGGGTAGTTGCATCGGCCACAACTACAAATGATAATTCTCCCGCCATCCGGAGGACCGACAGGAGAATTAAAAATATTGTTGTTATGCTCCTTGCGGGAGAAAACATTATGAGATTATTAGAAATTATTTATTGTAGAACCTCCGGTGGCTCTTTGTTGTGTTAGGTTGGCAATGCTTGCATCAATTTTAGAGGCACCTGTAGCTTGAAGCGAACCGGAATTGGCTTTGAACGATTTAGCATTGATGGTTGATGCCCCGGATGCTTCCATCTCAACATATCCAACATTACCGGAAAGAGTAACGACAGATGCACCGGATAATTCAACATCGGCTTCCCCTGTTTTGACTTTAATATCAGCTATTGAAGCACCTGAAAGGTCAAGATCGAATTCACCGGTATCAACGCCATTAATGTTGGCAACAGAAGCACCCGACAATTTGACTTCCAAGTCGGAGGAAGCAATTTTCTGAATTTTGAAAGAAGATGCACCTAAAGCTTCAAGGTCAAGGCTGTGAACATTAATTTCATTGGCACTAAAAGTAGATGCGCCGGAAAGGTTGATTTCTTCTAACGCAGGAGCTACGATTTTTGCTTTAAGAGTGAAATCTTTATCGGTAGATACACCTTTAAGGGATAGAGAAATACCCTCTTCATGACGTTTTACAACTACATAGGGGATAATATTGTCGGGGGCAGTCACTTCAATACACCATGTATTTCCCGAAGATTGTACATATTCGACATCAAAGTTAGCAGAGACACTAACTTCATCAAAATTAGAAAAGTTGAATGACTTTGTTTCAATTTTATTGGAGGGGTCGACTGAAGCGCGAGCTTGAATAGCTACCACACCGACAGCAACGAGGAGTAATAGTGGAATTAGAAAATACTTCTTTTTCATATCGGTTGCTTTTAACAAATTAGGTTAATAAATTAGGATTAAAAGTTTTGCAACTAATTATTTAATTATTAGACGCAAATATGTTGAAAAAGTTTCACCAATTCATTAAAAATTTTGCTAAAATATCCAAATAGAGCTTAGGATTATGAAATTTTATAATTTCATAACTACCAATAACACCCGAAAGAGCCTTAACACAAATGTTTATAGGAGATTAAGTTGCAATAAATAAAAAAAATCAGAGGTCCTATAAGCCGGGTTATGTCGTTAAAGTCGAGTAGGCTCACGCCCACAGCGAAATAACGGCTCGTCATTTATCTTGGCCACGCACGGGTGCGTGGTCCGTAGCAGTCTACCCCCCGACAATGGGCGAGCCACCCTTAAATGTCGGTATACTTGACCTTGCAACCCACAAGACATGCGGCACGACGCATCGCTACGCCGTCCGGTGGGCTCTTACCCCACCTTTTCACCCTTACCACGTGGAAACATGGCGGTTGTTTTCTGTCACGCTACTCTACCGTCGCCGATAGCTCTCAGTTAAAGAGTGTGGTGCTCTATGTTGCCCGGACTTTCCTCAGGCGGCACAACTGAAAAGTTGAGCACTCCCCGCGACGAGCCGGACCTCTGACTGTGAAGTAGCGACAAAGGTAGATACTTTTTTGTGTAGTTGCAAACAATTTTCTAACTTTGGGGATATGAATATCGAGAATATACCTCCACTTAGTGCGTCGCGACGCAAGATAATAACGTCGTTGCAACAGCCAAAACACAGGCGCTCTCTACGAATGTTTGTAGCAGAGGGGGCTAAATGCATCTCCGAGCTAATTGAAACATTTGAATGTAGAATGATAGTAGCTACACATGCATGGTTGGAACGAGGGGATTTCAAAATTCCGGCCGGGGCTGAGATAATGAAAGCCTCACGTGCCGATATGGAACGAATTTCCTCAATGAGCAATGCTCCGGAGGTGATTGCTGTCATGACTATGCCGGAAATGGTTGATAAAATTGACACACGAGGATTGATTGTTGCGCTTGACGGAGTGCAAGATCCGGGTAATTTGGGCACAATAATACGCACGTGTGATTGGTTTGGAGTAAAGGCAATAGTTTGTTCGCATGACACGGTCGATGTTTATAATCCGAAGGTGGTTCAAGCAACAATGGGAGCATTGGCCCGCGTGGAAGTCAAGTATGTCGATTTAGCGGAATGGCTAAAACAACTTCCCGGCGACATTGCTATATATGGGACATTTCTTGATGGCGAAAATATATATAGCAGCGAGTTGCAGAGTCAAGGAGTCATAATTATGGGAAATGAAGGGAAAGGAGTATCGGCAAACGTAGCCGAGGCGGTGACTCATCGCCTGTTCATCCCCCCCTACCCTTCCGATGCTCAGCATGTAGAGTCGCTTAACGTGTCGATAGCAACAGCAATAGTATTATCGCAATTTCGCAAGGGTCAATAGATTCAGTCAAATAATAACAACATCCAGACAATGGCAAAGACAGTAAAGTCGGCATGGTTTTGCTCACAATGTGGAGCTCAGTCACCCAAATGGACAGGAAGATGTCCGGAATGTGGAGAATGGAACACAATGGTTGAGGAGCGCGTCACGACAAACAAAGGGTCGTCAAAATCAATAGGCCCTGCACGCATGAGTAAGAGCCAACCTCGCAAAGTGTCGGAAATCGAAGCGCTCGACGAGCCACGAATCCATATGCCCTCAGAGGAACTCAACAGAGTGCTCGGAGGAGGGCTTGTTGCCGGTTCGATGGTGTTGATAGGAGGAGAACCCGGCATCGGTAAGTCGACATTGGTTCTACAAAACATCTTATCGATAAAATCCCGAAGAATATTGTATGTGTCGGGAGAAGAGAGTGCCACACAGTTGAAGATGCGTGCCGATCGCATAGGTCGCTTGTCGGATAACTGTTACATAGTGTGCGAGACATCCCTTGAAAACATATTTGAGCATATTGAGGAAGTAAAGCCGGAATTACTTGTAGTAGATTCAATCCAAACTGTGGCGTCGGAAAGCATAGAGAGTGCATCGGGCAGTGTCAGTCAGGTGCGCGAGTGTGCAGCACAGTTGCTGAAATATGCTAAGGAATCCGGGGTTCCGGCGTTGCTAATCGGACATATAAATAAAGATGGGGCGATTGCAGGTCCAAAAGTATTGGAACATATAGTTGACGTAGTGCTTCATTTCGAAGGAGACCGACAACATATGTACAGATTGCTACGGGCGATTAAGAACCGTTTCGGGAATACGAATGAGATAGGTATTTACGAGATGTGTCGACGCGGGCTTCGAGAGGTCACCAATCCGTCGGAAATGTTATTGTCGCCGACCGATGAGAATTTATCCGGGACAGCCGTAGGAGTGGCAATAGAAGGAATACGAGCATTTCTAATCGAAGCTCAAGGATTGGTAAGTTCCGCAGCATATGGGACTCCACAACGAGCCGTTACCGGTTTTGATTCACGTCGATTGAATATGCTACTCGCCGTGCTTGAGAAGCGCGTAGGCTTTAAGTTGATACAAAAAGATGTGTTTTTGAATATTGCAGGTGGATTGAAGGTTGCCGATCCGGCAATGGATTTGCCTGTAATCTGTGCGGTGTTGTCGTCGAATATAGATATAGCAATACCTCGAAAAGTGTGCATGACCGGAGAAGTAGGATTAACGGGAGAAATACGTCCGGTGACACGCATTGAACAGCGAATATCGGAAGCGGCAAAATTAGGGATGGAATGCATTATTATCCCACGCCATAATTTGAAAGGAATTGATACGTCGAAATTCAAAATCAACATCATCGAAGTGAGCAAGGTCGATGAAGCTTTTGGTGCGCTACATAATTTATAGGGAGGATATCATGACATAGTATGTTGCATCTCTTGAAATCATGTTTCCACATGATACAAGAGATGGGTGATACATAAAACGGGCTATCGCAATCGATTGCGAAGATAGTGGGAACGAACGTAGAGGAAGAAGAACGCGACCCCAATTAGGTTGACAATCCTAGCGCCCCAAAACGCAGAATAGTACCCCCAATGCTCAGACAAAAAACCTCCGACAAGAATTCCAAGCCCGATGCCGATATCCCATGAAACGAGAAGAGTTGAATTGGCGGTGCCACGTTGTTCGTTAGAGGCAAGATTAATGAACATATTTTGGAATGCAGGGGACATGTGTCCATTGCCTAATCCAATAATCAAAGCTGCGGCATAAACAGCCCATACTGTGTGGACGGCAGCAAACAGGAAGTAACCGAACAGAGAAATCACAAGTCCGATAGAAGCATTTTCGGCAATTTTACCTTTACGCAAAGTGCGGCTCCCGGTCAATCTTGATAAAATCAATCCGATAGCAAGTAGCATAAAGAAGAATCCGGCACATTGT